>JAUNOT010000016.1:6566-23470 GCA_030537065.1 Conchiformibius sp.
AATCAGATATTCATAGATAAAGCCCAAAACGTCGTAGCCTTGTTTGCCGTCCATAGGGATATCTTTAATTAACTCAAACAAGTCCTTGACGGCAGTGGTTTGGCTGGCAGCGGTGTCGCCCAGTTTGCTCAAGCCTGATTCCAAGGTTTTTAAAATTCCTTCAAATACAGCGACATATCGGGGATGAATATTGCGCCCGAACGCGCTCATAGCGGTACGGACGTTAGCAATGTTGAAATCCGAACCCTGCGCAAGCCATGTGGAAAACAAATGATCGTGGCTAATAAAATATCCGATATTTTCTTTAATGAAATCGGTAAGCTCACCTCCTTCATTGAGTTCAGTGGCAAAATCAGCTTGCTCCATCCCTTGCTCTGTAACATATTTCTCCAGCTTATCGCAAAGAAATTTATAGAAGATAAAACCGAGAATATAATCTTTGTATTCATTCGCCTCGATTTTGGAACGCATTTTATTGGCAGACTGCCAAATTTTAGCAGCAAGTTGTTGTTTATTCATGTGTTGATTTATATTGGATTGTTGAGAGGATAAAACTTTAAAAAAAGCAGCTTGCATGGTTTTTCAAGCTGCTTTTTCTATCTGAAAAATTAATTTACTGCGGTTTGCGCCAATTCTTCCTGCAATTTGACGATAAATTCATCCACACTCAAACTGCCTAAATCTTCGGCTTTGCGGCGCACCGCCACTTGTCCGTTTTCTTTTTCTTTTTCGCCGACAACAATTTGATAAGGATAGCGGTATTGGCTGTTGTCGCGGATTTTGTAGCCGATTTTTTCGTTACGCAAATCCAGTTCCACGCGGAAGCCCGCAGCCTGAAGTTTGGCGGTCACTTCGCGGCAGTAATCCGCTTGTTTTTCGGTAATATTCATCACCACCATTTGCACGGGCGCGAGCCACAGCGGGAACGAACCTGCATGTTCTTCAATCAAAATGCCAATAAAACGTTCCAGCGAGCCGAGAATGGCGCGGTGCAGCATGACGGGACGAGCGCGACCATTGTCTTCGGTCACATATTCAGCGTTCAGGCGTTCGGGTAGCACAAAATCCAGCTGAATGGTACCGCACTGCCAAGAACGCCCCAGCGAATCTTTAATATGGTATTCCACTTTCGGACCGTAAAACGCGCCTTCGCCAGGTAATTCTTCCCATTCAATATTGCATGCGGTCAAAGCATCGCGCAAACCTTGCTCGGCTTTGTCCCAAATTTCATCGCTGCCTGCGCGTTTTTCAGGGCGCAACGACAGTTTCACGCTAACGTTTTCAAAACCGAATTGGCGGTACACTTTCATTACCAATTCGTTGAAATCACGCGCTTCGGCGGTAATTTGCTCTTCGGTACAGAAAATATGGGCATCGTCCTGCACAAAGCCGCGCACACGCATCAAACCGTGCAGCGCACCGCTGGGCTCGTTGCGGTGGCAAGAGCCGAATTCCGCCAAACGCATCGGCAAATCGCGGTAGGAACGCAGCCCGTGATTGAAAATCTGCACATGCCCAGGGCAATTCATCGGCTTGACGGCGTATTCGCGTTTTTCCGATTGGGTGGTAAACATATTGTCTTTATAGTTTTCCCAATGTCCTGATTTTTCCCAAAAAGCCTTGTCCAGAATTTGCGGGGTTTTGACTTCGCGGTAGCCTGCCGCATCCAACTGGCGGCGCATATACTGCTCAATAATCTGCCACAGCGTCCAACCGCGCGGATGCCAAAACACCATACCAGGGGCTTCGTCTTGCAGGTGGAACAAATCCAGTTGTTTGCCTAATTTGCGGTGGTCGCGTTTTTCTGCTTCTTCAATGCGTTGGATATAGGCTTTCAGGTCGTCTTTGCTTGCCCAAGCCGTGCCATAAATGCGTTGCAGCATTTCGTTGTTGCTGTCGCCGCGCCAGTATGCGCCCGCCAATTTGGTTAATTTAAAATGCTTGAGAAAACGGGTATTGGGAACGTGCGGACCGCGACACATATCCACATATTCCTGATGATGATACAAGCCCATCGCTTCCACTTCAGGCATATCGTCAATCAGGCGCAATTTGTATTCTTCGCCACGGCTGCTAAAGGTTTCAATGGTTTGCGCGCGCGGGGTCATCACTTTTACCACATCATAATCTTGCGCAATCAGCTCTTTCATACGCGCTTCAATGGCAGCAACATCTTCGGGGGTAAACGGTTTGTCGGTGGCAATATCGTAATAAAAACCGTCTTCAATTACCGGACCAATCACCATTTTGGCATCGGGGTAAAGCTGTTTGACGGCATGTCCGACCAAGTGGGCGCAAGAGTGGCGGATAATGTCCACACCTTCGGGGTCTTTGGGGGTAATGATTTGTACGGCGGCATCGCTGTGAATCGGGTCGCAGGCATCTACCAGCACGCCGTTTACTTTGCCCGCCACCGTGGCTTTCGCCAAACCTGTGCCGATGTCGGCGGCGATTTGGGCAACGGTAACGGGGGCTTGGAAGGAACGGACGGAACCGTCGGGCAAAGTAATCTGAATCATGCAAAAACTCCGGCGGCAGCGTTTCAGGCTGCCTGAAAAATAGGTTGGCGGCAGATAAAACAAAAAGCAACAAAAGTTTGGAAACCTTTGTTGCTTCGTGGTTTGGGGTCAAACACGCATCTGCACGCGCAGATGGTTTCTCAAAGTGCCGAACGGATTGTAAACTGGTAGGCACGATTGGAATCGAACCAACGACCCCCACCATGTCAAGGTGGTGCTCTAACCAACTGAGCTACGTGCCTGTTAAGCGGCGAATTATAACGGGGATGCGGTGGTTTTACAAGCACGCGGGCGCAAATTCTGTTTGCGGGCAAAACCCGTTATAATCGCGCACGGTTTTTACGGCTTTAAGGTTGATTATGATGATAAAGGGATTTTTGTCTATCGCTTGCCTGCTGTCTGTATCGGCAGTTTACGCACAAACGCCGCAGCAAATTGTGCAAAAATTTTATCCAAAATATTCAAATGAATACCAATGTTATCGTGTAAGCGATAAGCAGTTGGGCGGTGAATACTGCGTACGCCAAATCAAAAGTGAAACCCGCCAAACCGCGCAAGGTAAACAGATGTATTTGCTGTTTGCGGGCAGTAAATTGGATTTTACCAATGGCGAGGAAAATGGCTCTCATGCGGATTCGGGTTTTGCCGGAGTGTTTGTGTTAAAACAAAAAGCAGAAAATGATTGGCAGTTGGCGGCTGCGCTGCCTGAAAGTTGGGCGGGCGCATTTGGTAACGCCCCAGCCGCAAAAGACTGGTCATTTCATCAGTTCGGGCAGGACAAATGGGGCTTTATGACTCGGCACAGCGATGTACATCAAGGCTATGCCGGCAGTGCGTATGTATTATTTCATTATGACGGCGGTCAAAGCATCGGCAGAAGTTTGGTTGCAAGCGCGGCGGACAATAGCGGCGCATTGGGCGATTGCCGCTTAAACCGTCAAGGGAGAAAAGCCAATGCCGCCGAAAGACGCGAATGCTTAAACAGTTTGCACGACTTGTCATCTACCATCAAAATTGCTAAAAGCGGCACGGCCGTTAAGGGTTTTTATCCTTTGCAAATAAGCGTATCGGGATTTGACGGGCGCAAACAATACCGTAACCAAACGTTTACCGTGCCTTATCATGCAGGCAAAAAACAATATATCGCACCTAAAAACTACCCTTTAAATAATAAGGAATTTTAAGTTTCAGGCAGCCTGAAAATACACAATCCTTCGGAATACTTATGCTGAAATTTACCCTACACAAAACAGACGGACACGCACGGCGCGGCACGCTGGAACTGAACCACGGCACGGTGGAAACGCCCGTGTTTATGCCCGTTGGCACTTACGGCTCGGTTAAAGCCATGACCCCGCAAAATCTGCACGAAATCAACGCTCAAATCATTCTCGGCAACACCTATCATTTGTGGCTTCGCCCTGGTTTGGACGTGATTGAACGCTTTGGCGGACTGCACCAGTTTATCGGCTGGGACAAACCAATTTTAACCGATTCGGGCGGTTTTCAAGTATTTTCGTTATCGGATATGCGTAAGCTCACCGAAGAAGGCTGCACCTTTAAAAGCCCGATTAACGGCGACAAGCTGTTTCTCTCGCCCGAAATTTCCATGAAAATCCAAACGGTTTTAAATTCCGATATTGTGATGCAGTTGGACGAATGCACCCCTGGCGAAGCCACACACCAGCAGGCGCGGCAGTCGCTGCAAATGAGTTTGCGCTGGGCGGAACGTTCCAAAACCGCGTTTGAAGATTTGCGTAATCCCAATGCCTTATTTGGGATTGTGCAAGGCGCGATGTATGAAGATTTGCGCGAAGAATCGCTGCGCGGTTTGGAAGAATTGGATTTTCCCGGACTGGCAATCGGCGGTTTGTCGGTGGGCGAACCCAAGCCCGAAATGTACCGCATGTTACGTGCGGTCGGACCGATGCTGCCTGCACACAAACCGCATTATCTGATGGGCGTGGGTACGCCCGAAGATTTGGTGTACGGCGTGGCGCACGGCGTGGATATGTTTGACTGCGTGATGCCCACCCGCAACGCCCGCAACGGCTGGTTGTTTACCCGTTTTGGCGACATTAAAATCAAAAACGCCAAACACAAACACGACACCCGTCCTTTAGACGAAAGCTGTTCCTGCTACGCCTGCCAAAACTTTAGCCGTGCTTATCTTTACCACTTACACCGTGCAGGCGAAATTTTGGGCGCACAATTAAACACCATTCACAATCTGCATTTTTATCAGGTAATTATGGTAGAAATGCGTGAAGCCATTGAGCAAGGCAAATTCGCCGACTGGCAAGCGCAATTCCACGAAAACCGCGCCAAAGGAACGGATTAAACCTTTTTATCATTCTCTCTCTTTAGTAGGGAATAAACACAAATCAACTCAAAAAATAACCGAAAGCAACAATCCATGTGGTTTAAACAACTCAGTTTTTATCCGATTAATACCGACACGCTGCCTGAAACCGCCGTTTTGGCCGACAAACTGGAAGCGGCCGTGTTCCGCCCCGTGCAAGGCTTGGACTGGTTTAGCGAAGGCTTTGCACCGCCGCAACCGTTTTCGCCGGAAAATCTGTTTATTGCCGATTTTACTTGGGGCATTTCCCTGAAAAAATCGGAAAAAGTGCTGCCTGCCGGCGTGATTCGTGAAATTTTGGAAGAAAAAGTCCAAGAAATCCAAGATAATGAAGGACGCAAAATCGGTAAAAAAGAAAAACAGGAATTAAAAGAAAAAATTACCGATGATTTGCTGCCCCGCGCCTTTACCCGCAGCAGCCGTATCCAAGCGGTATGCGACACACGCAGCGGTTTTCTGCTGGTCAATCACGCTTCCGCCACCAAAGCGGAAAACCTGCTGACCAAACTGCGCGAAGCACTCGGCGGCTTGGAAGCACGCCTGCCTGCTACGCAGCGTTCACCGTCCTCGCTGATGACCGAATGGCTGCTGCAAGGCGCGTGTGCGGGCGGTTTTGAATTGGACAGCGATTGCGAACTGAAAGGTCAGGGCGATGTAGCGGCGGTGGTTAAAGTGTCCAAACAGGATTTAACCGCCGACGAAGTGGTTCAACACTTAAAAAACGGCAAAACCGTTACCCAACTGGGCTTGGTGTGGCGCGAACAGATTGCCTTTGTCCTGACCGCCGACTTTACCTTAAAGCGGATTCAGTATTTGGACGTTTTGCAGGAACAGGCGGAACAATACGGCGATGATGCCGCTTCTTTGGCCTTTGCTTCGCAGATACTGACGGCGGAAGCCCTGTCGGCGTTATTGCAGGAATTGGTCGGCCATCTGGGCGGCTGGCTGAAACGCAGCGGCGAATCTTAATTTTTAACCATAAACGGGAAACGGAAATGATTTTGCAAGATAAAACGGTGCTGGTAACCGGTGCTTCACAAGGTTTGGGCGAGCAGGTTGCCAAAGCGGCTGCCGCCGCCGGTGCCAATGTGATTTTGATGGGACGGCATCAGAAAAAACTGGAAAAAGTCTACGATGAGATTGTCGCCGCCGGTTCGCCCGAACCGTAT
Organism: Conchiformibius sp.; assembly: GCA_030537065.1. Taxonomy (GTDB): domain Bacteria; phylum Pseudomonadota; class Gammaproteobacteria; order Burkholderiales; family Neisseriaceae; genus Conchiformibius. The sequence continues at coordinate 12,617 of JAUNOT010000016.1, forward strand.
GCGGTCTGCTTTGACCTGATGGTGGCGGAAGAAGACGAGTTTGCCCAACTGGCACAAACGCTGGCAGCCGCCACCGAAGGACATTTGGACGGCGTGGTACATTGCGCCAGCTATTTTTACGCGCTGTCGCCTTTGGATTTTCAAACGGTGGCCGAGTGGGTAAACCAATACCGCATCAACACGGTGGCACCGATGGGACTGACCCGCGCCCTGTTGCCGCTTTTAAAAGCATCAGACGATGCTTCGGTCATCTTTGTCGGCGAAAGCCACGGCGAAAGCCCGCAGGCGTATTGGGGCGGTTTCGGCGCATCTAAAGCCGCTTTAAATTATTTGTGCAAAGTGGCGGCAGACGAATGGGAGCGTTTTGAGCACCTGCGCGCCAATGTTTTGGTACCCGGTTCCATCAATTCGCCGCAGCGTTTGCGTACCCACCCGGGCGAAACCGCCGCCGAGCGCAAGAATATGGAAGATATTATGCCGCAGTTTCTGTATTGGTTAAGCCGCGACAGTCGCGGACGCACGGGTGAAATTGTGTATTTGTAAAACGGCAGGCTGCCTGAAAACGTTTTCAGGCAGCCTGTTTTTATTCCACCACAATTTTGGGAAAACGGCTGCTGTAATCGCGTGACTGTTCGGCGGCGGCGAGCGCCAGCGCAAACGCCGCTTCGGTGTAAACGGCGGCAATATCGGCATGGGCGGCCTGCAAAGCGGCGGCTTCGCCTTTGTCCATCGCTTCGCGCACAGGCAGCGACAGCGGCAGCTGACCGAGCAGGGGCAGATTGAGCGTTTCCGCCAGATGCCGTCCGCCGTCCGTGCCGAACAGGGCTTCGCGGTGGCCGCAACGGCTGCAAATGTGTACCGACATATTTTCCAAAATGCCGAAAATCGGGATTTTGACTTTTTCAAACATATCCACGGCTTTGCGCGCGTCCAGCAGGGCGATGTCCTGCGGCGTGGTGACAATGGCCGCGCCGGTGACAGGGATTTTCTGCGCCAGCGTCAGTTGGATGTCGCCGGTACCGGGCGGCAGGTCAATCAGCAGGTAGTCCACATCGTCCCATTCGCTTTGAAACAGCAGTTGCTGCAAGGCCTGCGACAGCATCGGCCCGCGCCAGACCACGGCCTGTTCGGGCGCAATCAGAAAGCCGATGGACATCACTTGAATGCCGTCGGCATTGCGCACGGGGACAAATTTGCCTTGCTGCTGTTCGGGCGGACGGGACGGTACGCCGAGCATGGCCGGTTGGCTGGGGCCGTATAAATCGGCATCCAATACGCCTACGCGCGCGCCCATTTTGGCCAAGGCAACCGCCAGATTGGCGGTGGTGGTGGACTTGCCCACGCCGCCTTTGCCTGATGCCACCGCCAAGGTGTTTTTCACGCCTTTGATGGTGGACACGCCGCTTTGGACGCGGCGGGTAAGGATTTGTTGTTCCAGCGTCAGGTACACGGGGCGTTGCAGGGCTGCCTGAATGTTTTGCTCCAACTCGGCGGCCAGATGGCGCACGGGGTAGGGGAAACAGAGGTGGATTTGGATGCTGCCGTCTGCCTGTTCACTAACGGCGCGTATGGCTTGTTCGCTGCCGAGGGTGCGGCCGTTGCCATGCGGCAGGGGCAGGGCGGATAAGAGGGTGTGTGTGTCGGACATCATCGTTCTTCTTAAAACAAAGCTGCCTGAAAAGGGCTTTCAGGCAGCGTGTTATCAGGCTTTAAGCAGGGTTTGCAGTTCGCCCGCTTCATACATTTCCATCATAATGTCGGAGCCGCCTTGAAATTCGCCGTTGACATACAGTTGCGGAATGGTCGGCCAATCGGCGTATTCTTTGATGCCCTGACGGATGGCTTCGTCTTCCAACACATTGACGGTAAAGAAATCTTCACAGCCGGCTGCCTGAAGCAACTGCACGGCGCGGGCGGAAAAACCGCATTGGGGGAACTGCTTGGTGCCTTTCATAAACAGCACCACGCGGTGGCTGCCGACGATTTGTTTGATTTGTTCTTGAACGCTCATGGTTTTATCCTTTGCGGAGGGAAAAGCGGCAATTATAGCGGATACGGGCGGATTTGTCGGGCTGATTAACCTTATCGTGAGGCGGTGTTTTAGGCAGCCTGCTGATTATTGACGCTGCATCACCGCAGCAAAAAAACCGTCCGTGCCGTGAACGGCGGTATCCAGTTGCAGGTATTTGCCCGTGTTAAGCGGGATTTTTTGTGCCGCCAACAGTTCGGCGCAATCCAGCAGTTGAAAGTCGGGATTGGCCGCCAGAAACTGCGCAACCTGAAGCGCGTTTTCCTCGGGCAGAACGCTGCAGGTGGCGTAAATCAGCCGTCCGCCGTCACGCACCAAAGACGCGGCTGCCTGCAAGATGGAAGCCTGTTGTTGCAGCAGTTGCGCGATGCTGTCGGGCGACTGGCGGTATTTTAAATCGGGGTTGCGCCGCAGCGTACCCAAGCCGGAACAGGGCGCGTCCACCAAAACGCGGTCGGCTTTGCCTTGCAGCCGTTGCAGGCGCGGGTCGTGTTCGCTGCCGATGCGCTCGGGGTGGATATTGCTCAAACCGGCACGGCTCATGCGCGGACGCAGGTTCGCCAGCCGTTTTTCCGATACGTCAAAGGCATAGATGCGGCCTTTATTGGCCATTTGTGCGCCGATGGCCAGCGTTTTGCCGCCCGCACCGGCGCAAAAGTCCACCACGATTTCGCCGCGTTTGGCGGCCACCAGTTGCGCCAAAAGTTGGCTGCCTTCGTCCTGCACTTCCAACGTGCCGTCTAAAAACAGGGGATGGCGGTTGAGGGCAGGCTTGCTGTGCAGGCGGATGCCGTGCGGCGCGTAGGGCGTGACGGCGGCATCGGCAAATTCGTTTTGCAGTTGCGCCAACACTTTATCGCGTTTGCCGTTCAGGGTATTTACGCGCAGGTCAAGCGGCGCGGCTTGCAGGCTGCTGCGGCCGAATGCCAGCAGCGCATCGCGGTCAAAATGGTTTTGCAGATGCGCCAACAGCCATTCGGGCAGTTCGGCGGCGGTGTTCAGGCTGCCTGAAAATTCGGCTTTGCGCGCTTTGACGGCGGCAAGAAAATCGTGGTCGCCGTCTTGCAGCAGTTCGGTCAGTTGGCTGATATTGAAACCGCGCCCCAATACCAGCGCGGCCAAGGCGGCACGGTGCGGCTGTTCGGCGGCATCGGGCAGCACGGCTTGGATTTTTTGCAAATGGCGCAGGGCGGCAAAGGCGGTTTCGGCGATTTGATGGCGGTCTTGGCGGCCGAGTTTTTTGTGTTGGCGGAAATAGGCCGACAGCACGGCATCGGCAGGCTGCCTGAACGTGAGCAGGGAAGCCAATACGGCGGCGGTGTGTTGCAGTTGGATAGGATTCATAAGTTTGCTTAATAAAAACAGTCGGGTGGCTGCCCGACTGTATGTGGTTAATGAAGCTGCTGAATATGGTTGCGGCTGGCCTGTAACACACCGCGCACGTTTTCAAAATGGCGGACGGCGGCTTCGGGCTGCGGCGGCGCAGGCAGTCTGACGGCGACGGCATTAAAGTTGCGGTAATCGTACAACACGCTTGCGCCGTATTGCCGTACCGCCTCCAGAACGCCGTTTTTGGCATTGGTCTGATAGTAGATAATCAGGGTGTCGGCGGAAATATCGGCGGCCGACGGTTCGGGCGCGGCGGCGGCCGGCAGTTGGCAGGCGTTCAGCAGCAGCGCATACACGGCGGCGGAAAACAGTTTTTTCATCATCATTTACTTTCAGGCAGCCTGAATTTCCGAGCCCTTGTCGTCAAACAGCTTGGGGGCGCTGCCGTTTTCCACCACGTCTTTGTCCACGCGCACGGTTTTCACGCCCTCGGCATCGGGCAGGCGGTACATGGTTTCCAACAACGCCCGTTCCATAATGGAACGCAGGCCGCGCGCGCCGGTTTTGCGCTCCATCGCCAGTTTGGCAATGCTTTTGAGTGCGTCGTCGCTCACTTCCAGTTCCACGCCTTCCATTGCAAACAGGGCGCGGTATTGTTTGACCAGCGCGTTTTTCGGCTCGGTCAGAATGTGAACCAGCGTTTCTTCGTCCAATTCGGCCAGCGTGGCAATCACGGGCAGACGGCCGATTAACTCGGGAATCAGGCCGAATTTAATCAGGTCTTCCGGTTCAACTTGGGTAAACAGCTCAGTGATGTCGGCATTGTCGTCTTTGCTGTGGACTTGTGCGCCAAAGCCGATGCCGCCCTGCTCGGTGCGCTGGCGGATAACTTTTTCCAGTCCGGCAAACGCGCCGCCGCAGATAAACAGGATGTTGGTGGTGTCCACATTGATAAACTGCTGGTTGGGATTGCGGCGGCCGCCCTGCGGCGGTACGCTGGCGACCGTGCCTTCCACCAGTTTCAGTAAGGCTTGCTGTACGCCTTCGCCCGACACGTCGCGGGTAATGGACGGGTTGTCGCTTTTGCGTGAGATTTTGTCAATTTCGTCAATATAAACAATGCCGCGTTGGGCTTTTTCCACGTCAAAATCGCAGTTGGTCAGCAGCTTGGTGATGATTTGTTCCACGTCTTCGCCGACATAACCGGCTTCGGTCAGCGTGGTGGCATCGGCCATGGCAAACGGCACGTTCAGCTTGCGCGCCAGCGATTGCGCCAGCAGGGTTTTGCCGGAACCGGTCGGGCCGATGAGCAGGATATTGGATTTGGACAGCTCCACTTTGCCGTCTTCTTTGGGGTGCGCCAGCCGTTTGTAGTGGTTGTACACGGCCACGGCAAGGGCTTTTTTGGCCTCTTCCTGCCCGACAACGTGCTCGTTAAGCTGGGCGACGATTTGGGCGGGCGTGGGCGGTTTTTCGGTAACGGCAGGGGCGGTTTCGGCTGCTTGGGCGGCTGGAGCGGGCGTGTCGTCGCCGTGCATCATGCCGTTGCAGTCGCGCACGCATTGGTCGCAAATCAGGGCATCGCCTGCGTCGTTTTCAATCAGGTGTTTGACTTGGTGTTCGGCTTGGCCGCAAAAGGAACAATGGCGGTTGGAAGTGGTTTTCATGATTCGGCCGTGTGGGGCAAAACGGGGCAGTATAAGCGTTGGGGCGGAAAAATTCAATTTTCAGGCTGCCTGAAAGTTTGTCTTTAGCTGCGGTTTTGGGCAATTTTACCGTTCAGCATTTCCAACATTCCGCCCAAGCGGCGTTTGCCTTCGTCTTTGCTGACCAAAGGCGGACTGTTTTTGCGGCCGAAAATTTCTATATCCGCCGCCGGCATTTCGTCCAAAAAACGGCTCGGCTCGGGAAATTGCCACGCGCCCTGCCGTTTGCGTTTGATGCAGTGGGTCAGCGTCAGCTGCTGTTTGGCGCGGGTAATGCCGACATACATCAGGCGGCGTTCTTCGTCCAAGCTGCCTGCTTCCACGCTGTCGGCGTGGGGAAACAACCCTTCTTCGCAGCCGACCAGAAACACAAACGGATATTCCAGTCCTTTAGAAGCATGCAGGGTGGACAGATTGACGGCATCCAGCTGTTGGCCGTCTTTCCCTTCCAGCAGCGTCATCAGGGCGATGGTTTGCGCCAATTCAATCAGGCTGCGGCCGTCTTCTTCGCCTTTACGCGCCAGCCATGCCGCCAGTTCCTGTACGTTTTTCCAACGGCTTTCGGCACGGGCGCGGCTTTCTTCGCTTTCGTTCAGATAGTTTTCGTAGGCAATGTCGTTCAGCAAATCCTGCACGGTGCGTCCGGCGTCTTCGCGGTCGGCGCGGCGGCGGTAGTCGTTCAGCAGCGCGGTAAACTGTTGCAGCGCGTCACGGCTTTTGCCGTGCAGCAAGGCTTGCGCGTCCAAACTGCAGGCTGCCTGAAACAGGCTGATGTGGTGCTGTTGCGCGTATTCGTTTAATTTGGCCAGCGTGGTGCTGCCGATACCGCGTTTGGGCGCGGTGGCGGCGCGTAAAAAGGCGGGGTCGTCGTCGGCATTGGCAAACAGGCGCAGATAGGCCAGTATGTCTTTGATTTCGCTTTTGTCAAAAAAACTTTGGCCGCCGGAAATGCGGTAGGGAATGCGGGCGGCACGCAGGGCTTCTTCAAACAGCCGCGCCTGATGGTTGCCACGGTAAAGTACGGCAAAGTCGGCATAATCGGCCTGATACACGATTTTATGGCGGGCAATTTGGCTGACCACATATTCAGCTTCGTGCTGCTCGTTCTGGCAGGCGGCGATTTTCACCGCGTCTCCTTCGCCCAGTTGCGACCACAGCGTTTTGGCAAACAGCTTGGGATTATGGGCAATCACGCCGTTGGCCACGCGCAGGATGCGGGCGGTGGAACGGTAGTTTTGTTCCAGCTTGATGATTTTGAGCTGCGGATAGTCCTGCTGCAAACGGCGCAGGTTTTCCATATCCGCGCCGCGCCAAGCGTAAATACTCTGGTCGTCGTCGCCCACGGCGGTAAACATGCCTTCCGCACCCGCCAGCAGCCGCATCAGCGCGTATTGGCAATGGTTGGTATCTTGGCACTCGTCCACCAGCAGATAACGCAAACGCTGCTGCCATTTGTGGCGCACTTCGTCTTGTCCGCGCAGAATCTGTACCGGCAGGCGGATAAGGTCGTCAAAATCCACCGCCTGATAGCCGTATAAAGTGTCTTGATAGGCGGCATACAGTTCGGCGGTTTGGCGTTCCCAATCGTCGCAGGCTGCCTGAAAGGCTTCTTCGGGTGTCAGCAGGGCGTTTTTCCACAGCGAAATACGCTGCTGGCTGCGGAAAACGGCTTCGCGGCCGCTGCTGCCGAGCAGTTCGCCGATAATTTTCGTGCTGTCGGACGCATCCAATACGGAAAAGTTTTTTTTATAGGCGGCGCAGGCGGCTTCTTCGCGCAAAATCCGCATGCCGAGCGCGTGAAAAGTACAAACGGTCAGCCCTTTGCCGCGTCCGCGCCCGAGCATGGCGGCCAAACGTTCCTGCATTTCCTGCGCGGCTTTGTTGGTAAAGGTGATGGCGGCAATTTGTTGCGGCGCATAGCCCTGCCGCAGCATATGGGCGATTTTTTCGGTGATGACGCGGGTTTTGCCGCTGCCGGCACCGGCCAGCACAAACAGGGGGCCGCCGAGATAATCCACGGCGGCCTGTTGTTGGGGGTTGAGGGACATAGGGGAGAGGGTAGGGTGGTTTTTTGTCTGCCGATTATACGGGCAGGCTGCCTGAAACGGAAAAAACATTTTCAGGCAGCCTGCCCGTATGCACTATAATCACACACCTTTACTTTTTCTGCAAAACTTGTGAGTTGAATCTGCCATGTCTGTTGTTCTTGCCCTGCGCGGCGATACCGCACTCTCCCCGTTCCGAATTGAAAAACTGCTGCAAAAAGCGCGTGCTGCGGGTTTGCCCGAAGCGGCGTTGCAGAGCGAATTTTGGTATTTTGTTGAAAGCGAAAACGCTTTATCCGAACCAGATACCGCCAAGCTGCAAGCCTTGTTGGCAGGCGAAGCCGTGTCTGCACCCGCAACGGCTGCCGACAAAACCCTGTTTTTGATTACCCCGCGCCTCGGCACAATTTCGCCGTGGGCAAGCAAAGCCACCGATATTGCTCGCAACTGCGGTTTGCAGGGCATTCGGCGCATTGAACGCGCCACCGCGTTTTGGCTTTCAGGCAGCCTGAACGCGCAGCAGCAACAGCAATGGGCGGATTTGCTGCACGACCGCATGACCGAATCCGTATTAAACGATTTTGCCGCCGCCGAACAATTGTTCGCCCATCCGCAGGCGCAAACCTTTGCTTCTATTGACTTACTCGGCGGCGGTAAAGCTGCTTTGGAACGCGCCAACCGCGAATTGGGTTTGGCACTGTCGCCCGACGAAGTGGATTATTTATTAGACAATTACCAAAAACTGCAACGCAATCCCACCGATGTGGAACTGATGATGTTCGCCCAAGCCAACAGCGAACATTGCCGTCACAAAATTTTCAATGCCGATTTTATTTTAAACGGACAGGCACAGGAAAAATCGCTGTTCCGCATGATACGCGACACCCACGAAGCCGCGCCCGCAGGCACAGTGGTTGCCTATAAAGACAATGCTTCTGTGATTGAAGGCGCGCGCATCAAACGCTTTTATCCCGATGCCAACGGACATTACCGCTTTCATGAAGAAGACACCCATATTCTGATGAAAGTGGAAACCCACAACCACCCCACCGCCATTGCCCCGTTTGCGGGCGCGGCAACGGGCGCAGGCGGCGAAATCCGCGATGAAGGCGCAACAGGACGCGGCTCGCGCCCAAAAGCAGGTTTGACAGGCTTTACCGTGTCCAATCTAAACCTGCCCGATTTGCCGCAGCCGTGGGAACAGCCCTACGGCAAACCCGAACACATCGCTTCGCCTTTGGATATTATGATTGACGGTCCGATTGGCGGCGCAGCGTTTAACAACGAATTTGGTCGTCCCAATTTATTGGGCTATTTCCGCACCTTTGAAGCCGAACACGAAGGCAAGGTACGCGGCTATCACAAACCGATTATGATTGCAGGCGGTTTGGGCAATATCCAAGCGCAACAAACCCATAAACACGAAATCCCCGAAGGCGCATTGCTGATTCAACTTGGCGGACCGGGCATGCTGATTGGTCTGGGCGGCGGCGCCGCATCGTCTATGGACACAGGCAGCAACAGCGCCGATTTGGATTTTAATTCCGTACAACGCGGTAACCCCGAAATCGAACGCCGCGCCCAAGAAGTAATTGACCGCTGCTGGCAAAAAGGCGCAGACAATCCCATTATCGCCATTCACGACGTGGGTGCGGGCGGTTTGTCCAACGCCTTTCCCGAATTGGTTAATGATGCGGGTCGCGGTGCCGTGTTTGCCCTGCGCGACGTGCCTTTGGAAGAACACGGCTTAAATCCCATGCAGATTTGGTGCAACGAAGCCCAAGAACGCTATGTTTTGTCCGTGCTGCCTGAAAACTTGGACGTATTCCGCGCCATTTGCGAACGCGAACGCTGCCCCTTTGCCGTGGTCGGCACCGCCACCGACGACGGACATCTGCAAGTGCGCGACGATTTGTTTACCAACAAGCCCGTGGATTTGCCCTTAAACGTCCTGCTGGGCAAACCCCCGAAAACCACCCGCCGTGACCAAACCGTGCAGCCTGAACGCCGCGCCTTCCACGCCAACCAACGCGATTTAAGCGAATCCGCCTACCGTGTCCTGTCGCTGCCTGCCGTGGCTGCCAAACATTTCCTGATTACCATCGGCGACCGCAGCGTTGGCGGCATGACCCACCGCGACCAAATGGTGGGCGCGTATCAAACCCCCGTTGCCGACTGCGCCGTTACCCTGATGGGCTTTGACACCCATCGCGGCGAAGCCATGAGCATGGGCGAAAAACCCGCACTTGCCCTGTTTGACGCACCCGCATCGGGGCGCATGTGCATCGGCGAAGCCATTACCAACATCGCCGCCACAAATATCGGCGACATCGGCAACATCAAACTTTCCGCCAACTGGATGGCAGCCTGCGGCGTAGCGGGCGAAGACGAAAAACTCTACCGCACCGTAGAAGCCGTTTCCCAAGCCTGTCAAGAGCTTGGCATCAGCATTCCCGTCGGCAAAGACAGCCTGTCCATGAAAACCGTGTGGCAAGAAAACGGCGAACAAAAATCCGTTACCGCCCCTTTAAGCCTGATTATTTCCGCTTTCGCGCCCGTGCAGGATGTGCGTAAAACCGTTACCCCCGAATTAAAAAATATTCCCGACACCACCATTGCCATGATTGATTTCAGCTTTGGTAAAGCGCGTATGGGCGGCTCTGCTTTAAGCCAAGTGTGGAACGACTTGGGCGGCGAAAGCCCCGATTTAGATAATGCCGATTTATTAAAGAATTTCTACTTTGCCATTCAGCATTTGATTGATGAAGGCAAGCTATTGGCATATCACGACCGCTCAGACGGCGGCTTGTTTGCCACACTGGCGGAAATGGCGTTTGCAGGACAAGTAGGTGTCCGTGCCAATATCGCCCCCTTAATGTGGAACTTTAAAGGCGCGGATTTAAAAACCGATTTAACCGAAGAAAAATGGAATGATGCGCTGCATCGCGTGTTGTTTAACGAAGAATTGGGCGCAGTGTTCCAAATCCGCCATGAAGACATTAACTATGTTATTGACTTATTTGAACATGCAGGCTTTGGCGGCGCATTATTGCCCATCGCTTCTGTAAGTGATGACCAGCATTTCAGCATCAGCTACGCGGAATACGACCAAGAAAACGACAGCCATCATGATGATGTACTGTTCCACGCAAGCCTGAGCGATTTGCAAAAAACATGGCAAGCCACGTCCCACCAAATCCAACGCCTGCGCGACAACCCCGCTTGCGCCGACAGCGAATTTGCCCTGATTGGCGATAAAAAAGCCCGTTTGTTTGCCGATATTCCATTTGATGTTAAAGAAGATATTGCCGCGCCCTATCTTTCAGGCAGCCTGAAACCCAAAATCGCCGTCTTGCGCGAACAAGGCGTAAACGGACATTTAGAAATGGCAGCCGCCTTTACCCGTGCAGGCTTTGATGCCGTTGATGTCCACATGTCCGACCTGATGGCTGGGCGCGTTAAACTTGCCGATATGCACATGCTTGCCGCCTGCGGCGGTTTCAGCTACGGCGACGTACTCGGCGCAGGCGAAGGCTGGGCAAAATCCATCTTGTTCCACCCCGCCTTGCGCGACCAATTCGCCGAGTTTTTCGCCCGTCCCGACACGCTGACTTTGGGCGTGTGCAACGGCTGTCAAATGGTCAGCCACTTGGCGGAAATCATTCCCCACGCCCAAGCCTTCCCGCGCTTCCGCCGCAACGAAAGCGAACAGTTTGAAGCCCGTTTAAGCATGGTGCGCGTACCC
>JAUNOT010000017.1 GCA_030537065.1 Conchiformibius sp.
CGGTAACGCTATGCCCTTGTTTTTTCAGCAGGCGCACCAGTTCGCAGGATTTATATGCGGCAATGCCGCCGCAAACGGCCAGTAAAATATTTTTGGACATTGGGGTTCCTTAAAAACAGTTTTTTCAGGCTGCCTGAAAAATCTTTATCATATATTTCAAATATGGACAAAACGGTTTTCAGGCAGCCTGAAAACCGTTTTTTATCTACATCAACGCCAGCGCATTCAAACTTTTTTCACGCTGGCCGTTTTGTGGTGCAATCCGCAGTTGCGGCAGCTCCAACGTATAGGGCAGTCCGCCGCGCTCGGCCTGTAATACGCGGTGCGCTAACAGGCTTGCCAACCGGTCGGCAGGCGTACCGGAGGGATAATCGCGGTAGGAAATCATTTCGCTGCGCGTGGTCAGCGGTGGTTCGTCAAACACTTTATCCATCAGTTCGCCGCGCTTGGCATACACTTTCCACGCCACATGCTGCAAAGATGCGCCGGTTTGGTGCGCTTTCAAATACGCCAAATCATCGCCGTTGGCGGCGGTTTGCTGCGGTGTGGCTTCGGGGTCTGGATTGGGATGGCTGCCGTAGTCCTGATGCGGCAGGGGCGTGGGGTAGGCCACCGCATCGGTCTGCCATTCAATGCGGCATTCGGCGTAAAACAGCCCGAACGGGGCGGTAGTCGCCACATTCAGCAGCATCGGCGCAGGAAAATGACCGCGCCGCTTGACCGCCAACGGCCACACTGCCTGAAACGGCTGTCCGCCCTGCTGTTCGGCACGTTGCCATGCGCCGTCCGTGCGGCCGCCCGCCACGCCTTGCCACCAAAACAGGCGCGGCCGTTTGCCCGAACCGCCGCCGTCCAAGCGGATTTCCGCCGTTTGTCCGGCAAATACTTCGCCTTCAAACAGCAGATTCAGTTTCAAACCGAGCAGCTGGCGTGCGGTCATCAAGGCCGCCACGCCGGTAAACGCCAGCAGCCAGAAGCAGACGGCATAGGCTACGTTTACCTGATAATTAACCGCGCCCACCCACACCGCCGCACTCAATACCCACAAGCTGACGCACAAACGGGTCGGGCGCAGGCGGATATGGCGCGGCAGCAACGCGGCACCGTGTACTGCGGGGTCGGGTTCAGACCGCCACATTATCGGCCAGCTCCGCCAAGACTTTTGCGCTGTCCTGCTGTTGCAGCGACTGCAAACGGTGGTTGCCCACCGCCACCCACACGGCTTTCACATCTTCAGGCAGGGCGTAGTCGCGCCCTTCAATAAACGCCCACGCCTTGGCCGCACCCGCCACCGCCAAACCTGCGCGCGGACTCAAACCCAAGGCAAACAGGCCGGGGCGGCGCGTGGCCGACACCAAACGGTAAATATAGCCTGCCAAAGCTTCGGATACGGTAACCGCCTGCACCTGCTGTTGCCATTGCGCCAGCGTTTCCGGCGACGCGGCTGCCTGAAGCTTGGGCAGCAGCTTGCGGCGGTCGCCGCCGTGATACAGTTTCTTTTCCGCTTCTTCTACGGGGTAGCCCATGCTCAAGCGCATCATAAAGCGGTCAAGCTGTGATTCGGGCAGGGGAAACGTGCCGAGCTGTTCGCTGGGGTTTTGCGTGGCCACTACTAAAAACGGTTTGGGTAGGCGGTAGGTTTTGCCGTCCACCGACACTTGTCCTTCTTCCATCGCTTCCAATAAAGCCGACTGCACTTTGGGCGAAGCGCGGTTGATTTCATCGGCCAACACAAATTGATTAAACACGGGGCCGGGGTGAAATTTAAAGCTGCCTTCATTGGGCTGGAACACATTGATGCCGAGTAAGTCAGCCGGCAACATATCGTTGGTAAACTGCACGCGCTGGTAACGCAGCCCCAACACCGCCGACAGGGCGGTGGCCAGCGTGGTTTTGCCCACACCCGGCACGTCTTCCAGCAGCACATGACCGCCCGCCAGAATGGACGCCAGCAGTTGTTTGAGAACGGGCTGTTTGCCGAGAATAACGGCATTGAGTTGTTTAAAAATGGGTTCTAGAGCGGGATTCATAGTCAGAAGGTCGGGGTAATTAAAAATATTCGGCTTTCAGGCTGCCTGAAAGCCCTGCACCAAACCGTTTTCAGGCAGCCCTGTTTGTCAAGGCTGCCTGAAAACAGAATGTTACCACAAACCACCTTGTTTAAATACAATGCACGGTCGGCTTTTTGCCGCCGCCGCTCAAGAGCGGTACGGCAACTGGTTTTTTCCTGCTTTCCTGCCGCCGAAGCTGCTAAAATAACGTTTTGGTTTTTGTCAACGAAACGAGGTTTCCGATTATGATGGTTTTCCACCCCGATGTGATGGGCGTGAGCGCACTGGCCGAAAAAATCCGCAAAATCCCCAACTGGCCCAAAGAAGGGATTTTGTTTCACGATATTACACCCGTGCTGCAAAGCCCCGAATATTTCCGCCTGCTGGTGGACTTGTTTACCTACCGTTATATGGGGCAGCAGATTGATGCGGTGGCGGGCTTGGACGCACGCGGCTTTATTATCGGTGCGGCTTTGGCCTATCAGCTGAATGTCGGTTTTGTGCCCATCCGCAAAAAAGGCAAGCTGCCTTACGACACCATTTCGCAAACCTATTCGCTGGAATACGGCGAGGCTACGGTAGAAATCCACAAAGACGCGGTCAAAGAAGGAACGCGCGTGCTGTTGGTGGACGATTTGGTGGCTACGGGCGGCACCATGACCGCAGGCGTGGAGCTTATCCGCCGTTTGGGCGGCGAAGTGGCAGAAGCCTGCGCGATTTTGGAATTTACCGACCTGCCCGGCGCAGCCAAAGTCCGCGCCAGCGGCGTGCCTTTATTTACGCTGCTGCAAAACGACGGCTCTTTATAGCAGATAATTTCCGCCGTCTTTTTCAGGCTGCCTGAAAACCCAAACCCGCTTGATAATCAAGCGGGTTTGGTTCAGATAAATTTACTCAATACTGTAACCGTCCAGATAACGGATACGCTTGCGGGTTTCGCCCGTATCACACTGCATATAAAGCTGTTGGTTTTCCGATTCGTCCCCACCTTTGGCGGCAGCCTGACGGCAACGGCGGTTTTTTTGTTTTTCCCAATCGCGCTGTTCTTCCACCAAACCTTTTTGAATGGACGGGTCGATGCGGTTCCATGCCGATTTGATGTCGCGGTCGGCGCTTTGATGCTGATTGCGGGTTTCCTCCAACTGCACTTCGTCCACAATCGGCGTATTGTCTGCAGGCGCGGGGGCGGGGGCAAAATTGGCGTTATCGTTACGCACCGGCTCGGCAGGCGTTTCGGCAGCCGCTTCTTCCGCACGGCGTTGCTGCTCTTTGCGGCGGCGTTCTGCCAGCGTGTCGGTTTCTTCGGGGACGCGCACAGTCGGGATTTCCATAGCCGGACGGGACAAGCCCTGCAAGGCTTCTTCGCGGCTAACCGGACGGCCGTCCTTCATAATAATGTCTTTTACGCCGTAAGGCAGCAGCGCGGTGGCCAGCAGCGTGCCGATTTGACCGGGAACGCCGTCTGCATAACTGACCGCAAACGGCTGTTCACTAACGGTGTAACGCAGCTGCGCTAATACCGCCTGCCCGTCAAAACGCAGGTCGTTGTCGGCGGTACGCAGCAAAATGGTTTCCGCCGGCGAAGCAGCATTGAGCAAGGGCGCATTGTTTTCGGCGGCGTCCAAAACCGTTTGCGGAATGACCACGCTGATGTGGGCGGCACAGCCTTTGCCGTCGGGGCGGATGCCGTCCATTCTGACCTGAAGGCGGTCGGCGGCGGCGGTTACCTTGTCGGCATCCACATAATCGCGGTTATCGGCGGCGGCAAAACGCTGCGCTTCGCCGCGCATGGTTTGGCGGATGGTGTCGCGGATGTCGGGTAGCACGGCGGCGTGCTGGCAACGGATTTGGGCATCGGCGGCAGGGTCGGTGTGGCGGGTGTCGGGCGAGCAGGCCGCCAACAGCAGCACGGCCGACACAAAAACGGTTTTCTTCATCAAAATTCCTTTGCGGTTTGAAACCCCGCCGTTTACGGCGGCAGAATGAAATTTTGTTTGGACGGATGCTTGTCCCATCCGAAGCGGGTGAAACGTATTAATTGAAATGATGCCCGATGATAACAAAAAATGCCCGCGTCCGTGTGCTTTATTGCACGGGCGCGGGCATTCAGGCAGCCTGAAATCAGCCGAACCAAGCCATCAGGCGGTCAAGGATAAAGAAATTGACAAAGTCAATAAAGAACGCGCCCACCAGCGGCACAATCAAAAACGCCTTGTGCGAAGAACCGAAAGTATTGGTAATGGACTGCATATTGGCCACCGCAGTCGGGGTTGCGCCCATACCGAAGCCGCAATGACCGGCCGCCAACACCGCCGCATCATAGTCCTTGCCCATCACACGGAAGGTAACAAAATAGGCAAAGGCAATCATCACCACCGTCTGTACCGCCAAAATCGCCACCATTGAGCCGACTAAGCCCGACAACTGCCACAACTTCATGCCCATCAACGCCATTGCCAAAAACAGGCTTAAAGACGCATTGCCGAACACATCAATGGCGCGGTCAAACATATCAAACTTAAACACCATGGTCAGCAGATTACGCAAAATCACGCCGAAACCCAAAGCCCACACAAATTGCGGAATTTTCTTCAGCGAAGCATGGTCGGCAAACACGCCCACCATAATCGCCGAAAACGCCAAACAGGCGGCAAACAAAGCCATGGTTTCCACGGCTGATTCGGCCGTAATCAAACGCTGTTGTTTGGCGCTTTCAAAGGTGTGGTCGTCATAACGGCCGGGTGCATCGGCGGCATTGTCGCCGTTTACCGGCTGCCGTCCCATTTTGTTTACCAGACGACGTGCCACCGGCCCGCCAATCAGGCCGCCCGCCACCAAACCGAAGGTAGCCGATACCGCCGCCATTTCCACCGCGCCGGTAATGCCGTATTCCTTAACTAGAATATCACCGTAGCTCGCGCCCGTACCGTGGCCGCCCACCAGCGTAATCGAGCCGGTAATCAAGCCCATCAGCGGGTTATGCCCCAATGCGCCTGCCATGCCCATGCCCACCGCGTTTTGCAGCAGGATAAACGCGCTGACCAAGGCCAAAAAAATCACCAAAGGCATACCGCCCTGACGCAGACGCGAAAAATCGGCCGATAAGCCGATAGACGAGAAAAAAATCAGCATAAATGCCGTTTGCAGCGATTTTTCAATTTGAAACTGCATGCCGAAAGCCGCATACAGCACGGTAACCAGCAAAGCCGCTACCAAGCCGCCTGCGACCGGTTCG
Organism: Conchiformibius sp.; assembly: GCA_030537065.1. Taxonomy (GTDB): domain Bacteria; phylum Pseudomonadota; class Gammaproteobacteria; order Burkholderiales; family Neisseriaceae; genus Conchiformibius. The sequence goes on from JAUNOT010000017.1 coordinate 5,287, forward strand.
GGAATATTAAAGTCGCGTAAAAATTTAATATTCCGCACCAGCACCTTGCCCACCAGCAACACAATCGTGGCGGCAATCAGGGTGTAGTAACCGTTTAAGACAATGGGTTCCATAGTCTTTTTCCTTTTAAAATAAGGTTGGACACAATGCGCGGCTGCCTGAAAGCCGCCGACACATCAAACAAGTAGCGAATATAGGCGAAGAGTTAAGAATTGTCAAAAAAGCACAGCATCACGGCGCGGCGGTACAATGCGCGTTTTTTTCCGCAAACCCGATATGTCCGACACTCCGAAAAATTACATGACCCCGTCCGGCCAACTCGCCCTTCAGGAAGAACTGTATCATTTGGTGCACAAAGAACGCCCCGAAATCGTGCAAATTGTGAATTGGGCGGCCGGCAACGGCGACCGCAGCGAAAACGGCGATTATTTGTACGGCAAACGCCGTATGCGCGAAATTGACCGGCGTATCCGCTTTTTAAGCAAGCGTTTGGAAGCGGCGGTGGTAGTCGACCCCGAAGCGCGCGAAGCCTGCGACCAAGTGTTTTTTTCCGCCACGGTGGAACTGCTGCGCGGCAACGGCGAGGAACAGACCGTGCGTATTGTCGGCGAAGACGAAATCGATTCAGCCCGCAATAAAATCTCGTGGAAATCGCCGCTGGCACGGGCATTGATTGCCGCCAAAGCCCGCGAAGGCGACAGCGTGTGGCTGAACACGCCCGACGGCCGCGAAGAAATAGAAATTTTGGCGGTACACTATATTCGCATTGATTGACAAGGCTGCCTGAAACGGGACACCGTTTTCAGGCAGCCTGAAAAATTTTCTTCCGCTTTAACGCGTATCGGAACATTCGCGCTGCAACGCCCGACCATCCGCACCGTAAACCGTGTGTCCGCACCCCGTCTGCCAACGGTTAAGCTGCGCCGCTTCCAGCACATACGGACTGCTGCGTTGGCGTCCGTCGCTGTAAAAATCCTGTACGCGGTAAGTGCCGTCAGGCAGCCTGTCCAGAACGGTGCGGTAATAACCGCCCATCACCGCACTTTCACCCGCCTGCCCGTGCGCGTCAAAATAAACCGTTGTCTGCTGTGGTGCGGCCGCAGGCGTGCAGGCTGCCTGAAAACACAGCGCCAAAACCACCAACATAATGTTTTTCAATTTTCTTTCCTTTCCGTTTGATGCCCCGCGCCCTGCAACGGTATAATGTCCGCGCCGCGCAGGATTGATAGAAACCGCCACCGTCGGGAAATAATATAATCTTTGATTTATATAAAAAAATTTATAAAACGGCTGTAAAACCGCACAAAGCGTCTGCCTTTACTGCCGCAAAACATTATATAATGCGCGGCTTTAACGTCCAACCGTCAGGCCGCAGTATGTCTTTCCGCACTTTTCTTCCCGACACCGCCGCCACCCTTGCTTTCGGCGCAAGCTGGCGGCATGCCTTTGCCCCCCCGCTGGTGGTTTACTTAAGCGGCACGCTGGGCGCAGGCAAAACCACTTTCGCACGCGGCGTATTACGCGGCATGGGTTTTGAAGGCACGGTCAAAAGCCCGACCTACGCGCTGGTGGAAAGCTACACCCCCCAAGCGGGCTTGAACGTCCACCACTTTGACCTTTACCGCTTCGCATCGCCCGAAGAATGGGACGATGCCGGTTTGGACGGCCTGTTTTCCGACAACAGCATCTGTCTGATTGAATGGGCGCAGCAGGGCGGCAGTTTTGTTCCCGCCGCCGACTTGATTTTTGAATTTTTCGCGCACGGTGCCGGACGGCAATGTCAGGTATCCGCACCCAGCGCACGAGGCAAACGGAGTTTAGATTTATGGCAACAATAAGCCGCCGCAAACTGTTGTTGGGCGCATCCGCAGGCAGCCTGACGCTGCTGACCTTAAACACCCACGCTGCCGGCAGCCGCTTTCTGGCCGTCCGCATCTGGCCGGGACAGAGCTATACGCGCATCACCTTGGAATCAGACGGCAAAGTCCGCTACAAATACTTTACCCTTACCAACCCGCACCGCCTGGTTATTGACTTGGAAGACGTGGATTTTAATAACGTTTTATCCGGAATTGCCAACAAAGTCAGCGCCGGCGACCCCTATGTACGCCAAATCCGCGCCGGACAAAAAGACAGTAAAACGGTGCGGATTGTTTTTGACTTGAAAACCGCCGTTGCACCGCAAGTATTTGCTTTGGCTCCCGTTTCCAATTTCAAACACCGGCTGGTGGCCGACCTGTATCCGAGCGGCGGCGATCCGATTCAAGCGTTTTGGGAAAGCCGCAACCGCAAAGAAACGGCGCAAAACAACAGTAGCGGCAGCAGCGGCAAAGCCAAAGGCCGCCGCCCCGTGGTGGTGATTGACCCCGGACACGGCGGCGAAGACACCGGCGCCATCAGCGCCAACAAAATATATGAAAAAGACGTGGTGCTGGGCATCTCCCGCGAAATGAAAAAACGTTTGGAAGCTTTGGGCTGCCAAGTACGCCTGACCCGCAACGAAGACATCTTTATCAAACTTCAGGAACGCACCGCCATTGCCCAACGCGCGGGCGCGGACATTTTTGTTTCCATTCACGCCAATTCGGTTCCCGAAGGTAGCAGTACCAAGCCGCGCGGGGCGGAAATATTTATTTTAAGTAAAACTGGTGCCAGCTCGGAAGCCACGCGCCTGTTGGAAGAAAAAGAAAACAATGCCGACAATGTCGGCGGCGTTAAAATGAGCAGCAGCAAGGAAATCAATAATGTATTGATGGACATGGTGCAAAATCAAACGTTGGTGGACAGCAGCAGATTGGGGCGGCTGGTGTTGAATCAGGTCGGCAAACACATTCCCCTGCACAAACGTTATGTGGACCGCGCCAATTTTGTGGTACTGCGTTCACCCGATATTCCGTCTATTTTGGTGGAAGCGGGCTTTATGTCCAACCCGCAGGATGAAGCGTTGCTGCGTAGCGGCGCGTTCCAGCGCAAAATGGGTCATGCCATCGCCGACGGCATCAAGCAATATCTGAATGCGGCGGTATTGGCGCGGCGTTAATGAGGCGCGGTGTTTCCGTATCCGTTTTCAGGCTGCCCGAACCGGTTTTCAGGCAGCCTGAGCGTTTTTCCCGTTTCTTTTAGGCATGTTAGCCATAAACACTTATCATGAATCCGCTTGAATATTGCAGACAAAAAACCCGCGCAAGCGGTTCCAGCTTTTTGGCGGCGTTCCGTTTTCTGCCGCAGGACAAAAAAAACGCTCTTACCGTGCTGTATGCCTACTGCCGCGAATTGGACGATGTGGCGGACGGCTGCTCCGATGCCGCCGTTGCCCGTCAGACGCTGCAATGGTGGCGGCAGGATTTGAACAAGGTGTTTGACGGTCAAATGCCCGAACACCCCGTCAATCAGGCCTTGCGCGATACCGCACCGCGCTTCGGGTTGCCGCAGCAGGAGTTGGAAGAAATTATTAACGGTATGGAAATGGATTTTCATCATAACCGTTATCCCGATTTCGCCGGTCTGCAATATTATTGTTACCGCGTAGCGGGTGTGGTGGGGCGGCTGATTGCGCGGATTCTCGGTTTCAGCCGTCCGCAAACGCTGGAATATGCGGAAACGCTGGGGCTGGCCTTGCAACTGACCAATATTGTCCGCGATGTCGGCGAAGATGCGCGGCGCGGACGCATTTACCTGCCTACTGACGAACTGCAACGTTTTAATGTGCCTGCCCGCGTGATTTTGCAGGCCGAACCCACGCCCGAATTTGCCGAACTGATGGCGTTTCAAATCCAACGTGCCGCCGACACCTACCGCCGCGCCCTGTCGCTGCTGCCTAAAGAAGATGCCGCCGCACAAAAAGCCGGTTTGGTGATGGCGGCGGTGTATTACGCGCTGCTGCGTGAAATTGAACGGGACGGGGCGGAAAATGTGTTGAAATACAAAATCCGCATTCCCAACCCGCGCAAAATGCGGATTGCCCTGAAAACATGGCTGCTGGGGTTTAAACCGTGAAAAAAGTGGCGGTGGTCGGTGCCGGTTGGGCGGGGCTGGCGGCGGCGGTGCGGCTGGTGCAGCAGGGTTTTGCCGTCTGCTTGTTTGAAGCGGGACGGGTGGCGGGCGGCCGCGCCCGCGCCGTACGGCAGGACGATGAATTTTCTTTTTTAGACAACGGCCAACATCTGATGTTGGGCGCGTACCGCCGTGTTTGGGACTTAATGGACACGGTGGGCGCAGACAGACAGGGCAAGTTGTCGCGTCGCCCGTTTTACTGGCATATACATAACGGTATGCGCTGGCACAGCCGCCGTTTGCCCGCGCCCCTGCATCTACTGGCGGGGCTGGTGTCGGCGCGCGGAATCGCTTGGGCAGACAAGGCGGCACTGCTGCGGCAAACATGGCTTTTAAAACAGGGGCAACGGCGCGGCATCAGCGCGGATTTGCCCCTTTCAGGCTGGCTGGCGCAGCAAAATGTGTCTGAAAAACTGATTCGTCAGTTTTGGCAGCCCCTGTGTGAAGGGGCGTTAAATACGCCGCCGCAATCGGCTTCGCTGAAAGTGTTGGCAGATGTGTTGGCCGACAGCGTGTGGGGCGGGCGGCACGATGCCGATTGGTGTGTGCCGCAATGTGATTTGACCGCGCTGCTGGCCGAACCGGCTTTGGCATGGTTGCAAAAGCATGGGGCGGAATATGTGCCGCAATGCCGTGTGCCGCGCTTGCGCCTGCTGCCTGAAAACGGCGTGGAAGCGGCTGGACGGCGTTTTGATGCGGCGGTAATTGCCGTTGCGCCTTATCATGCTGCCGCGCTGCTGCCTGAAACGGCGGCGGCCGCGCCGCTTAAAAACTGGTTGGATACGCTGGCTTACCACGCCATTACCACCGTTTACCTGCGTTACCCGTATCCCATTTCCCTGCCCGTACCCGTATGCGGCTTGAGCGATGGCACGGCACAATGGCTGCTGGCGCGTCCCGACCCGCAGGAAGTGGCCGCCGTTATCAGCGTGTCGGAACAGCATGGCAGCCTGAACGCCGAACAATGGGTGCAACGGGTACATCACGATATTTTGCGTGTCTGCCCGCATCTGCCCGCGCCTGCGGCGCAGCGTGTGCTGACCGAAAAACGTGCCACCGCCGCCGCCAGCGGCCGCACCCTGCCGAATCTTGACGGTCTGCAGCGCGGGCGTATTTTTATGGCGGGCGACTATCTGCACCCGCGTTATCCCGCCACTTTGGAAGCGGCGGTGCAAAGCGGCGAAACGGCGGCACGGCAGTTGGCGGCGGCTTTCAGGCTGCCTGAAAACCGATAAGCGAAAGAAAACGCTGATGAATATTCTGATTACCGGCGGTGCGGGCTTTATCGGCTCGGCCTTAATCCGCCATATCCTCCAACACCACGGCGACAGCGTGGTCAATGTGGACAAACTCACCTACGCCGCCCACCCGCAGGCTTTGGCGGCCGTTTCAGGCAGCCCGCGTTATGCATTTGAACGGGCCGACATCAACGATGCCGCCGCTTTAGATGCCATTTTCCGCCGCCACCGCCCTGATGCCGTTATCCATCTGGCGGCAGAAAGCCATGTGGACCGCTCTATTCGCGGCGCGGACGCGTTTATACACAGCAATATCGTCGGCACTTACACCCTGCTGGAAGCCGTCCGCCGCTATTGGCACGACCTGCCCGAACCACAACGGCAGTCGTTCCGTTTTCATCACGTTTCCACCGACGAAGTATTCGGCGACCTGCCCGAACCCGAAGCCGCCGCCGAACACAGTCCCTATGCCCCCAGCAGCCCCTATGCCGCTTCCAAAGCCGCGTCTGACCACTTGGTACGCGCATGGTGCCGAACGTACGGCCTGCCGGTGCTGTTAAGCCACAGCAGCAATAATTTCGGCCCGTTTCAATTTCCCGAAAAACTGATTCCCTATATGACTTTACGCGCCGCCGCCGGCATGAGTCTGCCCGTGTACGGCAACGGTCGCCAACAGCGCGACTGGCTGTATGTGGACGACCATGCCCGCGCCCTGTATGCGGTGCTGACACGCGGACACATCGGCGAAAGCTACAATATCAGCGGCGGCAACCGGTGCAGTAATCTGGATTTGCTGCACCGCCTGTGCGGCATTATGGAAGAACTGCTGCCCGACAAGCCCGCAGGCGTGGCGCGTTATACCGATTTAATCCGCCACACCGCCGACCGTCCGGGTCACGATGTACGCTATGCCGTGCATACGGATAAAATCCGCCGCGAATTGGGCTGGCAGCCGCAGGCCGACTTTTCAGGCAGCCTGAAACAAACGGTGCAATGGTATCTGGCACACCGTCAGGATTACGGGCAAACATGATGAAAGGGATTGTATTGGCAGGCGGTACCGGCTCGCGCCTGTATCCGGCCACCGGCGGCGTGTGCAAACAACTGCTGCCCGTGTACGACAAACCGATGATTTACTACCCGCTTGCCGTTTTGATGCGGGCGGGCATCCGCGACATCTGGCTGATTACCGCCCCGCGTGACCGTGCCGCTTTCGTGCACCTGCTCGGCAACGGCAGCCGTTTCGGCATCCGCCTGCATTATGTGCCGCAGCCGCAGCCGCAGGGCATTGCCCAAGCCTTTGCCCTCACCGAACATACCATCGGCGGCGAAGCAGTGTGCCTGATTTTGGGCGACAATATTTTTACCGGTGCGGCACTTGACCCCATTCTGCGCCGTGCCGCCGCCCGCCCGCACGGCGCAACCGTGTTTACCCGCCGCGTGGCCGAGCCGCAGCATTTCGGCATCATCACGTTTGATGCGGACGGCCGCCCCGCCGCCCTAACCGAAAAACCGCCGCAACCCAAATCGGATTGGGCGGTAAGCGGCCTGTATGTTTACGACAAACAAGTGTGGGATTACGCCAGCCGCCTGCAACCGTCTGCACGCGGTGAGCTGGAAATTACCGCCGTTAATCAAAGCTATCTGCTTTCAGGCAGCCTGAATGCCGAGCGCCTACCCGACAGCGTAAAATGGTGGGATGCCGGCACACCCGACAGCCTGTTTCAGGCAGCCGCTTTTGTGCGGACGCGGCAGCAGCAGCTTAAACGGCCGCTTGCCTGCTTGGAAGGTCTGGCTTGGCAAAACGGCTGGCTGACACCGGCGCAAATGCGGGCGGCGGCACGGCGGGCAGGCAGCGGCGTGTACGGACAATACCTGTTGCAACTGGCACAACAGCATGAATAATATCCTGATTACCGGCGGCACAGGGCGGGTCGGCTGCGCCCTGCAAACACAACTGACGGCGGCAGGCGTGTCCTTTACCGCCCCCGACCGCCGCACTTTAAATCTCTGCGACCGTGCGGCGGTAAACCGTGCTGTGGCCGCCTTGCGCCCGAAACTGATTATCAACGCCGCCGCCTATACCGATGTGGATACGGCCGAATACCATGCCGCCGAAGCCGAAGCGGTCAATCACCACGGTGCGGCGGCTTTGGCCGGTGCGGCGGAACAATACGGCGCGGTGATGCTGCATCTTTCCACCGACTACGTTTTTGACGGCCGCCTGCAATGCCCCTACCGCGAAACCGACCCGCCCCGTCCCGTCAATATTTACGGGCGCAGCAAACTGGTGGGCGAACGCGCGGTGCAAACGCTGTGCCGCCGCAGCGTGATTGTGCGTACCGCTTGGCTGTTTGGCGGCGGGGGCGGCGATTTTGTCCAAACCGTTTTGCGGCTGGCGCAACGGCAAGCCGTGTTGCCAATGGTGGCGCACCAATACGGTTCGCCGACCCGTGTCGGCAGCGTGGCCGCCGCCCTGCTGCAAATCGGCAAGCAGATGCTGGCGCACCCCGAATGCGGCGGCGGGCTGTATCACTTTGCCGGTTATCCGCATATTTCGCGCTTGGAATGGACGCGGCAGATTGTGGCCGCCGCCCGCCAACAGGGTTTATTGACGCGGCTGCCTGAAATTGTGCCGGTGGCGGCCGTGCCTGCCCGTGCCGTCCGCCCGCCCGATTCGCGTTTGGACTGCGGCGCGGTTTACCGCCGTTTCGGTATCCGTGCCGATGATTGGCAGACCGCCCTGCTGCCTGAAAACCACACTTCCCCCTCCCCTGCCGCCGTTTTTTAACGGAAAACCCATCTCGTTTTGCTATAATCCGCCCTATTTTGCCGCGTTCAGGCAGCCCACCATCGGAGCCAATCATGGAAAAAATCTGGTTAAACAGCTACGAAACAGGCGTTTGTGCCGAAATTGACGAAACCCGCTACCAATCCATCGTAGACGTGTTCCGCCAAAGCGTCGCGCAATACGGCGACCGCCCCGCCTTCTATAATCTCGGCAAAGAATTAAGCTACCGCGAAACCGGCCGTTTGGCGGAAAACTTCGCTTCCTACCTGCAAAACGTCCTTAAGTTGCCGCGCGGCGAACGCGTGGCAGTGATGATGCCCAATATCCTGCAATACCCCGTTGCCATTTTCGGCATCCTTCAGGCAGGCTTGGTGGTGGTCAATACCAATCCGCTCTACACCCCGCGTGAATTGGAACACCAATTAAACGACAGCGGTGCCACCACCATTATCGTGTTGGAAAACTTTGCCAACACGCTGGAACTGGTGCTGCCGCGCACCCAAATCAAAAACATCATCATCGCCAATATCGGCGAAATGTTCGGCCTGCTGAAAGGCACGGTGATGAACCTCGTTATCCGCAAAGTCAAAAAAATGGTACCGAACTACCGCATTGACGGCGCGGTATCGTTTAAACAGGCTTTGGCACAGGGCGCGGCGCACACCTTGCAGCCGGTAGAACTGCAACGCGACGACATCGCCCTGCTGCAATACACCGGCGGCACCACCGGCGTGGCCAAAGGCGCGATGTTGAGCCACGGCAATATCTGCGCCAATATGTTGCAGGCCAGCGAATGGATTAAAAACAAACTTCGGGACGGCGAAGAAGTCGTCATTACCGCCCTGCCGCTGTATCACATTTTGGCACTGACCGTTAATCTGATGATTTTCGTTCAGGCAGGCAGCAAAAACATCCTGATTACCAATCCGCGCGACATTCCCGCCTTTATTGAAGAGTTGAAAAAACACCGCACCAGCGTCTTTATCGGCATCAACACCCTGTTTAACGCCCTGCTCAACCGCCCCGAATTTAAAGAACTGGACTTTTCCACTTGGAAAATCTGCTTAAGCGGCGGCATGGCCACTCAAGAAGCCGTAGCCGACAAATGGATGGCGCAAACCGGCCTACCGATTGTAGAAGCCTACGGCCTGACCGAAGCCAGCCCCGGTGTATGCGTCAATCCGCTCAATATCCAAAACTACACCGGCAGCATCGGCCTGCCCCTGCCCAGCACCGAAGTGCAACTGCGTAAAGCCGACGGCAGCCCTGCCGCCATCGGCGAAGCGGGCGAATTGTGGGTACGCGGTCCGCAGGTAATGAAAGGCTACTGGCAACGCCCCGAAGAAACCGCCAAAGTGATGGATGCCGAGGGCTGGCTGGAAACCGGCGACATTGCCGTGATGGACGAAAAAGGCTGGCTGAAAATCGTCGACCGCAAAAAAGACCTGATTATCGTGTCCGGCTTTAATGTTTACCCCAACGAAATTGAAGAAGTGGTGGCGCATCACGACAAAGTGCTGGAAGTAGCGTGTATCGGCGTGGCCAGCGACAAAACCGGCGAAGCACTCAAGCTGTTTGTGGTGAAAAACGACCCCTCGCTCACCAAAGAAGAACTGATTGGCTACTGCCGCAGCCAACTGACCGCCTACAAAGTGCCGCGCGATATTGAGTTCCGCGACGAGCTGCCCAAGTCCAATGTCGGCAAAATCCTGCGCCGCGAACTGCGTAACGAAGGCAAATAAAGCCAAACCGTTTTTCAGGCAGCCTGAAATGCCCGCAGGCTGCCTGAAAAATTTCATCCTACCGAAAACATAATTTTACAAAAAATGCAAGGATTTTTTAATCCGATAATGTTATACTGCACGGTTCAATAAAAACACAACAAGGGGAAGGAAATAAAAATATGAACGCCATCACATTACCCGTACCCAGCGGACACGGCAGCTTGGAACAATACATCCACACCGTAAACAGCATTCCCATGCTGACCGCCGAAGAAGAAACCTCGCTGGCCGAACGCCAAATGAAAGGCGATTTGGAAGCCGCCAAACAACTGATTCTGTCGCATTTGCGTGTCGTCGTTTCCATTGCGCGCGGCTACGACGGCTACGGCCTCAACCAAGCCGACCTGATTCAGGAAGGCAATATCGGCTTGATGAAAGCGGTCAAACGCTTTGAGCCTGCACGCGGCGCACGCCTGTTTTCCTTTGCCGTGCATTGGATTAAAGCCGAAATCCACGAATTTATCTTACGCAACTGGCGTTTGGTGCGCGTGGCCACCACCAAGCCGCAGCGCAAACTGTTTTTCAACCTGCGCAGTATGCGTAAAAGCCTGAGCGCATTATCGCCCAAAGAAGCACAGGCGATTGCCGACGATTTGGGCGTGAAGCTGTCGGAAGTGCTGGAAATGGAACAACGCATGACCGGCCGCGACATCGGTTTGCTGGCCGATAACGGCGACGACGAAGAAAGCGGCTTTGCCCCGATTGACTGGCTGGCCGACCAAGACAGCCAGCCCGACCGCCAACTGGCCAAACAGGCGCACTACGCCTTGCAAACCGAAGGCCTGCAAAACGCGCTGCTGCAACTGGACGAGCGTAGCCGCCGCATTGTGGAAACTCGTTGGCTGCAAGACGACGGTGGTTTAACCCTGCATGAATTGGCGGCAGAATACGGCGTATCGGCCGAGCGCATCCGCCAGATTGAAGCCAAAGCGATGCAGAAACTGCGCGGATTTTTGGCACACGAAGCCGACCGTTTGGATACCTAAAATTCAATCGACTGCTTAGGGCGTGTCCCTATTTGCTTTGCCAAGCGGTTTTTTGAGTAAAAATCCGCTTATGCAAGGCAAAAATCCGCGCAAGGTTGGACACCTTGCAAGGATTTTTAACGCGGCAGACGTGGATTTGTGCCAAAAATACCGCCGCATAAGTAATAAGTAAATAGGGACACGCCCTAGATAAGCAATAAAACTTACCCGTCTGGTTCTGTTATCGGTTAGCCGACACACCAGTCGGGTAAGTTTTTATTCATACACAGCGCACCGGCCACACAATATCCAAATATAGTCAATATGCTTTATTTCTCATACGGTGTTGGCTCACCTTGCCGTACTATCTGTACTGTCTGCGGCTCACCGTCTTGTATGAAAAATAAATCACATTAACTATAGATTATTTATAATTTAAAAACAATGAGTTCAAAAGATAATCACCTAACTGATTCAGAAAAAGTACGGCTTTTACTGGCGCCAATGCAAGGACTATGTGATGACGTCATGCGCGACTTGCTCACCCGCATCGGCGGCTATGACGAATGCATCAGCGAATTTGTCCGCATTACCCACACCGTCCATTCACGCCCGACTTGGCTGCGCCATATACCCGAAATCGCCAACGGCAACCGCACTGCCGCCGGTGTACCTTGTACGGTGCAGATTTTGGGCAGCGATGCCGAAATGATGGCGCAAAACGCCGTTCAGGCTGTGCGTTTTGGGGCGGAACGACTGGATATTAACTTCGGCTGCCCCGCCCCCACCGTCAATAAACATCAGGGCGGCGCGGTGTTGCTGAAAACGCCGGAACGGGTGTATCAGATTGTGCGCCGCGTGCGCGATGCCCTGCCCGATACGGTGATGTTGAGTGCCAAAATGCGTTTAGGCTACGACAACACCGATTTGGCTTTGGCCAATGCCGAAGCGGTGGCGGCAGGCGGCGCGGCGGTGCTGACGGTACATGCCCGAACCAAAGTGCAGGGCTACGAACCGCCCGCGCATTGGGGCTGGCTGAAAACCATCCGCGAACATATCGGCATTGAAGTTGTGGCCAACGGCGACGTATTTGATTTGGCCGACTACCGCGCCATCCGCGAAGCCAGCGGCTGCCGACAAATCATGTTGGGTCGCGGCGCGGTGATGCGGCCGGATTTGGCACGGCAGATTAAGCAGTTTGAACGCGGCGAAAATGTCTGTGAAGCGGTGTTTGACGGCGAAGTGATGGAATGGATACGCCTGTTTTTTGAACTGTGTACTGCCAAAGAACCCGAAGGCAAATATGCGGTGGCGCGGCTAAAACAATGGCTGGGCATGCTGAAAAAAGTTTATCCGCAGGCAGAAGAACTGTTTGCCGCCGTGCGTACCCTGCGCGAAGCCGATGCCGTGCGTGATGTGCTACAACGCTTTCCGCAATAAATGTTCTGCGTTCAGGCTGCCTAATTTTCAGGCTGCCTGAAATTTTCCCATTCCCATTTCTACAACAATCACAATTTGGCACACTATTTGCTAAACAATTCTATTTTTAAGGTTTATCCAACCGGCTTACCTGCCTGCCTCCAAACCGACACCTCTTATAGCATCAAACTATCAAAATTTATCCAGCCATAAATAAATTTTGTGATAAACTTGAAAAGTTATTAAATTTCATATCATTAGAAAGGTTTTTATCATGACCCGCAAATCCCCGCCGGTTTTCCGTTCCCGCCCCAGTATTTTGGCGGCTTCCATCATCTCATTGGGCATGGCCGCCGAAGCGCAGGCCTCGTTTGTCCGCAACGATATCGACTACCAATATTTCCGCGACTTTGCCGAAAATAAAGGCCAGTTTACCCCCGGCGCCAGCAATATTACCGTTTACAAAAAAGACGGCACGGTCGCCGGCGTTATGCTGCCGAGCCTGCCCATGCCCGATTTAAGTATGGTCAGCACCAGCGGTGTGGCTACTCTGATTGACCCACAATACATTACCAGCGTACAGCACAACTCCGGCTACGGCTCGGTGCGCTTCGGCCAACACGGCAACAACCCCGATGTGCCGCATTACGACTACCGCTTGATTGACCGCAACGACTATCCCAATGCCGCCGCCCAAACCGCCGAAAATGTGCCGAAAGACAAGCAACTTCACCCCGATTACCATATTCCGCGCTTAAGCAAACTGGTTACCGAAACCGCCCCTGCCCCCGTTACCCAAGCGGGCTTGGAAGCCAATACCTATAACAACACCACCCGCTTTCCGATATTTATCCGTGCAGGCAGCGGCACCCAATGGCTGCGCCACGCCAACGGCACCAATCAGGCTAAGCTGTCCGGTGCCTACAACTACCTGACCGGCGGCGGCACTTTAACATTAAGCAAGACACAACCCCGTGGCTGGACCGATTTCAGCAGCAATGTTTTTGACGACGCCTATGGCCCGATGGCCACTTACGGCGCCCCTGGCGACAGCGGTTCGCCCATTTTTGCCTATGATGCCCAAGAAAAACGCTGGGTTGTGGTGTCCGTACTCAATTTTTATGCAACCGATAGCGGCAACTGGAACCGTGCTGCCATCCAACGCCCCGACTTTATCCTGAAAAAACGCTTGGAAGACATCGGCGCCAATATCACCAATACGGTTGACAAAGGCGTGTTTGAGTGGACGGCCAACGGCAACAGCAGCAGCCTGAGCAATCCCGCCAATGCTTCCGCTCCCTACCGCGTGGATTTGACCGATGCCACCGTAGCCAACCAAGATTCCTCCAAATCCCGTCCCAGCCTGAATCACGGCAAAAGCATTATTTTTTCAGGCAACAAGGGCACACTGAAGTTAAACAGCGACATCAATCAAGGCGCAGGCGCACTGCATTTCAACACCGATTTTACCGTTTTCGGCAGCCGCAGCAACCAAACCTGGCTGGGTGCGGGCGTGGATGTGGCCGCCGGTAAAACCGTAGAATGGCGCGTACACAATCCCGACGGCGACCGCCTGTCTAAAATCGGCCAAGGCACCCTGAAAGTTGATGGCGTAGGCAAAAACAACGGCAGCATCAGCGTGGGCGACGGCAAAGTTATTTTGGCGCAGCGTGCCGACAAAGCCGGCAACAAACAAGCCTTTTCCGAAGTGGGCATTGTCAGCGGCCGCCCTACCGTGGTGTTGAACGATGCCGGACAAGTTAGTCCCGACCAAATTTACTTCGGTTTCCGCGGCGGCCGCTTGGACTTGAACGGCAACCATATCGCTTTCCAACGCGCCATCCGTAACTTGGATGAAGGCGCACGAATTGTCAATCATAACAACAACCGCAAAGCCGCCGTTACCGTCAATGTCCGTTCCAAAGAAGCACTTTTGGCACCGATGACCGAAAGCGACATTGAGTTTGCCCAACGCTTAAACAAAAGTAACGGTATTTACTCTTACAAAAATCCTTACCAAGGCAACCGCATTGACTACTTTGTCTTAAAACCGGGTGGCAATTACAACCAATACTACCCCACCAACGGCCAAAGCAACGGTTCTTGGGAATTTTTGTCCAGCGACCGCGATGAAGCCATCCGCATCTATCTGGAACGCGAAAACGCCAAACGCAATCCGGGCAGCGCAACTGCCTACCACGGCTACTTTGGTGAAACCGACCCTGCCCTGACCAATGGCCGTCTGGATGTCAACTACCGCGCCGACAACGGCAAAGACACCATGATGCTGACCGGCGGCACCAACCTGAACGGCTCCTTATCCGTAGAAAACGGCAGGCTGCTGCTGTCCGGCCGCCCCGTTTCACACGCACGCGACGTGTTGAACCGCACCGACGTTGTCCGTGAAAACGAATGGATTGACCGCCATTTCAACGCCACCACCTTTAAAGGCTTCGGCAACGGCCATCTGCAAACCGGCCGCAACGTAACCGAACTGCGCGGCAACATCAGCCTGCACGACAGCGCACGCGCCACCATCGGCTATATTCAGGGTGAAACCCCCGTCTGCATCCGTTCCGAATTTGACGGCAAAACCACCTGTGCGCCCGGCAACATCAGCACGCCCGTCCTGTCCAATCTGACCGCCACCCGTCTGATTGGCGACATTACCATGCACGACCATTCCGCCACGACGCTGGCCATCGGCAACTACGGCCGCAGCATCAGCGGCAGCAGTCAAAGCAGCCTGCGCCTGCACGATACCCATTGGCAGATGCCTGCCAACAGCACCATCGGCGCACTGCACGGCACCGGCAGCAATGCCCAAATTACCCTGAATCCGCGCAACAACATTTCAGGCAGCGTGACCGCAGGCGACGATTACCGCACCCTAACCCTGAACGGCGATTTAAGCGGTGCTGTACGCTTTAACTACTTAAGCGACTTGGCCAACAACCGCGGCGACAAAGTGCTTGTCAACGGTATCGCCACCGGCAACCACACCCTGCACGTCCGCAATACCGCCGCCGAACCGACTAATGTCAATACCCTGACCCTGCTGCAAGTCAATCACGGCAATCAGGACAAAAACAACGTCAACATCAGTCTGAGCGGAGAAAGTGGTAAAGCCTATGTAGATGCCGGCACTTGGCGTTACGAACTGGCCGTTAGCGACGACAACCGCTACTACCTGCACAATCCCGTTAAAGAAGCCGAACTGGCCAAACAGCGCGAAGATGCCGAAAAAGCCAAACAAGCGGCCGAAGCCAAAAAACTGACCGACGCCGAAGCCGCACGGAAACAAGCAGAAAAACTCGCCGCCGATGCTGAAAAAGCCCGTGTAGCGGCCGAAACCGCCAAACAAGAAGCCGAAGCGGCCAAAGCCCGTTTGGAAACCGCCGCACGCGATGATGCCGCCGCCCTTCAGGCAGCCCGCGCCGAAGCCGCCGCTGCCAGCGCACGCGCCCAAGAAAGCGAACGCGCCAAAACCGAAGCCCAACGTCTGGCCGAAGAAGCCCGCCGTCAGCAAACCGCTGCCGAAACCGCCAAACAAACAGCCGAACAACAACTGAACAACGCCCGTCAGCAAGCCGCTTCCGCCGAAGCCGCCAAGCAAACGGCCGAACAACAACTGGCCGCCGCCCGCCGTCAAGCCCAGTTGGCCGAAACCGCCAAACAAAACGCCGAGCAGCAAAGTGCCGCCGCAGCCGCCAAGTTGCAAGAAGCTTTGACCGCCAAAGCCCAAGCCGAACACGACAAAGCCGAGGCCGAAGCCGCCAAACGCCTGTTGGAACAAAGCCAAGGCAATAACGATGCCCTTGTTCAGGCAGCCCGCGCCGAAGCCGAAAACGCCCGCCAACGCGCCGAGCAGGCACAAGCACAGGCACAAACCGCCCAAGCCGCAAACTTGGCCGCCCAAAACGCCTTAAATCAGGCACAAGCACAAGCACAAGCCGCACGCGATGCCGAAGCGGCCGCAGCCGCACGCGCCCAAACGGCCGAAGCCGCCCAAAGCCGTGCCGAACAAGCACGCACAGCTGCCGAACAGGCCAAAGCAGAGGCCGAACAACAGCGTAACCAAGCCCAAGCCGCCCTCAATGCGGCCGAAGCCGAAAAACAACGCCTGCTGGCCGCCCAAGTCCAAGATGCCGCCGCCCTTCAGGCAGCCCGCGAAGCCGCCGACACTGCCCGTTTGCAAGCCGAACAAAGCGCACAAGCCCAAGAACAGGCACGCCGTCAAGCCGAAGAAGCCGAAACGCGCCGCCGTCAGGCTGAAGAAGCCAAAGCTCAGGCCGAACAACTGCTGACCGATGCCCGCATCCGCATGACCCAAGCCGAAGAAGCCAAAATCCAAGCGGAACGCCAAAGCACCGATGCCCTGAACCGCCTGCAAAATGCCGAAGCCGAAAAACAGGCCGCCGAAGAAGCCCGCCGTCAGGCTGAAGCCGAAAAAGCCCGTTTGGAACAAAACCAAAGTGCCGATGCCCAAGCATTAAGCCAAGCCCAAACACAGGCCGCGGAAGCCCTGCGCCGCGCCCAAGCCGCCGAAGCTGAGAAACAAGCGGCACAAAACGCCTTTAACGAAGCACAGCGTCAGGCACAAAACGCCCTTCAGGCAGCCGCCGAAGCGGCTGAACGCGCCCAACGTTCCGAAGCCGATAAACTGGCTGCCGAAGAAGCCCGCCGTCAGGCTGAACAGGACAAAGCTTCTGCTGAAGCGGCCAAACGTGCGGCCGAGCAATCTTTAGCCGCCGCCGAAGCCGAAAAACAACGCCTGTTGGCCACACAAGGCAGCGATGCCGCCGCCGTTCAGGCAGCCCGCACACAAGCCGAAGAAGCCCTGCGCCGTGCCCAAACTGCCGAAGCGGAAAAACAAGCCGCCCAAGCTGCCTTAAGCGGTGCACTGAAACGTGCCGATGAAGCCGACCGCGCTGCCGCCGCAGCGGCCCAACGCGCCCAACGTTCCGAAGCCGACAAACTGGCTGCCGAAGAGGCACGCCGTCAGGCTGAACAGGACAAAGCTTCCGCTGAAGCAGCCAAACGTGCGGCCGAGCAGTCTTTGGCTGCCGCCGAAGCGGAAAAACAACATCTGTTGGCCACACAAGGCAGCGATGCCGCCGCCGTTCAGGCAGCCCAGCAAGCCGCCGATGCCGCTAAAGCACAAGCCGCACAGGCACAAGCTGCCCAACAAGATGCCGAACGCCGCTTGCAAGCAGCCGAAGCTGACAAACAAGCCGCCCAAAACGCCGAAGCCACTGCCCGTCAGCAAGCAGAAGCCGCACAACGCCAACGCGATGCTGCCCAAGCCGCACAACAGGCAGCCGAGCAAAAAACTGCCGCCGCCGAACAGGCTAAAGCCTTGGCTGAAGAAGCTAAACGTGTAGCCGAGCGCAATCAAAGCATTGATGCCGCTGCCGTTTTGGCAGCCCAGCAAGCCGCCGATGCC
>JAUNOT010000018.1 GCA_030537065.1 Conchiformibius sp.
AAAATAATAGAAATTTAAATTCTGATAGTTATAAACAATATTCAACTTTCAGGCTGCCTGAAAGGTTTACCCGAGGAAACACTTTATGCACACCCCAAGCTGCTGGATTTTCTGCACCGTAATTGATAATTTCGGCGACATCGGCGTATCTTGGCGTTTGGCGCAAGAAATCCGCCGCCGCCTGAATTACCGCGTTTATCTGTGGTTGGACGACAGCCGCGCCTTACAAGCCTTGGTGCCGGACTGCCCGCCGCCGCCCTGCCGTCATCACGGCATTTTCCTACGCAGCTGGCAGGAAGGACTGGATGCCGATTTGGACGGTGCAGCCGAGCCAGACCTGCTGATTGAAACCTTTGCCTGCACCCTGCCGCCTGCCGTTCACGACATTATCCGCCGCCGCCGTCCGGTATGGTTAAACTGGGAATATTTAAGCGCGGAAGACTGGGCGGTACGCACCCACGCCATGCCGTCCCTGCAAGCGGACGGCACAGAAAAATATTTCTGGCAGATGGGTTTTTGCCCACAAGGCGGCGGGTTGCTACGCGAAACCGATTACTTAAAGGAAAAGCAGGATTTTGAACAAAATAAAATAGATAACTTCTGCCAACAACTCGGTTTAGACCGTTCAGGCAGCCTGAATATTTTTGCGTTTGGCTACCGCAGCCCCATATGGCGCGATTGGGCAGAAACCTTGGCCGAATGGGAACAGCCGATACGGCTGTGGCTGGCGGGTACACAGATTGCCGACAGCCTGAACGGCTTTCAAGGCGGAAACTTATCGCTGCACCGCCTGCCTTTTGTAGCGCAGGCCGAATTTGACCGCCTGCTGTGGGCGGCGGATATACTGTGGGTACGCGGCGAAGACAGCTTTGTCCGCGCCCAATTAGCAGGAAAACCGTTTTTCTGGCACATCTACCCGCAACAGGAAATGGCGCATCTGGACAAACTGGATGCCTTTTGGCGGCAAGCCGCGCCGTCCGACCCTGTTATCCGTCAAGCTCATCAACAACTGTCATGGGAACTAAACGGCGCGCTGCGTCTGACCGCACCGCAACGGCGCGAATACTGGCATACCCTGCTGCAATCTTTTTCAGACTGGCAACAAGCCGCACAACAATGGCAGCAGTCGCTGTTACAGCAAAGCGATGCCGTCAGCCGCCTGCAACAATGGCTGCACAAGCAGGCTGCCTGAAAACACAAAAACGGCACACCGTTTTACAGTGTGCCGTACAAATCTGGTGGGTCCGGTGGGTTTCGAACCCACGACCAAGGGATTATGAGTCCCCTGCTCTAACCCCTGAGCTACAGACCCGTCAAGGATTGGAAGCGGCGGATTATACCGATATTTTCCGCATCAACTCAAGCCTTTTTTCGCATACGTCCAACTGTCGGGGTTTTCCTGCCAATCCACCGTTTCGCCGCGCAACAAGGCCTGCATCATCGCGGCGGTTTCCGTGTCAATCGCCTGCGCCGTTTCCATCAGGCGGCCGTTGGCAAAAAAGGGCAGCGCAGGGTCGTACACTTCGGCGGCCTGCTCAAGCTGATAACGGTCGCGCTGCTCGTAAAAACGGCGCAGCTCCGCCGCCTTGTCGGGGGCAACACCCAGCGTTTCCAAAGCAATCTGGCCGCCGCGCATCGCCGAATCGGTGGTTTCGCGGATAATGTAATCGGCACCGGCGTGGTGCAAATCATAAGCGTGCAAACGGTCTTGGGCGCGGGCGATAATCGGCAGTTGCGGAAAATGACGACGGATAAACGCCACCAGCTCCGTAGCCTGATGGCGGTCGCCAATGCACACCGCCACCAGTTTGGCCTGCGCCAAGCCTGCCGATGCCAGCAGTTCGGGGCGGGTGGCATCGCCGTAATAGGTTTTGATGCCGTATTTGGTCAGGCTTTCCACCGTTTCGGCGTGGTGGTCAATCACGGTGGTGGGAAAGCCACAGGCGTTAATCATGCTGTTGATTTGTTGGCCGAAACGCCCATGTCCAAGCAGGATAACGGGATTGGCGGCGTGGATTTCGTCATGCGGACGCTCGGAAGTGGCGGTGTGGCGGCTGCGCGGCACCAACACTTTTTCATAAAAAATAAACAGTAACGGCGTCAGTACCATAGACAAAGCCACCACCAGCGCGATGCGGTCGGCGACTTCCGCACTCAAAACATGGCTTTGTTGGGAAATGGATAACAGTACAAAACCAAACTCACCGGCCTGTGCCAAACTCAAGGCAAACAGCTTGGCAGGCAGCGCAGGCAGCCTGAACAGTTTGCCCAGCAGCCACAAAATCAAAGCCTTGACCGCTAAAGTTGCCAACGTCAAACCGGCAATCACCCAAAACTGTTGGCCGAGCAAGACAAAATTCATGCCCGCGCCCACGGTAATAAAAAACAGCCCCAGCAACAAACCTTTAAACGGCTCCAAATTGCTTTCCATTTCATGACGGTAGCTGCTGTTGGCCAAAGCCACACCGGCAATAAACGCGCCCAAGGCAGGCGACAGGCCGATAAGCGACATCAGCGCGGCAATGCCCACCACCAAGGCCAGCGTAAACATAGTAAACATTTCGCGCAGACGGGTTTGGCTAATGATGCGGAACATGGTCGGCACCAGATAACGCACCACCAGCACAATCAGAAAAATCGCGGCAAAACTGACCAGTGCGTGTACCCAGCCGGGTTGATTGGTCAGCAGGTTGGCCGCACCGTGCGCGTCGGCGGCCGCACCGCCCGACACCGCCAGCAAGGGCAGCAAGGCCAGCATCGGAATCGCCGCCACGTCTTGAAACAGCAAAACGGCAAAGCCTGCCTGTCCGCCCGGCGTACCCATCAGGTCTTTTTCGGAAAAGGTTTGCAGCACAATGGCGGTGGACGACAGCGCCAAGATGCAGCCGATGGCCAGCGCGGTTTGCCAGCTTTGGCCGCGCCAAATGGCGATGCCGGCAATCGCCGCCACGCTCAACAGCACTTGCAGTCCGCCCAAGCCCAGCAGTTTGTGGCGCATCTGCCAAAGCATCTGCGGCGCGAGTTCCAAGCCGACCAGAAACAGCATCATCACCACGCCAAACTCGGCAATATGTTGGATTTTTTCGGTTTCTTCGCCCACAAAGCCGAATGTGGGGCCAATCAGGATGCCGGCTATCAGGTAGCCCAACACGGAACCCAACCCGAATTTTTGCGACACCAGCACGGCGGCTACGGCAAAAAACAGATACATGCAGATATAAAGCAGCAGTGCGGTCATGGTTTTTTCCCCTTTGTGTGTGAAAAAGGTCGGATTTTAACGGAAAAACCGCGTTTCAGGCTGCCTGAAACGCGGTTTTTGAAGCGGAACCACACTACTCTGCCCGCATAATATTATAGACGCTGCTCAAGTCGTACACCTTATAACGCGCCGGGTCTTTGCGCCCTTCGCCCGCATAGCTTAAGGTCAAACCCAAGCGCCGCTCCTTATCCACCCAACCGATAAACATACCGCTATGCTCATTATTGCGGTAATTATGGTTGACATGATAAATCCAATCCCCCACCTGCAAACGGCTAGGGTCTGCAAACGGCCCGTAAGCGAAGCTGCCGCGATGCACCGTTTTGCGCGCATGACGCGGCACACCGGCGCGGTTATACAGCGTATCCAGATAATCCCAACAGCTTCCGCGTACAATTTCCTTACGCATCAAAGCCATCACCCGCGCCTGCGTCAGCAAGCCCTTTACTTTGCCGCTTGCCTGCTGCTCGGCCGCCCACACCAAAGGCATATGGTCGGCACCGGCACGACTGCCTGAAAAATCCGGCATCCGTCCCGTCTGCCCGCCTTTAACTACGGCCGCAGGCCGTGCCGCCTGTTGTGAAGGTAAAATGCCGCACGCCGTCAGACACAGCGATGCCAGCAATAAAATTTTGGCTTTCATCATCAATTTCCTTTTATGAACACAACCCGTACCAACACGGGCAACATCCGGCCGAAACCAAGCGGCCGTCCGAAAAACCTCATACAAAAAACTTATTATTTTTAGGGTGTATCCCTATTTGTTTTGCCAAGCGGTTTTTTCAGTAGAAATCCGCCTGTGCAAGGCAAAAATCCGCGCAAGGTTGGACACCTTGCAAGGATTTTTAACGCGGCAGGGGCAGATTGATGCCAAAAATACCGCCGCACAAGCAAATAGGGACACGCCCTAATCTAGGCCACCAATATTTAAGGCTGCCCAAACTGCATAATTGGGGGTACAATCACCTTAATATCCCCAAACACCGTTTACCTTTGGTTTACCTGCTGGTACAAAACCAAAATCTTTGAAAATACACACCATCATTTCCAAACTGTATTTTTCATATCGGTATGAAATATTAAAAGGGCAGATATACCGATAATTGATAAAAAAATGTTAAAATCCTTTGTTTTTCCTTTTAAATATTAAACATTCCCATTTTAGGACACCCGCCATGACCCAAATGCCCGAACGCGATGCCATGCAATATGATGTGGTGATTGTCGGTGCCGGCCCCGCCGGGCTGGCTGCCGCCATCCGCCTCAAACAACTCGCCGCCCGCAGCCAGCGCGAAATCAGCGTATGCGTATTGGAAAAAGGCAGCGAAGTAGGCGCACACATCTTATCGGGTGCGGTTATGGATCCTGTGGCCTTAAACGAGCTGCTGCCAGACTGGCGCGAGCGCCGCGCACCGCTTAACTGCGCCGTTACGGAAGACCGTATTTTATTCCTGAGCCGTGAAAAAGCCTACAAAATGCCGACTTTGCCCGCATTTTGTAACCAAGGAAACCACATTATCAGCCTCGGCCTGCTGTGCAGGTGGCTGGCGGAGCAGGCTGAAGCACTCGGCGTGGAAATTTACGCCGGTTTTGCCGCCACCGAAGTGCTGTATCATCAGGACGGCTCGGTAAAAGGTGTGGCTACCGGCGATATGGGTATCGGCAAAGACGGGCAGCCTGAAAGCCATTTTCAACGCGGCATAGAGCTGCACGCACGGCAAACCCTGTTTGCTGAAGGCGTACGCGGCTCGCTGACGCAGCAGCTTATCCGCCGTTTTGCTTTAGACCGCGATTGCCAACCGCAAACCTACGGTTTGGGCATCAAAGAAATTTGGGAAGTGTCGCCCGCACAATGCCAAAGCGGCTTGGTGATTCACACGGTCGGCTATCCTTTAGACTGGAAAACTTACGGCGGCTCATTTGTCTATCACCTGGACAACAACCGCATTGCGGTCGGGCTGGTGGTAGGCTTGGATTACCGTAACCCATATTTGTCGCCGTTTGAGGAATTTCAGCGTTTTAAAACCCATCCCGCCATCCGTCCGATGCTGGAAGGCGGACGGCGGATTGCCTACGGCGCGCGCGCCATCAGCGAAGGCGGCCTGCAAAGCCTGCCGCAGTTGAGTTTCGCAGGCGGGGCGTTGATTGGCGATGCAGCCGGTTTTTTAAACGTGCCGCGCATTAAGGGTACGCATACCGCCATCAAATCGGCTATGTTGGCGGCCGAGGCGGTTTTTCCCCTGTTGCAGGACGCTTCAGGCAGCCTGCCTGAAAGCAATCCTGCCGCCGAAGATTACGAAAAACGTTTTCAGGCAAGCTGGCTGTACCGCGAGCTGCACGCTGCCCGCAATATCCGTCCCGCATTCCGTTGGGGGCTGGCGGTGGGTGCAGCCTATGCCGCATTGGAACAATATTTGCTGAAAGGCAGAATGCCGTGGACGTTCAAACACCACGGCAGCGATGCAGGCAGCCTGAAAAAAGCCGCCGACTGCACACCGATTGACTACCCCAAACCGGACGGCGTACTGACCTTTGACCGTGCCTCCAGCGTCTTTCTGGCCAATACCGCCCACGAAGAAAACCAACCCATCCACCTGCGCCTGCACAGCCTGCGCCGCGCACTGGACGTTAACCTTAAGGAATACGCCTCACCCGAAACCCGTTATTGTCCGGCGGGCGTATACGAAATACTGGAAGAAAACGGCACGGCACGCTTGCAAATCAATGCCGCCAACTGTATTCACTGCAAAACCTGCGACATTAAAGACCCCACCCAAAATATTGTCTGGACCTGCCCCGAGGGCGGAAGCGGCCCCAATTACAGCGCAATGTAAAACCCACCTATAAAGCCGCACAGAAGTAAAAACAACCTTAAACCAATGAAATTGTGCTATATTTATGCCCCACTTGCGCCAGCACGCCCAGCCAGTATCCGACCATGAATATTCCCATGCTTGATAGCCTGTACTCCGGAAACCATATACCGTATTCCATACGCACCCAAATCAACCAAATAGATCCCAAATTGGATATCTTTTGGCAGGAGTATCTTTTAAGCATTATTAAAGGGTTACCGGAAAATTTACGCAAAAATATCGTTATCCAGCTGCTCAAACCCAAAAATATTTTCTGGAATGCTGCCGAAAAACAATTTGAATACCGTATTACAGACAATGAAGACAGCCTGCTTAATTTAATTTCCGACATCCCTACCCGGTTAAACCAACTGAAAGCCTTTGCCCAAGGAACTGCCCACCATCTAAAAAACCTACAAGAATATGAAAACGTTGAGCAAATAGCAGACTTTCTGGAAAATATCCTTGGCAAAATCCATGAGTTTCAAACCGATGGTGATTTTGAAGCCCATGCTTTTAAACAGCGTTTGCATAAAGAATTTATCTATGCCTGCGCCTCCATTATCCGCAATAAGGAAAACCTCATCACCCCGCGCAATTATCGCGGGTTGAATACGCATGTGATCAAAACCTTCATTAATGAAGTGTATTTGAAACATCAGCTATTGGGTTATTGGTTTAAAACCTTAAGCAATCACCAGTTGGCCGAAATGCCTCATGAACTGCTCAACACGTTCTTACGCCGCGAGCAAAAAATCCGCCAATTGGAAATTATCCGAACCTCACGCTACATCTATGCCATTGCCCCCACCATTGACATAGACAGCAACCCTTTTGCCATCCGCCGTTTTTTACAGGAAGAAACCCTATTTTCACAAAATCGCGTTATTTTCAATGGTGTCGCACTTAACCCATCCATGTTGCAAAGCGAGCCATCTGAATATCAGGCTCGTTTCAAGCAACAAATCCGCTTTATCATTACGCTGGAATCCAAGGTTCGGACTGAAGTTTTTGACTTTTTAGAAGAACTGGAAATTTTCCATGAGGCAAAGCTGTTACCCCTGTTATTTACCCCGTTTCCGGCCGATATGCCGCTGAACAAGGCCGTACCGGCACGTTTGCAACAATACGAAACCATGCTGACCCGAAATATCTTGGAGCCGTTACGCAATACCATGCGCCATAATATCGGCAATAAAGATGAATATGACGTGCTGTATATCGGCATCCGTCAAATTTTCGGCAATATATTAAGTACATTTAAAGAGTTTTTATCATTACCTGCACTATTGCTGAACGAACAGGCCGATTTGCTGTTCGGGCGGCTGGTTGCCTATACCCTGTTTTTAGAAAAGCGCCGCAACCAGTTATTTATTTTACAAAGCCAACATGATTGGACGACTTGTCACAATGATATTGAAACGCCGTTGGTACGCTTGCAAAGCATTATTCAACAAAATATTGATGCACACCGCAGTCTTATGCGGGAAATCAACCAACGCCAAGCCACTTTGGACATTGAACCAGGGTTAATGGATAAACTGTTGAAACGGCGTGAAAAAGAATTAAGTAAATTGGATAATCTGAAACGCCATTCTCATCAGGCGCAAATACAGGTTTATCAGGAAATCTTAAAGCTACCGCGCGAATATCCGGAAAATGTGGTCGATTTGGAGTTTGATTCCACTTTGATCGCCAATCAGAGTAAACGCCATTATGCCTTTCCGTCCGGTGACAACGGTGTATCGCGTTTACCGTTTCTTGTCGCACTGCCTATTAACGGCTTAAACTTTAGTTTATCCGCATTGGCCAACGAATTATCGCAAAAGCTCAATAAAACCAGCTTTTAATTGTGTGTCTCTCAAACCGCATCATTAGTCCTATTTCAGGCAGCCCGCTTCAGAAAAACAGCCCGAAACAATATTTTGTTTCAGGCTGTTTTTTTACATTAACCCGCCAATAAAGGCAGATGAACCACATCGGCCGGTTCATACACTTCAAAATCCCAATCCCATTGCTGCGGCCGCTCGTTGGCGGGAATATAACCCCAACGCGCCAGCACGGTTACCATACCGGCATTGCGCCCCGCCTGCATATCGCGTTCGGCATCGCCCACATACAGGCAACTTTCGGGCGGCACGCCCAGCACGCGGCAGGCGTGGTGCATCGGCAGCACGCTCGGTTTGGCTTCGGCACAGGTATCGCCGCACACCACCACATCAGGTTGCACGGTCAAACCCAGCTTGGGCAGCAGGCTGTCGGTAAAACGCTGCGGCTTGTTGGTAATAATGCCCCACGCCAAGCCTTTGGCGGCGATGTCGCGAATCATATCGTCCGCACCGTCAAATAAAATGCTGCTTTGATGGTTGCGCTCAGCATAGGCCTGCAAATACTGCTGCTGCCAGTCGGTAAAATCGGGGTGGTTGCGGCCGATGCCGGCCAACTCCAACAGCGCGACCGAACCGTGTCCAGCCAGCGGACGGGTGCGTTCGTCGGGTTGCGGCGGCAGGCCGTGCCGTTGCAGCAGGTCGTTGAGTGCGCCGCCCAAATCGGGCGCGGTGTCGGCCAGCGTACCGTCCAAATCAAATAAAACGGCTTGTGGGTGCATAGGGAATCCTTTGGTTAAATGGTAATTCAGGCTGCCTGAAAATTATTTTAACCATATTGTAACGTGAAGCCGTATTTTTCTTAACCCAAGATTGCATAATCCCAACCTTAATCATACAATCGCCTTCCTTGTTCCATTTTTACACGAGAAGATAATTCAAATGAAAAAAACCCTGTTCAGCACCATCGTCCTGTTTGCACTGGCTGCCTGCGGCGGTCAGAAAACCGAGAATCAGGCCGCGCAACCTGCCGCGCCCGCTTCAGGCAGCAGCGCCGCCTCCGCCACCCTGCCGCAAACCGATGCGCTTAATATCTACAACTGGTCGAACTACGTAGATGAAAGCACGGTGGAAGACTTTAAAAAAGCCAACAATCTGAAACTGACCTACAGCCTGTATGAAAACAACGAGGCTTTGGAAGCCAAAATGCTGGTGGGCAAATCCGGCTACGATTTGGCTGTGCCCGGCATTGCTTTCCTGCCGCGCCAAATTAAGGCAGGTGCGTATCAGAAAGTGGATAAAAGCCTGATTCCGAATTATAAAAACATCGACCCCGAGCTGCTGAAACTGTTGGAAAGCGCCGACCCCGGCAACGAATACGCCGTGCCGTATTTTTCCGGTGCCAACACTTTGGCCATTACCGCCAAAGGCAAAGAAATTTTGGGCGGCAAGCTGCCTGAAAACGGCTGGGATTTGCTGTTTAAGCCCGAATACACCAACAAGCTGAAACAGTGCGGCATCGCCCTGTGGGACACGCCCAGCGAAATGTTCCCCATCGTGTTGAACTATATCGGTAAAGACCCCAAAGGCGAAAACCCCGAAGACCTGAAAGCCGCCGCCGCCGTATTGGAAGGCATCCGTCCCGACATCAAACGTTTCAGCGCGTCTTATATTGACGAGCTGGCACGCGGCGAAATCTGCTTGGTAGCCGGTAACGGCGGTGACCTGAACATGGCGAAAAAACGTGCCGAAGAAGTGAAAAACAATGTCGGCATTGAAGTGCTGACCCCGAAAGGCATGGGCTTTTGGGTGGAATCTTGGGTGATTCCGAAAGACGCGAAAAACGTTGCCAATGCCCATAAATACATCGACTACACGCTGGATGCCGATGTGGCCGCTAAAAACGGTAATTTCGTTACCTTCGCACCGGCCAGCCTGCCTGCACGCGAGAAAATGGATCCTGCGCTGGTGGCCACCCGTTCCATCTTCCCGACTGCGGAAGACATGAAAAACGGCTTTGTGATGCCGCAAATGAGCGATGCGGCGAAAAAACTCAGCACATCGCTGTGGCAAAAACTGAAAGTGGGCAAATAAACCTGTTTTGCCTGCCGTTTACAGGCTGCCTGAAACCGTTTCAGGCAGCCTGAAAGCATTTTAACCATATAAGAAATATGAACCTTATCCACACCCTCAACCGCCTGCTGCCGCAAAGCCAGTGCCGCGAATGCGGTTATGACGGCTGCGAACCCTACGCCGCTGCCCTTGCCGCCGGACAGGCGGCCGTCAATCTGTGCGCCCCCGGCGGCAGCACCGTCATGCACGAACTGGCTGCCTTGCTCGGCCGCCCTCCCGTTCCTCCCGCCAAACCGCAAAGCCGCGCCCTTGCCCTGATTGACGAAAACGTCTGCATCGGCTGCACCGCCTGTATCCGCGCCTGCCCCGTAGATGCCATTTTCGGTGCCACCAAGCAAATGCACACCGTTATCGCCGACGAATGCACCGGCTGCGGCCTGTGTCTGCCGCCCTGTCCGGTGGACTGCATCGCCATGATACCGACAGACGAAGCCGTACTGCCACGTCACCGCTTTTTAGATAACGGCGAAAGCGAAAACCGTTTTCAGGCAGCCGCGCACGCACAAAATCGCTTCCGCCAACGCAACCGGCGTCTTCAGGCAGCCGCAGCACGCCGCCGCCAACCTGCCGCCACCGCAACACCTGCCCTCAATCCCGCCGCCCTGATTGCCCAAGCCATGGCCAAAGCCCAAACCCAGCAAAACCACATCAAACAGTCCGCCAACCACCAACAGTTCCGCGAACGGCAATTACAGGAAGCCCGCGACAAAGCCGCCTACCGCCGCGCCCAACGCGACCTGCGTTACGGCAATGAAGCCGAACGCGCCGCCGCCCTAATATGGCTGCAACAACACAAAGCGCAGCAGGAAAACGGCTGATTTCAGGCAGCCTGAAACCACAAACGCACCGGCTGCACCGCAGCCGCCCCTACACCCTGCCAAACACAATACGCCTGCCCCCGCCACACACAGGCGGCGGCAATATCCGCACCCAAATGCCAGACCGCGCCCTGCCAGAAGCGGCCGTCCGCCGTCAAACGCCAGCGTCCGCCAACGCGACACAAACCCACCTGCGGCAAATCGGCAAACTGCAAATCTGCCGCCTTCAACAACGCCTCTTTCAAAGTCCACAGCGCATAATAATCCGCCATTTGCCCGCCTCGTTGCGCCAGCCAGCGCAACTCATCACCGCGCAGCCAGCCACGATGCCAGACGGAAAAATCACGCGCCAGCATCGTTTCCACATCCACCCCGACCGCCTCACCCGCCACCGCCACTGCCACGCTGCCGCTATGGCTTAAACAGCAACGGCCGTCCTCAAGATAAGTTTTCAAATAACGGCTTATCCGCCAGCCCGTCCGTTGCGCCAACTGCGGCCTTAAAGCCAAGCGGCGGCGGTCGGCTTCGTCCAAATCCTGCCCGCAATAATGCGCGGCACAATCTGCACCGCCCCAATATAATTTAATTTGCAAGTATTTTCCTCAAGTTATCACTAGGGCGTATCCCTAGAATTATTTATCTTTCATACACTTCAGAAAAACTCCCAATACCGTTATTTGCCTGTTTCATGCCGTTTCAGTACACTTACAGCCGTACCGCCGGTACACAAAGTTTATGATTTATTGACCATCCAAGGAAGAACACCGATGAAAACCCAACTTCTGCTCACCTCCCTTGCCGCCGTATTTGCCTTGGGCGCCTGCGCCAACCGTGCCGCCCCCGACAGCCCCCAACAACAGGCAAGCGGCCACTGCCGCCTGCTTCAGGGTGATACCGGCGGTGCCGGACGCAAAGTCGTTTACCGTTGTAACGGTCAGGCCATTTTAAACAGCGCCGAAGCCAAAGCTGTGTTGGACCCGTCTGTACCCGTCAGCTTCGGCGGCGGCGGTGCAGTGATTAAAAACGACCTGATTACCCGTCAGGCCGCCAACCGTGTCGGCAAAACCGATTCGGCCACCTGCGAACGCGCCCTACTGAACGCAGCCAAAAAATTCCAAGAAACCGCATTGAAACACGGCGGCCGCCGCGTCAGCGATTTTCACAGTTATTATGACCGCAAAACGCTTAAAGGCGGTCAATTTGACTGCGAAGTCGGCTCTTTCCACGGCCGTGTGGTGATGAAAGGCGATGTGGCACGCTAAAGCCCATTATTTCAGGCTGCCTGAAAAATACCGGTTTGTTGTCGTCTGGACAGCAAACCGGTTTAATCCATTATTTCAACGGTTCTTCCGTTGCGCCCGAGCGGCGTTGCTGCCATTTCTGCCAGCCGTACATCACATAGCCGGACAGGCTGTAAACAAAAAACAGTAAAAACAGCATCAGCGCCGGCTCCAAAGCCACCACCATCAACGCCAGCACCAGCACAATCATGCCCAAAAACGGCACTTTACGCTTCACATTAACTTCTTTAAAACTCCAAAACGGAATCTGTACCACCATAGACAGTCCGGCAAACAAAGTAATAAACAAAGCCAACCAACGGATGCCGTCAAAGCCGTTAAAACTGCGGTCCACCCAAATCAGCCCCGCCACCAAAGCCGCCGCCGTCGGGCTGGGAATACCGATAAACCATTTTTTATCCACCTTGCCAATCAAGGTATTAAACAAAGCCAAACGCAGGGCGGCACAGGCACAGTACACAAACGCAATGCCGTAGCCCAATTTGCCGAATTGGTACAACTGCCAGTTATACACAATCAGCGCGGGCGCAACCCCGAAGCTGACCATATCGGCCAAGCTGTCCAACTGCTCGCCGAATGCGCTTTGGCTGTTGGTCCAACGCGCTACCCGCCCGTCCATACCGTCCAGCAGCATAGACACAAACACCGCAATCGCCGCCGTTTCAAAATTATCGTGCATGGATTCGGTAATGGCGTAAAACGCGGAGAACAAAGCCGCCACCGTAAACGAATTGGGCAGCAGGTAAATACTGTTCTGGCGCATAGTATTGATTTTGCTGGACAGGGTGTTGGGGGATTGCATAACTGCTCCTAAATAAACCGAAACGGCAACATTGTTCAAGAGGGCGGCGGTATCGTCAAGTATTTTACGGCATAAAAAAACAGGCAGCCTGAACAGACTGCCTGAAATACCTCAAATCAGAGATTTTACGCTTCACAAACAATGGGGCAAAACCCCACAGGCTTGCGCCTGCCTCCGCCGTACTGCCCGAAAGGAGGAAAAAGCAATACGGCAAAGCCTATCAAACAAAAACTACCAAAAGTTTGAAATCGTCTGTAATATGCATTGACCGAAATATACCTGTTTTAACAAAACCTGACAATGGTTTTACACCAATAAGGCAGATACCCCTTTTTTCAGGCTATTTTCAACATTTTCAAGCCGATTTTGATTATAAAACCATAAAAAATGCTTAAAACACAGCCGATTTTGTCAGGAAAAACGGCTGCTGCCCGCAGCGGATTCGGTTTCATTACATTACACACCGTTAATTTGTTGCCGCCGCGCCCGTAACAATTTAAAAATTGGGTTAAATCATCACGGCATAATCCTTTAAAACAAAACACTTAACAAAAAAATACGCTTTACACGGCGTTTTGATGCTTTTCAGGCAGCCGCAAACTGCCATAAGATGCACACGCCTCCCCAACCGATACGAAAGGAATCTTGATGAAAAATTGGAAAAACCTGCTTGCCACCGCCGTTTTGTCGGCTGTGACGGCTGCCGCCCATGCCGGCGCGATTGACACCCTGAAAAAGTTTAACAACGACACCGACGGCATCAGCGGCAGCTTTAGCCAAACAGTCAAATCCAAAAAGAAAAGCCAAACCAGCTCGGGCAGCTTTCAAATTCTGCGCCCAGGTATGTTCAAATGGAATTACAACCGCCCATTTAAACAGGTGATTGTCGGCGACGGCAAAACCATGTGGCTGTATGATGTGGATTTAAAACAGGTAACCAAATCCGAGCAAAGCCAATCGGTCAGCGGCAGCCCCGCCGCGATTTTGTCGGGCAAAGCCGCTTTGGAAAGCAATTACAACCTGAAAGAAGACGGCAGCGCGGGCGGTATTGATTATGTGTTGGCTACGCCGAAAAAAGGCCAGTCGGATTATCAGTTTATCCGCATCGGCTTTAAAGGGGAAACGCTGGCGGCAATGGAATTGAAAGACAGCTTCGGCAACCACACTTCCATCCGCTTTAGCGGGCTGAATATGAAACCCAATCTATCGCGCGGTCATTTTCAGTTTACTCCGCCCAAAGGCGTAGACGTGTTAAGTCAATAATTTAACGCTGATGATTCAGGCAGCCTGAAACGGGAAACGGTTTCAGGCTGCCTGAATGTTTTGCTACAATCACAGGGTTTAATATTTCCGCCCCCATCCTAATTATGAAGCGCCATGCCTTTCTCCCCCTGCTTGTCTGCCTGCTGCTGAATACGGCGGCAGCGGCAACCGCCGTTTCGGTAACGGCTGCATCACAAGCTGCCACACCAACTGTTTCAACACAGGATTTAAAAACGCTGGAACTGCAATTTCAGGAAAAGATGTTGGATTTGCGTGAAAAAAATGATAAACAGGCAGATGAATTGCGCGAAAAAACATTAAATGCTTGGCAAAACTCAGTCAGTATATGGCTGGCGATAATGTCTATTCTTGGTTTAGCTATTCCTTGGGTAATTTCCACCAATGCTCAACGAGAAGCAAAACAGATCAAAGAAGATATGCGACAGCTTTATCACACAGCGAAAGAAGATGCTGATAAGATAAAAGATCTTTCACAGAAACAAAAGAATTTCAATCCGAATGCAGACAACCCCGATTCTCAAGAACAAAAAGATGCTATACAAGCGGCTGAAGTTTTAAAAGATAACCGCGAAATCCCTTTAGCCGAGCAACTACGCGCCCATGCCATTGTATTATCCGCCCACGCCAAAAGCTATACCGAACACGAACAGGCATTTTATGCTTGGCAGGCAGTAATACAGCACAGCCCGAATGATGCCGAAGCCCTATTTAATGCAGCTTACCAAGCACATGAAGCTTATAAACAAGGTAGCCGCTTACAACAATCTGTATGGTTTCCCTATATTGAGCAAGGCTATCAACAGGTTTTAGTGCTTACCCCTGATAACTATCAGGCTGCTTATAACTGGGGCAATGCTTTAAACCATCAAGCAGAGGCTTTAGCACAAAACAACCGTTTGGGTGAAGCACAGGATAAGTGGAATCAAGCATATCAACTGTACGACAAGGCTTTACATATCAATCCCGATTTTTATCCAGCCGCTCTCAACTGGGGTACTGCTTTAGATAATGAAGCACTAGCTTGGGTACAAAATAATAACTTTGATAAAGCATGGGAGAAATGGGATCACGCCTATAAACTATACAGCAAAGCTTCAAGCACCAAAGCTGATGATTATCTAATTACTTTTAACTGGGCTGTTA
Source organism: Conchiformibius sp. (assembly GCA_030537065.1). GTDB lineage: Bacteria > Pseudomonadota > Gammaproteobacteria > Burkholderiales > Neisseriaceae > Conchiformibius. Next base: position 15,422 of record JAUNOT010000018.1, read on the forward strand.
CTTTAGGTAATGAGGCACTGGCTTTAGCACAAAATAACCGCTTTGACGAAGCATGGGAGAAATGGAATCAAGCCTATAAACTATATGGCAAGGCTTTAAGTATCAAACCCAGTGATTATGAGATTGCCTCCAGCTGGGCTATTTCTTTATGTAATGAAGCACAGGCTTTGACAAGAAATAATCGCTTTGGTGAATCACGGGATAAATGGGGTGAAGCCTACAAACTGTACAGTAAGGCTTTAAACATTAATCCCGATTATTATCAGGCTGCTTGTAACTGGGGTCTTACTTTAAGTCATGAAGCACAGGCTTTAGCACAAAATAACCACTTTGACGAAGCACGGGATAAATGGAGCCAAGCCTATCAACTGTACAACAAGGCTTTAAGCATCAAACCTGATTTCTATCAGGCTACTGATAACTGGGGTATTGCTTTAAGTCATGAAGCACAGGCTTTAGCACAAAATAACCACTTTGACGAAGCATGGGATAAATGGGATGAAGCCTATAAACAGTACAAGGAGGCTTTACGCATTAAGCCTGATTTTTATCAGGCTGCTTCTAACCGTATAAGTTCCTTAATTCACACCTACCACGCCCAAAAACAAAATCAACAAGACCAAGCCGCGCAAGACAAACTTCAAGAAGCGAAAAAGCTTGCCGAAGATTTTATTCAAAATTATCCGCAATATGCCGCTGAATTGGCGTATAACCTAGCCTGCGTGTACGCGCTTTCAGGTAGCAGCGCCGATAAGGTAGTGGAACAATTAAAATTGGCAGCAACTTCAAGTAAACCGCCATCAAAAACAGATATTGAGCAGGATAAAGATTTGGACACCATCCGCCAAAGCCCTGCCTTTCAAAATTGGTTTAAACAAATCTTTCCCGAATAAACTCAGGCTGCCTGAAAACGGTTTCAGGCAGCCTGAGTTTATTCAGCCGTATCTTCTTGCGCTTCAGGTTCTTCCGCCACCCGTTCCAAGCTGACCAAAGTTGTGCCTTCGTCCAAGTTAATCAGTTTGACACCGGCGGCGGCGCGTCCCGTTTCGCGGATTTGTTCCACTTTGGTGCGGATTAACACGCCGCCCGAAGTAATCAGCATCAAATCGTCGTTGGGCGACACCAGCGTGGCCGCCACCAATTCGCCGTTGCGCTCGCCCGTGTCAATGGCAATCACGCCCTGCCCGCCTTTACCCTTGCGGCTATAATCGGCAAACGGCGTGCGCTTACCGTAGCCGTTGGCGGTGGCGGTTAAAACCTGCTGCGGCGTGTCGGGTGCAGACACCAGCAAGCTGACAATGCGCCCGTCCGCAGGCAGCTTCATGCCGCGCAAACCGCCGCTGCCGCGTCCGCTCGGGCGCACGCCGTTGGCTTTCACTGGCGTATCGCTGCCGTTATCATCTTCATCGTTCAGGCTGCCTGAAACGCCGTCTTCGTCCTGCTCGCTGTCGTTGTCGGCGGTTTTTTCCCAATATTCGTTAAAGCGTATCGCCTTGCCCAAATTGGAAAACAGCATAATATCGTCATGCCCCGAGGTTTTCGCCACGCCCACCAAGCTGTCGCCGCCTTTCAGGGCAATGGCTTTGATGCCTTCGCGGCGCACGTTTTTAAACGCGGACAACTGCACTTTTTTCACCACGCCCTGCGCGGTGGCAAAGAACACATATTCGTCTTCGGGGAAATCGCGCACCGCCAAAATCGCGCTCACTTTTTCGTTTTCGTCCAAGTGAATCACATTGTTAATTGGGCGGCCGCGCGACTGCCGTCCGCCTTCGGGCAGGCGGTACACTTTAATCCAATGGCAACGGCCGAAATTGGTAAAGCACATCAGGTAATCGTGGGTGTTGGCGACAAATAAAGTTTCAATAAAATCTTCGTCTTTGGTGGCAGCCGCCTGTTTGCCGCGACCGCCGCGCCGTTGCGCCTGATAATCGGTGGTGGGCTGAGTTTTGATGTAGCCGCCGTGCGTGAGCGTCACCACCATATCGCGCGGCGGAATCAGGTCTTCATCAGCAATATCGCCGCCGCCGAAGGGGTTGATTTCGCTGCGGCGCTCGTCGCCAAACTGGGTTTTAACTGCTTCCAGCTCTTCGCGCATCATGTCGCGTATGCGTTCAGGTTTCGCCAAAATATCCAGTAGGTCAATAATTTGTGCCATGATGTTTTTGTATTCACGCACAATTTCGTCTTGGTCTAGACCGGTCAGGTTACGCAGGCTCATGCGCAAAATGGCACGCGCCTGTTCTTCACTCAAACGGTAGCCGTCTACGTGCAGGCCGCAGTTTTCAGGCAGCCCGTCCGGACGCGCCAAACGCAAATCCAAATCGCTGCGCGACAGCATGCCGCTTACCAGTTCGGACGACCAAGCCCGCGCCATCAGCGCGTTGCGGGCGGCATCGGCATCGGCAGATGACTTGATGACGGCAATCATTTCGTCAATATTGGATAGGGCAACCGCCTTACCTTCGGCGATATGCCCTTCGGCACGCGCTTTTTTCAGGCGGAACAGGGTTCGGCGCGTGACCACTTCGCGGCGGTGGCGCAAAAATTCGCTTAAAATCTGTTTTAAATTCAACAGACGCGGCTGTCCGTCCACCAAAGCCACCATATTGATGCCGAAGCTGTCTTGCAGCGGAGTGAGTTTGTACAGCTGGTTCAGCACCACTTCGCTGTTTTCATTGCGTTTCAGCTCAATCACAATGCGCATGCCGGATTTGTCGGACTCGTCGCGCAGCTCGGCAATGCCTTCAATTTGTTTGTCGCGCACCAAATCGCCGATTTTTTCCACCAGCTTGGCTTTGTTTACCTGATAGGGGATTTCGTCCACGATAATGGCTTCGCGCTCGCCGTTTTTGCCAATCGGCTCAATATGGGTTTTGGCACGAATCAGCACGCGGCCGCGACCGCTGCGGTAGCCGGCATGTACGCCGCTTAAGCCGTAAATGGTTGCGCCGGTGGGAAAGTCGGGGGCTTTGATGATGTCAATCAGAACGGAAATGTCGGTATCGGGGTCGTCCAGCAGTTTCAGGCAGGCATCAACGGTATCGCTCAGGTTGTGCGGGGGAATGTTGGTGGCCATGCCGACGGCAATACCGGACGAGCCGTTTACCAGCAGGCTGGGGATACGCGCAGGCAGAATCAGCGGTTCGCGTTCGCTGCCGTCGTAGTTGTCGCCGAAATCAACGGTTTCTTCGCCAATGTCGGCCAGCATTTCGTGGGCGATTTTGGCCATGCGGATTTCGGTGTAACGCATCGCCGCCGCCCCGTCGCCGTCCACCGAGCCGAAGTTACCCTGCCCGTCCACCAGCATATAACGCAGGGAAAACGGTTGTGCCATACGGACAATGGTTTCGTACACGGCCACATCGCCGTGCGGATGGTATTTACCAATCACGTCGCCAACCACGCGCGCAGATTTTTTATAGGCGCTGTTCCAGTTGTTTTTCAATTCGTGCATGGCATACAGCACGCGCCGGTGTACGGGCTTTAAGCCGTCGCGCACATCGGGCAGCGCACGGCCGACAATCACGCTCATGGCATAGTCCAAATAGGACTGGCGCATTTCGTCTTCAAGGCTGACGGCAATGGTTTCTTTGGCGAATTGGTGGTCGTGTGCGCTGCTCATGGCGGTAGTCTCAAAAATCGGTCAAAAATAGGGGACATTTTAACATGGTTTCAACTCACAGGACTGCACATAAAGCGCAGCCTTATGTGTTGCCCCGATTCAGACGGGCTTACACGCCGCCCAAATAAAATCTGTATTTTACCGTTAATAACAGGCTGCCTGAAAGCGGTTTTCCCATGCTTTCAGGCAGCCTGTGAATCAAGGGCTTATTCCTTATTGCGCCCGTGCCAAAAATAACGCCACACAAAGGCTGGAAAGGCAAACACCAAATACAGGCACAGCACCACCGCATAAAACTCCCAGTCCTGCGGATGTACCGCACCGGCGCGTTGTTCCAACACATAGGCCAGCACACCGCTTAAGGCAAAACCGCAAGCCAGTTCCGCCAAATGGTGTCCGGCGTGTTTGCGCGGCAAGGGTATCACGCCGAAAGCGCGTTGCGTCAAAAACGGCAGGTTGGCCAGCAGCAAGGCCAGCAGCAACAAGGTGTACATCGGAGCGGTCATATCATTCCTTTTACAAAAAAGCTGCCTGAAAATGCTTTCAGGCAGCCTGCTACGATTTTATAGTGGATTAAATTTGAATGGGGACAAGGCGGCGAGCCGCAGACAGTATGAACAATACGGCAAGGCGAGCCAACGCCGTCCCAATTTAAAGAGAATTCACTATAATTTAACTGCCGATGCCCAAACCGGAGTGTGCCACCGCCACACGAATCCACGCCATCAGCTGTTCCGGCATCATGCCCCACAACAGCAGCAACAGTGCATTGGCCGACAACAGAATGCCCACGCCCATATCGCCGCCCACCGGTGCATCATCGGTTTTCTCGTCAAAATACATAATTTTGACCACGCGCAGATAATAGAACGCACCCACCAGCGACATCAGCACCGCAAACACCGCCAAGGGAATCGCCCAAGCGTAGCTGCTGACCACCAAGGCCTTCAAAACCGCAAACTTGGCATAAAAGCCCATCAGCGGCGGAATACCGGCCATACTGAACATTACCAGCAGCATCACAAAAGCATACCAAGCATTGCGTTGGTTCAGACCGGCCAAATCGCTCAACTCCTCACACTCGCGGCCGTTGGCAGACAGCATCATCAACACGCCGAAGCCTGCCAAACTCATCACGGTATAAGCCAGCGCGTAATACACCGCCGCCTCAACACCAATTACGCTGCCCAAAAACGCCAGCAACACAAAACCCATGTGCGACACGGTAGAAAACGCCAGCATACGGCGGATATTGGTCTGCATAATCGCCGCCAAATTACCCACCAGCAGCGACAAGGCCGCCAGCGCCGCAAACATCAGCTGCCAATCGCCTTTTTGCACCAAAAAGCCAGTAACCAACATACGGAAAGCAAACACCGTTGCCGCAATTTTCGGTACAGAACCGATAAAAGCCGCCACCGAAGTGGGCGCACCCTGATACACATCGGGCACCCACATATGAAACGGCACCGCGCCGAATTTAAACGCCACCGCCGTCACAATAAACAGCACACCCAGTTTCAACAGCCAGCCGTTTACCGAACCGGCTTGGGACAGCTCAACAATTTGGTTGAAATACAGCGTACCGGTTGCGCCGTACACCATAGAAATGCCGTACAACAGCAAGCCGGAAGCCAGCGCACCCAACACAAAATACTTTAAGGCAGCCTCGGACGCGACCACCGAATCGCGGCTCAGCGCAATCATCGCATACAAGGCCAACGACAACAGCTCCAAGCCCAAATACGCACTCAAAAAATGATTCGAGCTAATCATCACGCTCATGCCGCTGACGGCAAACAAGGCCAGCGTATAAAACTCGCCTTTAAAAATACCGCGCTGCTGGTTATACGGCTTGCTGTACACAAACAACGCCGCCGTACCCAGATACACCGCCACTTTGGTCAGTTGCGACATACCATCGGCAAGATACATGCCGTAAACGCTGCCGAATGCCACCACGCTGTCTTCCTGCCACACCGCCCATTGCCCGAACACCGCCGCCAACAGTGCACCGATGCTCAGCCAATGCGTGATATAACGGTTTTTATCGCTCGTCCACAAGTCCGCCAACAATACGCCGAACAATGCGCTCAACAGCACGATTTCAGGCGTGGCGGCGGTTAAATTCAAATCGGTCCAATTCCAGTTCATAGCCACCTCAAATCTTGCTTTGTGCCACTTGTACAATCAAATCCTGCGCGGCCTGACGCACCACCGCCACAAACGGCTCGGGATACAAACCCATGCCCAACACCGCCAGCGCCAATACCGCCAAAATCAAAAACTCACGGCAGTTGACATCTTTCATTTCACGCACTTCGGAGTTGGTAATCTCGCCGAAAATGGTGCGTTTGTACATCCACAGGGTGTAGGACGCGCCGTAAATCAGGGTCAGCGCTGCCAAAGCCGCAATCCACAGGTTTACCTGCGCCGCACCCATAATCACCATAAATTCACCCACAAAACCGGAAGTTGCCGGCAAACCGGCATTGGCCATACCGAACAGCATCATAAAGGCGGCAAACTTGGGCATCACGTTTACCACACCGCCGTAATCGGCAATATTGCGCGTGTGCAGACGGTCATACATCACGCCGATACACATAAACATCGCCGCCGATACAAAGCCGTGCGAAATCATTTGCACAATCGCGCCTTGCAAGCCCCAGTTGTTCAGCTCGCCAAGTGGGCTGCCTGAAAATACACCGCTAAACAAAAACACGCCCAAGGTAACAAAACCCATATGGCTGATGGACGAATACGCCACCAGTTTTTTCATATCGGTTTGTACCAAAGCCACCATACCGATATAAATCACCGCAATCAGGCTCAATACAATCACCGCAGGGGCAAAAAAGCGCGAAGCATCAGGCAGCACCGGCAGGATAAAGCGCAGGAAACCGTATGCACCGATTTTTAGCGTAATCGCCGCCAGCACCATAGAACCACCGGTCGGTGCTTCAACGTGCGCGTCCGGCAGCCAAGTATGCACGGGAAACATCGGCACTTTCACGGCAAACGCCATAAAGAAAGCGATAAACAGAACTTGCTGAATACCCAAAGGAATCTGCTTGATGTTTTGGAAATCGGCAATACTGAAGCTGCCGCCTGCCTGATAGGACAGGTACACCATCGCCACCAGCATCAGCAGCGAACCCATCAGCGTGTACAAAAAGAGCTTAACGGAAGCATACACGCGGCGCGGGCCACCCCACATACCGATAATCAGATACAGCGGAATCAGCATGCCTTCAAAGAACACATAAAACAGCAAGGCATCCCGCGCCGCAAACGCGCCGTTAATCAGGCCGGACATAATCAAAAACGCCGCCATATACTGCGCGGGCTTTTTCTGAATCACTTCCCAACCGGCCAGCACCACCATCAGCGTAATAAACGCGTTCAGAATCACAAACAGCACGGAAATGCCGTCCACGCCCAAGGCATAATGCACATTGAGCGCGGGAATCCATTGGTGCAGTTCGGTAAACTGATAGCCGCCGTTGGCGCGGTCAAACTGCGTAAACAGCGGCAGCGTTACCAAAAAACCGGCCAATGCGCCGATTAAGGCCAATACGCGGGCAAAACCGGCGCGTTCGTCCGACCCTGTTGCCAAGACCAGCACCCCCGCGACAATCGGCACCCAAATGGCCAAGCTGAGTAAATTATTAAAAAACATAGTGTTTACCTGTGTTCCCTATTTTAAAACCTGTGCGCCGTTTTCAGGCAGTTTAAAAAACCTTATCCATATATTCTGTTGAAATTTTATCTTTAAAATCATCCCATAACTCAAAGTCTTCTTTGCGAGTTTGAATATGCGGATTATGCAAACGAAACAATACATCCAATTGATACATAAGTAAATCAAAATCAATATCCGAATCCAATAAACGATTTTTTATAATATCACTAATAACCAAAAGA
>JAUNOT010000140.1 GCA_030537065.1 Conchiformibius sp.
GTCCCTATTTGCTTTGCCAAGCGGTTTTTTGAGTAAAAATCCGCGTATGCAAGGCAAAAATCCGCGCAAGGTTGAACACCTTGCAAGGATTTTTAACGCGGCAGACGTGGATTTGTACCAAAAATACCGCCGCATAAGTAAATAGGGACACGCCCTAGAATACCACCTGTTTTATCGTGTATTGTCAGGCTGCCTGAAAATAAAAATTCAACAATGGAATAATGTTTTATGGATGTAGAAATGTGGTGGTGGCTGCTGCCGATTGTATTGCTGCCGGTGTTTTTCGGCATGGGCTGGTTTGCCGCACGGGTGGACATGAAAGCCGTACTCAAACAGGCCAAAACCGTACCGGCCGCTTTTTATAACAGCTTGGACGCGCTGGTTGAGCGCAACAGCGGCCGTGCCGCCCGCAATCTGGCGGAAGTGGCCGAACAACAGCCCGGTTCGTGTGAATTGGGGCTGATTTTGGGCAAACTCTACCGCCAGCGCGGTGAAAACGACAAGGCCATCGCCATGCACAAGGCCTTGCTGGAATGGCCCGATATGGTCGGCAGCCGCCGCGAGCGGGTGTTATACGAACTGGGCTTGGATTATCAGAGTGCCGGACTGGTTGACCGCGCCGAACAGATTTTTCTGGGGCTGAAACAGGGCAATATGGCAAAAGAAGCCAACGAAGTGCTGCTCAATATTTACCAGCAAGACAGGGATTGGGAAAAAGCCGTGGCCACCGCCGCCCTACTCTCGCATGACGAACAGACTTATCAGTTTGAGATTGCCCAGTTTTACTGTGAAATGGCGCAAAAAGCCTTGTTCCGTTCCGATTTTCAGGCAGCCCGCAACCACACGGCATCGGCTTTGGCCGCTAACAAAAAATGCAGCCGTGCCAATTTGATTTTGGGCGATATTGAGCAAAAACAAGGCCGTTTTGAGGCCGCCATCGCTGCCTACACCGCCATTGAAAGCCAGCACCACGCCTATTTGGGCATGGCGGCCGAGCGTCTGTATGATGCCTACGAAGCATTGGGACGCGCCGCCGAAGGCTTAGACGTATTGACCGGCTACGCCCGCACTTTCCCGCAACTGGATTTGATACCGGTTATTTACGAAAAATCGCTGCTGCTGCACGGCGAAAGTGCTGCCAACCAGCTTGCTGTGGAACTGGTACGCGCCAAACCCGATTTAAACGGCGTGTACCGCCTGCTCGGATTGCAGATTTCCGGCCTGAACCCGACATGGAAAGCCGATGCCGACATGATGCGCGGCGTGGTCGGCCGCCAACTGCAAAGAGCGGTGATGTACCGTTGCCGCCACTGCCATTTCAAATCGCAGGTTTTTTTCTGGCACTGCCCCGCCTGCAACAAATGGGAAACTTTTACCCCCAATAAAATTGAAGTCTGACCTGACTTTTCAGGCAGCCTGAAACGCCGCCGCAAAGGAATTTTGATGTTTCAACACACAGGGCTGCACATAAAGCCCTGATGCGGACAGGCTTACACCCCGCCCGAATAAAAAAGCTTCTTTCCGCCTTAAACAGCGGGGTTTCCAACCGAAAAGGAATCTTGATGAACAAACCGACTTTTTCCCGCCGCCGCCTGACGGCCGGTGAAACCGAACTGGCACGCAGCGTCTTCGGCAGCAGTATTGATTACGACAAGGTACGCATTCATCACGGCCGCCTGATTCCCGCCCTGCAAAACGCGCGTACCGCCATGAGCCCGTTTGGTGTAATGCACTACCCGCCCGCATTGTATGAAGCCGACTTTTCGCAAAGCAACAAACGCCACCTGTTTATCCACGAAATGACCCATATCTGGCAGCACACGCTCGGCCTGCAACTGTGGCTGGACGGCGGCATTCTGGCCTGCAAAGGCGGCTACGGCCGCGACCTGCCCGCCTACCGCTACGACCATTATTTAAACGGCCGTACCTGTTTAAGCGAATTTAATATGGAACAGCAGGCCGACATTATCGCCGACTATTTTGTTTTTCGCGTCAGCAGCGCGGGCGCACGGCTGCGGCAGATTTTAGACGGCTTTATCCGCAATCCCGCCGATACCGCACTCTTGCCCAAACATACCGATTTTCAATAAAAAGAAACCGTTTCAGGCAGCCTGAAACGGTTTCTTTGTGCGTATTATCAATGGGCTTAAAAAGTATGAACCAAACCGGCGGTTACCGCGCCGACGGCGAATGCACGGTCGCCCTTGCCGGCTTTCACATAGCCGACATTGGCATTTACACTGGTATTTTTAGCCAGTTTGTAGTCCACACCGACCACACCGTGAACATATTTGCCGTTGTTGGCATGCGGGCTTAATTCTTGAGTCTCGGTGTTTAAGTCCTTTATATTAAAACCGTAGGCAACCGAGCTTTTCAAACGCAGGCCGTTTTTCAGGCGGTACATGGCCGAAGCCATTACTTCATTACTGCGGGCGATTTGGCTTTTCAGACATTCGCCATCAGCGTTGGGGGTAATGGTATTGCAGCCGTCCACATTGCGGGCAATTTGATAGCCGACACCCAACAGCACATCATCGTTTTCATAGCCGACTTGCGTAGAAACTTCATAAGCATGGTCAAGTTTGCCGTTGGCACGCACGGCGCGGTTGCTGGAACCGTTTTTCACATAACCGCCCGCCACATCGGCAAAGAAATCGCCTTTCTTATAGCCTACGCCCAAACCGTAAACGGCGGTATCACCGCGCTCTTTCAAATTTGACTCTTTGATTTTGACATTATCGCTGGGCGAAACCGAAGCACGCACGGTCACACCGGCCATTTCTGGGCTTTCATACATAATTGAAACACGGCGTTGGTTGACATCATTGCTGCGCCCATACCACGCCACACCGGCAAAATTATAGTATTCGTAATCATCCAAATAACCGCTGACATAAGCCAAAGGATGGCTTTGGTTGCCCACCGTCAGCGTGCCGAAATCGCCTTTCAAACCGACATAAGAGGTGCGCGTGCCGAAGCCGTAGTCTTTGCTGCCGTCCAGCGGTACGGACTGCTCTAAACGCCAAATCATTTTCAAACGGTCGCTTAATTGCTCCGAGCCTTTAAAACCGATGTTAGAACCGTAGTCCACCAATTCCGTATCGCTGCCGGTTTTTGGTTTTTGGCCGTTTTCCTTAAACGTTTTGGTCACCTCCATACCGGCGGCAATCCGACCGTACAGGATAACTTCCGCTTGGGCGGCAGGCAGCATAAACAATCCAGCTAATGTCAGTGATAATAGTGTTTTTCTCATGATTCGCGCTCCTGATTTGCACAGTTTTTATTGGAAAATTAAGGAAAGACAGAAAGGGAGCGTATCTTAATATTCTTACCGTAAAAAAAACAATTCTTATCATTTCTTTTCTGAAGCTAACAATTCAAATTGCCAACAAGAAAAAACCACACAACAACATGATTTTAAATAATTATAATTTTTTATAAAAATTAACATCAGAAAAATTTATAGCCAATGCGGTTTATCTTTCTAACAAGACGGCGAGCCGTAAACCGGACAACAAAGCAAATCAATGGCATATGAGAAATAAAGCACATTGACCATATTACAAATACCGGCTGATTTGCTTTGAGCAGGC
>JAUNOT010000141.1 GCA_030537065.1 Conchiformibius sp.
CCGTAACGGATTTGGGCGCTAAAACGGGTATGCAGGGCAAAAATCACCGACACAATCACATAACGTCCTTTGTGCCGTTTAAACAAGCTGTCGCGGTAGGCAAAGGCGCATTCCTGTTGGGATAGGGTAATAAATTGTTGTGTGTGTAAATCAAAGCAACGCACAGACTCAATCCTATCTTTTACTTCCACACCGTAAGCACCGATATTTTGCACCGGTGCCGCCCCCACCGTGCCGGGAATCAGGCTTAAATTTTCCAAGCCATACCAGCCTTGGGCGATGCTGTGGCGGACAAAATCGTGCCACACTTCGCCTGCCTGCACTTCTACACGCACCGTATTATCGTCTTGGGTAAGCAGGGTAATGCCACGGTTGGCCATGCGCACCACCAGGCCGTCAAAGTCCCCTTTGAAAACAATATTGCTGCCGCCGCCCAGCCACAATACTTTGCCGTTTTGAAATTCGGGCAGTGCAGTCAGGGACGGCAGTTGTGCCGCATCATGCAGTTCGGTATAAAAGGCGGCGCGTACAGGCAGCCTGAACGTGGTGTAAGGGCTTAAATCAATGTTACGGGACAGTTCAATCATTTGATTCTCAAGATAAAAGTATTTTATCCCATCTGCACAAACCGTGCCGATGGGATAAAAGGGCTTTCAGGCAGCCTGAAAGCGGGGTTTATTGCTTGGTGGCACCGAATGCACCGCGCGTGGGATAGTTTTCCGAATTCAGTTTTTTCAAATCATCTGGCAGCTTGCGCACATAGGCACCGGCCATTTCACCAGCATTGGGGCCATAGAAAGCGCCGTTTACTTCGGTTTTGTGGGATTTTTCTGTACCCGAAAAACGGCCGTCTTGAATGGTGGCTTTGATGATGGTGTCGCGCACATCGTTTTTAATGTTGTCCGGAACATTTCGCGGTGAAACCTTGCCAATGAGGGTTTTTTCACCAAAATTGACTTTCACCTCCACATCGGCTTCCAAAAAGCGGCGGTCAAGTACCACCGGTTTGTCGTCTTGCACCACTATTTTTGTGTACAAATGCGTGCCGTTGCCGGTGTAGGTCACTTCTTTGCGGTCGGTGGGCAGCTCGTTGCTTTGTGTTTCATTGCCCTGCATAAAAACATAGTGATGCTCGTAAGGGTCGTGGATTTCGCCGTATTTGGCATTTTTCAAATCATTGCCAATCCAGCTCCACGCTCCGTGCGGTTTTACATAGGGGTCGTTACCCGAACCCAAATAGGGCGCGTTGGCATCGGGAACATTGTTGCGGTAAAACTTTTCGTTTTTTTTGTCGTCCGGTACCAATTTGATGGAGCGGCCGTCCACTTGCAATAAGTTCAAATCGTTAATGGCGTCATATGTACCCGGTGAACCGGCATCCTGTGCATCGGGGTCGAGATTGTAGGAATAGACGAAGCCGTATTGGCCTTTGCGGATGGCATTATTTTCTTCAGATGGTTTGTTGGTATTGCCGGAATTGCCGGAATTGCCCACCGTGTCTTCGGGAGAGGTGATAATTTTACCGCTTCCGCCCTTACTGCCGCCTCCGCAGGCAGCCAGCCCCAACATTGCAGCGGCCAAAACCGCCAAGGTTTTTTTATCCATTTGAAAACTCCGTAAAATAATTAAATAATGGTGTGCTTTTTGCAGACAATGCGCCCGATTCTAACACAACTGTTTTCAGACAAATGTGTTTTTTACGCAGGCGGGTAGGACGGCGTCAGTTTTTTGCCGCATCGGCTGGCAGGGTAGTTAGACGGTCAAACAGTTCGCGGTGTTCGGCGCGGATATACGGTCGCAGCAGGCTGAGGGTGCGGAATACGCCGCGTTGTTTGGCCGCTTCGGTAATTTTGGCACGCCCCTGCATGGAGCTGTCAAAATCAAACCAGTATTTGGTAATCAGCCACATATTAACCGACAAGTCCTGTTTGCCGCGTTCGTCCACTTCAATCATGCCCGATTCCTGCATTTGCCCCAACAGCTTCAACAGTAGGGGGGCGATACGGTCGCGGGTAAATTCGTTGTGCTCGCCCGAAAGTTCGTTGCTGCGTACCAACAGGGTATTGACGTCGCCGAACAGGAAGCGGTATGACCACATAATGTCATACACTCCGCGCATATAGGCAACGGCTTCGGTAATGTTTTCAGGCAGCTTGGCTTCGGTCAGATAATCCAGCAGGGCGGTACTGTAACGTTTAAACAGTTGGATAATGATTTTGTCTTTATTGGAAAAGTGGTAATACAGGTTGCCCGGACTGATGCCTAAATGGTTGGCAATATGGTTGGTGCTGATGCTGCGTTCGCCGTGTTCGTTAAACAGTTCCAAGGCGGCATCAATAATGCGCAGATAGGTGTTGGGGCGGGTGTTTTTGCTCATGACGGTTTCCGAAAGGTTCAGTAAACGGCGGCTATTTTATGCGATTTGCCGTCAGAATAAAAACAGGCTGCCAGAAAGGATTTTCCTTTTTCAGGCAGCCTGAAACATTAGGGCGTTTCCCCATTTGTTTATGCGGCGGTATTTTGGGCACAAATCCGCCTCTGCCGCGTTAAAAATCCTTGCAAGGTGTCCAACCTTACGCGGATTTTTGCCTTGCATAGGCGGATTTTTACTCAAAAAACCGCTCGGCAAAGCAAATGGGGAAACACCCTAGGCATAATCGCGCTGTTCGCCCTCACCGTCCAGATTATCGGCACAACGGGCGCACAATTCGGGATGTTCCGCCACCGTGCCGACACTGTCGCTGTAATGCCAGCAGCGTACGCACTTGGGCGCGTTGCTGGCGGACACTTGCGCGTGCAGCTCCGCGCCTGCCTGAAGGCGGATATGCGAAACCAGCATCACGAAACGCAGCTCGTCGCCCAAGGCTTCCAATGCGGGCAGCAGCTTATCGGGCGCGGTCAAGACCACTTCCGCCTGCAAAGACGAACCGATGGTTTTGTCGGCGCGCAAAGGCTCAATCGCTGCATTGACGGCGGCACGGGCTTCACGCACGGCAGTCCATTTGTTCAGCAGCTCAGTTTCGCTGGCAGCCGGTACGGTCGGGAAATCATGCAGGGTGTGATACAGCACGCTGTCTTCTTCGCCGCCACCGATTAACTGCCATGCTTCTTCGGCAGTAAAGCACAAAATTGGCGACAGCAGCAGCACCAAGCTGCGGGTGATGTGATACAACGCGGTTTGTGCGGAACGGCGGGCGTGGCCGTCTGCCTTGGTGGTGTACAGACGGTCTTTTAACACGTCCAGATAAAACGCGCCCAAGTCTTCCGAACAGAAATGCACAATGTCCTTAACCGCCAAATGGAAGGCATAACGCGGATAGTGTTCGCCCGCCACTTTTTCTTGCAGCTTACGCGCCAAAATTACGGCATAGCGGTCAATCTCCACCATATCCGCCTGCGGCACGGCGTGTTCAATCGGATTAAAGTCTTTCAGGTTGGCAAACAAAAAGCTCAAAGTGTTGCGGATGCGGCGGTAGGATTCGGTAACGCGCTTCAAGATTTCTTTGGAAATTGCCAACTCGCCCGAATAATCGGTTGCTGCCGTCCACAAGCGCAGAATATCCGCGCCAAACT
>JAUNOT010000019.1 GCA_030537065.1 Conchiformibius sp.
ATCATTATGAAAGACCTGATTGCGCTGATGAATCCCAAATATATTGAAGTATTTGGCGAATTTACCCCGCGCGGCGGCATCGCCATTCACCCGTTTGCCAACTACGGCCGCCCCGACACGCCGTTTGCCGATATGGCGCGTGAACGTCTGTTGCGCCACGATATGCGCTGATTTTCTTTTTTCCCTTTGCTTAACAATATAACAAGGCTGCCTGAACATTCTTTTCAGGCAGCCTGAAGGACGTATTATGACCGAATTTCACTTTTCCCAAGCCAGCCAACGCCATGCCCTGCTGTGGCTGGCCGCGTTTCACATCATCATTATTGCCGCCAGCAACTATCTGGTGCAGTTTCCGTTTACCGTTACCCTGCCAGGTGGCTACGAAATCCATTCCACTTGGGGTGCGTTCAGCTTTCCGTTTATTTTTCTGGCCACCGATTTAACCGTGCGTATTTTCGGCAAACCCTTGGCAAGGAAAATTATTTTTTGCGTCATGCTGCCTGCGCTGCTGCTGTCGTATGCCGTGTCCGTATTGTTTGTACAGGGGCATTGGAGCGGCTGGAGCGCGTTGATGACCTTAAACCCGTTTGTGTTGCGCATCGCGCTGGCCAGCTTTGCCGCCTACGCCTTCGGACAACTGCTGGACATTGCCGTTTTTGACCGCCTGCGCCGCCTGAAAGCGTGGTGGGTGGCGCCGTCTGCGTCCACCTTTTTGGGCAACGGCGCGGATACGCTGCTGTTTTTTGCCATCGCCTTCCACAACAGCACCGATGAATTTATGGCCGCCAACTGGCCGCAGATTGCTTGGGTGGATTACCTGTTTAAACTGTTTGTCAGCACCGCCTTGTTTTTGCCCGCATACGGCGTGTTGTTGAACCGTTTGACACAGCGTTTGCGCTTGCAGACACAATAATTTGCCAAAAACGGCAGCGCGGCGGATACTGAAATCCTTTTACCGAAACAGGAGCAAATCATGGCTTTCCCCTTAAAAACCGCCGCGCTGCTGTGCGGCCTGCTGGCCTGCGGCGCGGCACACGCCGAACCAACCGCCTGCGAACGTTTTGAACAGCAATATGCCAAGCAATACGCAGCAATTAACTGTGTGGATAAAGATACCGCCGTTGTTACCAACCAACAGTATGAATATGCCGTTGCCGACAGCCAAAACCGTTTGTTAGTGCCGTTTGGTACTTATCCTGTTATTTTTACACATAACGCATTCACATTCAGCCAAAATGGTAAATTACTTTTAAACATTCATAGCCAAGATTGGAAAAAAGAAGGTGTCATTGACCGTAACGGCAAAATAGTTGTTCCGCTTCAATATGATAATATTATGATGCCGAGAAAAGCGGACGAACCGATTATTGTCATTCAAAAGAGCGAAGACGGCGAGCGTTACGGCTTGACCGACCAAGCGGGCAAGATACTGCTGGAGCCGCATTATTATTCAATTGGCGACTTTTCCGAAGGTTTGGCCGCCTATTCTGCCGACCCGTTAAAAAAATACGGCGAAGACAATCCGCATGCCCGTTTCGGCTATTTGGATACACAGGGCAAAACTGCGATTGCGCCGCAATTTGCTGCTGCCCAACCGTTTCGTGCAGGTGTGGCATGGGTTCGGCAGCCTGATAAGGGCGATGTGCTGCTGATTGAGCGCACAGGCAAAACCCTGCTGCGTGCGCCCTATATTTATCAAGAAATTGAAGATTTTGATGAAAACGGCTTGGCAAAAATTAAAAAAAATAATTTATACGGCTTAATCAATCAGCGCGGCGACAGCGTATTGGCGGCGGAATACGACTGGCTTGATTGGGATAATAGAGAACAAGTTTATGATTTGGAGAAAGACGGTAAATTCGGTGCAGCCGATGCGCAGGGTAAAGCAGTCGTTCCAACCGAATTTGATGCCTTTACGCTCTGGGATTGGGATAAAAAAGAAACACCGCAAGGACAGCTTGCTTTGGTGCGTGGCTTAACCGTGTATCTGTTTGACCAAAACGGCAAGCAGATTAAGCAACGCCCTGCGCGTTATACCAAGCAATGCGCCTATGTTGCCGTAGGCTTGCCGCATAAAAGCAAGGCAGGCTTCCGCGTAAATAAAGTTTTTACCGACACGAACTATGTGCGCTTTACCGATGCCAAAGACTATAGGGCAGACGGCAAATGCAGCGATGTCGCCATGCCACGCAATAAAGGCCAAACCGGCAAAAAACGCCGTTCTTAAGCTTTCAGGCTGCCTGAACACTTTTCAGGCAGCCTGAAATCAAAAGTAAAGATTTGTTAAACCATCAAATCTTTATGTAAATTTCAAGTATTTGATTTTTCTGTCCTCATTACACTCAATGATAAATCACCCTTTGATAGATTTTAATTAAATTAAAAACCATCAATTCATTACAATAAATTTCACCGACTACATCCGCTTTCTTCACATCCGCGTCCCGATTGTCAGCCACCGGCAGCAATGGTAGATTGTTGCGCTTAATACGCTGTGGAGAGTGTTATGAACAGGAAACAAACCCTAAATACATTACGTACGCAAGTCGCATGGGACATTATCGTCATCGGTGGCGGCGCTACCGGTTTGGGTGTGGCTTTAGATGCAGTAACACGCGGTTACAAAACCCTGCTGCTGGAAGCACACGACTTTGCCAAAGGCACATCCAGCCGTTCTACCAAACTGTTGCACGGCGGCGTGCGTTATCTGGCGCAAGGCAATTTAGAATTGGTCAGTGAAGCCCTGCGCGAACGCGGCCGTCTGGCACACAACGCCCCGCATCTGTTCCATGCCCAACCGTTTATTATTCCGTGCAAAAACTGGCTGGGCGCATCGTATTACCGCGTTGGGCTGGGCATGTACGACAAACTGTCGGGCAAGCTCGGCATCGGTGCCACCAATATGCTTTCGCGCGACGAAGCGCGGGCGCGGCTGCCTGCCGTCAAACACGAACAGCTTAATCTGGGCATCTGCTACTACGACGGCCAGTTTGACGATGCCCGTTTGGCACTCACGCTGGCGCAATCCGTCCACGACCACGGCGGCACCGTGCTGAACTACTGCGCCGTAACCGGCTTGGAGAAAAACGAAGCCGGCAAAATCTGCGGCGTACGCTGCCGCGACGAATTGGACGGCGGCGAAGAAATGGTGTTGCAGGCAGCCTGCGTGGTCAATGCCGCCGGCGCGTTTGCCGATACCGTTTTGGCTTGGGACGACGCGGGCAAACCGCCGCGCATCCTGCTCAGCCAAGGCACTCACTTGGTGTTGGACGCCGAATTTATGCCCGGCACCGATGCGCTGATGGTACCGAAAACCAGCGACGGCCGCGTATTGTTTGCCATTCCGTGGCACGGCAAACTTCTGGTCGGCACCACCGACACCCCCGTTCCTGCCGCCGAATACGAACCCAAACCCTTGGCTCAGGAAACCGAATTTATCCTCAACACCTTAAAAGACTACCTGCAACGCACCCCCACCGCCGCCGACGTGAAAAGCGTATTTGTCGGTCTGCGCCCCTTGGTCAAACCGGCCGACAGCAGCCAAAGCAGCAAAGAAGTGTCGCGCAGCCATGTGGTGGAAGTCAGCCCGTCCGGACTGCTCAGCATTTTCGGCGGTAAATGGACCACCTACCGGCAAATGGCGCAGGACGGCGTAGACAAAGCCATTCAGGCAGGCCTGCTGCCCGAGCGTGCCTGCCAAACCGAAAACCTGCGCCTGCACGGTGCCGAAGGCGCAAGCGAAGGTTTCGGCAAATCCCATCTTTCCGTTTACGGCGGCGATGCCGTCCGCATCCGCGCCCTGGCCGAACAGGACGAAACCCTGTCGCTACGCATCCACCCCGACCACCCCTACACCTATGCCCAAGTGGCATGGGCTTTGGAACACGAAGCCGCGCACACGCTGGAAGACGTACTGGCACGGCGCATCCGCCTGCTGTTCCTTGATGCTGCTGCTGCTGCCGCCTGTGCCGCCGAAGTGGCCGACTTTATCGCCGTGCGTTTGGGCTGGGGCGCGGAACGCACTGCCCGCGAAATCGAATCGTTTAACGCATTAAGCCGTCAATACCTTTTGTCAACCGTTCAGGCTGCCTGAAAACCAGCCGCCATTGGGAGCATACACCATGCAATACATCATTTCCCTTGACCAAGGCACCACTTCTTCCCGCGCCATCGTCTTCAACCGTGAAGGCGGCATCGTCAATGTGGCGCAGAAAGATTTTACCCAATACTTTCCGCAGCCGGGCTGGGTAGAACACGACCCGCACGAAATTTGGAGTTCACAAGTTTCCGTATTAAGCGAAGTCATCGCCAAAACCGACATTCCCGCCGAGGAAATCGCCGCCGTCGGCATTACCAACCAGCGCGAAACCGCCCTGATTTGGGACAGAACAACCGGCGAACCGATTGCCAACGCCATTGTTTGGCAAGACCGCCGCACCGCCCGCTACTGCGACACCCTCAAAGAAAACTACGGCGAATTAATCCGCCGCAAAACCGGCTTGGTCATTGACGCCTATTTTTCCGCCAGCAAAATCCGCTGGCTGCTGGACAATGTGGAAGGCGCGCGCGAAAAAGCCGAGCGCGGCGAACTGGCGTTCGGCACGGTCGATACTTGGCTGGTGTGGAAACTGAGCGGCGGCCAAGCCCATGTTACCGACCCCAGCAACGCCAGCCGCACCATGCTGTTCAATATCCACGATATGGCGTGGGATGACGAACTGCTGGAGCTGTTTAACGTACCGCGTTCGCTGCTGCCTGAAGTCAAATCCAGCAGCGAAGTCTATGCCCATGTGGACGGCCGCTTTATCAGCGGCGGCAAAGTGCCGATTGCCGGTATTGCCGGCGACCAGCAGGCAGCCTTGTTCGGCCAAATGTGTACCCAAAAAGGCATGGTGAAAAACACCTACGGCACCGGCTGCTTCCTGCTGATGAACACCGGCGACACCGTTGTCGAATCACAAAACAACCTGCTTTCCACCGTTGCTTGGCAAATCGGCGGCAAAACCACCTACGCGCTGGAAGGCGGCGTATTTGTCGGCGGCGCGGCCATCCAATGGATTCGCGACGGCCTGCGTTTGGTACGCACGTCTGATGCCATCAACAGCTTGGCGGCAACCGTAGAAGACAACGGCGGCGTGTATTTTGTGCCGTGTTTGGCGGGCATGGGCGCACCCTATTGGGACCAATACGCACGCGGTACGATTATGGGCATCACCCGCGGCACCACCGACGGCCATATCGCCCGCGCTACTTTGGAAGGCGTGGCCTTGCAGGTGTTTGACATTGTCAAAGCGATGGAAAAAGACATGGGCGAAACCACCAAAGAATTCCGTGTAGACGGCGGTGCCAGCGCCAGCGACCTGCTGATGCAAATTCAGTCGGACGTATTCCAATTTGATATTGTCCGCCCCAAAGTATTGGAAACCACCGCTCTGGGCGCGGCGTATTTGGCCGGTTTGGCGGTCGGCTTCTGGAAAGACACCGACGAAATCGCCCAGCAATGGCAAAAAGACCGCGTGTTCCAACCCGAAATGAGTGCGGAACGCGCCGCCCATGTGCTGCATTACTGGCATAAAGCCGTTAAAGCGGCACAAAATTGGATTGAAGAGTAAATCCCTGTGGGGTGTCGGCGATGCACACGCGCCGCACCCCGACAATTTTCCCGTCAAATTCAACAAAGGAACACAAAATGAATCCGTTTACCGCAGAAGTAATTGGCACTGCCCTGATGATTTTACTCGGCAACGGTGTGGTGGCAGGCTGTGTGTTGAAAAACACCAAAATCGGCACGGGCGGCGGCTGGATGGTGATTACCACCGCTTGGGCGTTTGCCGTGTATGCGGCGGTGGTGGTGGCTGGTCCTGCTTCTGGAGCACATCTGAATCCCGCCGTCAGCATCGGCTTGGCAACCGCAGGGCTGTTTGAGTGGGCGAAAGTGCCAATGTATATTGTGGCGCAGTTTATCGGTGCGATGTTGGGTGCGGGTTTGGTGTGGCTGTTTTACGCCGACCACTTTGCCATTACCGACGATGAAGGCGCGAAACGTGCCTGCTTCTGCACCGAGCCTGCTATCCGCAATCTGCCGCGCAATTTTATGAATGAAGTGGTGGGCGCGTTTGTGCTGCTGTTTGTGATTTACTATATTGTCGGCAACGGCGAAATTACCCTGCCGCAACAAAGCCAAGCCACACCTGTCGGCTTGGGTTCGCTGGGGGCGTTGCCCGTCGCCATTTTGGTGTGGGTGATTGGTTTGAGCTTGGGCAGCACCACCGGTTATGCCATCAACCCCGCCCGTGACGGCGGCCCGCGTATTGTGCTGACGTTGTTGGGTAAAAAACTGGGCGGCGTGAAACCCGATTGGGCCTACGGCATTGTGCCGCTGACTGCGCCGATTGTGGGCGCGGTATTGGCGGGACTGCTGTTTTTGTGTTTGAAATAAGTCGGTAAAATATCTTTCAGGCTGCCTGAAAAGTTTTCAGGCAGCCTGTTTTTACCCTTTACAATCAATCTTTCTTAAAGTGGCGGCGGCGTTCCTGCTCGGTCAGGAAACGTTTACGCAAACGGATAGACTTGGGCGTAATTTCCACCAATTCATCATCGTCAATAAACTCTACCGCGCTTTCCAAAGTCAGTTTAATCGGCGTGGTTAAGCGCACCGCTTCATCTGTGCCGCTGGCGCGGACGTTGGTCAGTTTTTTGCCTTTTAAGGGATTCACCACCAAATCATTGTCGCGGCTGTGAATGCCGATAATCATGCCTTCGTAAATTTTTTCACCTGGGGAAACAAACATGCGCCCACGGTCTTCCAAATTCCACAAAGCATATGCCACCGCTTCGCCCTGCTCTTGCGACACCAACACGCCGTTATGACGTCCCGGCATATCGGGTTTAACAGGCGCATAGTCGTCAAACACGTGGCTCATCAAGCCCGTGCCGCGTGTCATGGTTAAAAATTCGCCTTGAAAACCAATCAGTCCGCGTGCAGGGATATGGTATTCCAAACGGGTGCGCCCATTGCCGTCGCTTTCCATATTGGTCAGCTCGCCACGTCTGCGTCCCAGTTCTTCCATTACCGCGCCTTGAACGCTGTCTTCCACATCTACGGTCAGGTTTTCATAAGGTTCACATTTTTGACCGTTAATCTCGCGGTACACCACACGCGGTTTGCCGACTGCCAATTCATAACCTTCGCGGCGCATATTTTCCAGCAAAATGGTCAAATGCAGTTCGCCACGACCCGATACGCGGAAAATATCCGCATCTTCGGTATCCTCCACGCGCAGGGCCACATTGGTTAGCAGTTCTTTTTGCAAACGGTCGCGGATTTGGCGCGAGGTAACAAATTTGCCTTCTGTGCCAGCCAAGGGCGAAGTGTTTACCATAAAATCCATAGTTAAGGTGGGTTCGTCCACGCTCAACATCGGCAAGCCTTTGGGATTGTCTTTTTCGCTGATGGTGACACCGATGCCGATGTCTTCAATGCCCGAAATAATCACAATATCGCCTGCTTCGGCTTCTTCCAAAGGCACGCGCTCCAAGCCTTTAAAGCCCAACAGCTGGTTGATGCGCCCTTGTGCGACTTGCTGTTCGTGGTTCATCACGGCAACCACTTGTCCGGGCTTGATGCGTCCGTTCAGAATGCGCCCGATACCCAAACGTCCTGTGTAGTTGTCGTAGTCCAGTTGCGAAATTTGCAGTTGCAGGGTTTCGTCCGCGCTGCCTGAAGGCGGCGGGGTGTGGCTTAAAATGGTTTCAAACAAGGGGCGCATATCGCTGCTGTCGTCGTTTTCGTCCAGCTTGGCAAAACCGCTCAAACCTGAAGCATACACAATGGGGAAATCCAACTGCTCATCGGTTGCGCCCAAGTTGTCAAACAGTTCAAAGGTTTGGTCCACCACCCATTGGCTGCGGGCAGAGGGTTTGTCAATTTTGTTAATCACCACAATCGGGCGCAAACCCAATGCCAAGGCTTTTTTGGTGACAAAACGGGTTTGCGGCATCGGACCTTCCTGCGCGTCCACCAGCAGCACCACGCAATCCACCATACCCAATACGCGCTCCACTTCGCCGCCGAAATCGGCGTGTCCGGGGGTGTCTACGATATTAATGTGGCAACCTTCGTATTCAATGGCGGTGTTTTTCGCCAAAATGGTGATGCCGCGCTCTTTTTCCAAATCGTTGCTGTCCATAACGCGCTCATCGACCTGCTGGTTGGCGCGGAAAGTGCCGGACTGGCGCAAAAGTTGGTCAACCAAGGTGGTTTTGCCGTGGTCAACGTGGGCAATAATGGCAATGTTGCGGATATTTTTCATGTTACGCTATTTCTAAATCGGTGGGAAACGGCGTGTTTCCCGAAGTCAAAACGGCGTATTATAGCTGTTTTTGTGCGGTAAACGGCAAAACTGCGTTTTCAGGCAGCCTGAAACACACCGCAACGCTGCGTTTAAAAGTAAAGAAAAGTAAAGAATTATGCCTGCACGACACGAGTTTAATAATTATTAGCAATCGTTCTCAAAATACCAATTTGATTCCACTATGAAAAAACGGCGATAAAAATGCGTATCAAAGCGGTTGGCACAGTAATTTCAATCGTGATAATTGTTTGTATTTAAAACCAAATTGATTTTTTCAGGCAGCCGCGTTATGATGCGCCCCGTTTGAAACACAAAGCCGTTTATTAAAGGAAAATACCATGCAAGGCGATAAAGAAATTATTGATTATTTAAACTTCCTCCTGGCCTACGAGCTGTCTGCGCGCGACCAGTATTTTATCCATTCCCGTATGTATGACGAATGGGGCTTGACCAAACTGTTTGACCGCATCGGCCACGAAATGGAAGACGAAACCCTGCACGCCGAAGGTTTTATCCGCCGCATCCTGATGCTGGGCGGCACGCCCGTTTGCGTACCGGCGCAACTGAAAGTGGGCAAAACCGTTGCCGAGATGCTGCAACTGGACTTGGACACCGAATTGGAAGTTCAAGGCAACCTGAAAAAAGGCATCAAGCTGTGCGAAGAAAAACAAGACTATGTGACCCGTCAGCTTTTGGTTGAACAGCTCAAAGACACCGAAGAAGACCACGCCCATTGGCTGGAACAACAACTGCGTCTGATTAAAATGCTGGGCGAGCAAAACTACCTGCAAAGCCAGTTGGGCGAAAGCAGCGGCAATCACGGCCATTAAGGAGCGATGATGCAAGGCGACCGTCAAGTTATCCGCGAACTCAATAAAAACTTGGGTTTGCTGCTGGTAACCATCAACCAATACTTTCTGCACGCCCGCATTTTAAAAAACTGGGGCTTGGCGGAACTGGGCGAAAATTTCTACAAACAATCGATTGTGGAAATGAAAGCCGCCGATGCGCTGATTGAACGCATTTTGCTGCTGGAAGGCCTGCCCAACCTGCAAGAGCTGGGTAAAATCCTGATTGGCGAAACCGCCGAAGAAATTATCGGCTGCGATTTGCAGCAGGAGCGCGACAAACATGCCGCCCTGACAGCCGCCATAGCCGTGTGCGAACAGCAGCAGGATTATGTTTCCCGCCAACTGCTGGAAGAGCAGAAAGCCGAAAACGAAGAGCGCATTGATTGGTTGGTCAACCAACAAGAACTGATTGGCAAACTCGGTTTGCCGAACTACCTGCAACTCGGGGCACAAGAGGACTAAACACAAACCACTACCGCCCGATGCCGCAAGGCAACCCCGAACGGCAACAGCCCGTCTGTATCAGACGGGCTGTTTTAATGTTTCAGACAGCCTGAAAAATAAAGTATCGTTTACATATATTTTCCAAAACAACATTGCTACAATGCCCCTACTGTTTTGACCTTTTCCAGAGCCGACCGATGGATACCTATTTTAGTATGAAAGTCTTTTGCCAAGTTGTACAAAGCGGCAGCTTTACCCGTGCCGCCCGGCAACTGGACATCTCCGTCCCCATGGCCAGCAAACATGTTGCCCATTTGGAAAAAACCGTCTGTACCCGACTGCTCTACCGCAACAACCGCCATCTTAAACCGACCGAACAAGGTGAAGCCTATTACCGCGACTGCCAATTGGCACTGGATATTCTGCAACAGGCAGCCGACCAAGCTGCCGCCGGCATGGTTCAACCGCAAGGTATTTTGCGTGTCAGCGTACCCGTGTGGTTTTCTTGCGACACTTTTGCCCGTTTAATCTATGAATACCGACAACAATTTCCACAGGTAGAAATCGTCCTGACCCTCACCAACCGCAGCGTGGATTTAAACAGCGACGGCGAAGATTTGGCCCTACGCCTCTCCCACAAACTTTCAGAAAATATTATCGCCAAACATTTGTATAACATGCCATTTTATCTATGCGCCGCACCCTGCTACATCCGCCGCTACGGTATGCCGCAACATCCCGATGAGTTGCCGCAACACCGTGCCGTATTGCCTACCTACACGGATATGTCCAATCAAACAATTGAACACAAAGGGGAAAGCTTTAATCTAAACCTATCTGCCGCCGTCCGCAGCAATAATACGCAAATGCTGGTTTCCCTTATCCGATGCGGTGAAGGTATCGGTTACGTTCCCTCTTGGTTAGCCGAAGACGACTTAATTTCCGGCAGATTAATCAGATTATTACCCGAATATCCCATACCGGCCGTCCCATTATATGCCGTCTATGCCGACCGCCGTTTTACAGGTACTAAAGTACGCAGTTTTATTGATTTTATCGCCGACCAGCTTAACCCTGCCCAAGTCGGCCACCTGCCCCAATCAACAAAATAGCTCTATCTTCCCCTTACCCGATTCCAACCAATCCGCTACAATGCGCCACTTAATTTTAGATTTTACGGCTACCGTCTGTTTTGCAGGCTGCCTGAAAACCTTTCTCTTGACCTCTTAAAATTTTAAGGACAACAAATTATGAAAAAACTCTCTTTAACTGCAACACTGTTTGCCGTTTTGGGTATGGCCTCTGCACCCGCTCTGGCTCAAGGCTATTATGTACAAGGCGACTTGGGTTTGGTCAATTTGCGTGCCAAAACCGAGCTGAAGGATGTTAACAGCCTGTCAGACCTGAAAAAAAGCTATAAAGAATCCACCGTATTGCCGCGTGTCAGCGTGGGTTACGACTTCGGTTCTTTCCGTGTAGCAGGTGATTACACCCATTACAAAAAAGCCAAAACCTCCACTGCCAGTGCCAACAGTGAAACCAAAACCCAAGGTTTGGGCGTTGCGGCCATTTACGACATTCCTATGGGCCTGATGGTGCAACCTTATGTCGGTGCACGTTTGGCAGTAAACAAAGTCAAACAAACCGCCAACGGCACAAACTTTTCTTCCAGCTCCAGCGAAACCAAACTGACACCGGGTTTGATGGCCGGTTTTGGTTACCAAATTGACCGCAATACAACCATCGATGCAGGCTATCGTTATAACCACTTTGACAGCAAACTGAAAGCTCACGAAGCCACCATCGGTGTGCGTTACTCTTTCCAATAAAAAGAATTTTTAAGCACCCCACGGCAATGTTGCAAAAATACAACATTGCCGTTTTTATTTCAACATATAAAACAATCTGATATATCTTTAAACAAAACAATTCTTTACACTTTATCAGGACATCCATAAAATAAAGTTAATCTAAATTTTATCATCACGCGGCAGATACAACGGCCGCCTGCTACGAGGAGTGCATCATGAATAAACTCAAACTTTCCGCCTTGACTGCTGCCGCATTGTCTTTCTACGGCATCAGTACAACTGCTTGGGCCAATGGCGGTATGTATATACAAGGTGATTTAGGCGCGGCAAATCTGCGTGCCGCCACGGAAAGCGGTAAAAAAGAATATGCGTACCGTGATATGACCATGATGCCACGCATGAATGTCGGTTATGATTTTGGCGATTTGCGTGTTGCCGGTGATTACACCCACTATGGCAAAGCCGAAAAAGACGGTTACAAAGCCCGTGCACAGGGTATCGGTGTGGCAGTTATGTATGATATTGATCTCGGCATGCCGGTAGAACCCTATATCGGCACACGTTTGTCGGCCAATAAAATCAAATCCGAATATCAGGACAGCAATACTTATCTGACCCACGATAAAACCCGTGTCAGTCCGGGTGTCATTGCCGGTGTCAATATTCATTTAGACCGCAACTTAACCATTGATACAGCCTACCGCTATAATCACTTGGATACCCATCTGAAAACCCATGAAGTATCGGTTGGTTTACGTTATACTTTCCGTTAAGTTGGATTTGGGTTAGGATTTCGTTTATCCTGATAAAAGGCAGCTTGATTTTTATTTTCAGGCTGTCTTCTTTGTATCTGTCTGATATATATACTTATGCCTACCCACCCCATTCTCCATTATCTTTCTACCCGATTTCGCCTGCTCGCCTGCTTATCGCTGGCTGCATTACTAATTGGCCAACTCGGTAATCTTTTCTGGTTTGCCGAACTGTTCTCCCATTTTCTGCCTTATTACGCCGTTTGCTTCTTACTGGCTGCCTGTACGGCTCGCGGTATCTTCCGCTACCTTTGGCCGGTGTGTTTTTTACTTTCCTTGATTTGGCTGGCCTATCCTTATCAGCTGTCTCACACTACAAACTCCAAACAAAAACCTTCTTGGACATTGCTCTGGTACAACGTCCATTTAGACAACCCCAATCCGCTCGCTGAAATCGGCCTGATTCACACCCAGCAACCCGATATTATCGCCCTGGCCGAATTAAACCGCAGCACTACAGGCTGGCAAAAACTGTTGTCAGCTTATCCGTATGGCTGTGAACATGCAGAAGATCACAGCCCGTTCAGTTTATTTGTCCGCGCCCGTTCTCCATTTAAAAACTGTGAAGTTCAAACAATAGATGATATTCCCTATATCCGTGCCGTTCTGAACGACCAAACCGTTATCTACGCCCTGCATCCGCCACCGCCGATTAATGACGAACTGGCCCGCACCCGCCGTCTCTATTTGGAACAAACCGCTACCCGTATTGCCGCAGAATCGAATGTTTTGGTAGTAGGCGATTTAAACAGCAGCCAGTTCTCACCGCTTTTCCGCCAATTTACCGATGCCGCAGCCCTACAATCCGCCCTATCCGGCTACACGCCTACTTGGAAACCGTTTGGCCTAAATATTGACCATGTTTTATACCGCAGCCGTTACGGCCATACACCGCGTGTACTCCCCCAACCTTGGCAACACTCCGACCATCGGGCGTTGCTGGCGGAGTGGTATTGACAAAAACTTCTGTCCAAGTATAATCCGCCGCTTACGCGCCCATCGTCTAGAGGCCTAGGACACTGCCCTTTCACGGCGGCAACCGGGGTTCGAATCCCCGTGGGCGTGCCAGTTTTTAAACCCTGCTGAAACAGCAGGGTTTTTTATTTTCGGGTAAAATCGCCGTTTTCCACCGTTTCAGGCAGCCTGTCATGCTTAACCGACTTTATCCCCTGCTGCGCCCCTTGGTGTTCCGCACGGATGCCGAATGCGCCCACCATTACGTTTTACGCACCCTGCGTGTCATCCAGCAAAGCGGCCTGCTGCCTGCCGTGCCGTCCGACACCCGCCCCACCACGCTGATGGGGCTGTCGCTGCCCAATCCCGTCGGCTTGGCGGCCGGTTTGGACAAAAACGGCGAATACATCCGCGCTTTGGCGGCACTGGGCTTCGGTTTTATTGAAGTCGGCACGGTTACCCCTCTGCCGCAGGACGGCAACCCCAAGCCGCGCTTGTTCCGCGCCCCAGAACATCAGGCCGTGATTAACCGCATGGGTTTTAACAATCACGGCATCGACCGCCTGATTGCCAATGTACGGGCGGCGGACTATCGCGGCATACTCGGCATCAATATCGGCAAAAATGCCGCCACACCGATTGAACGGGCGGCAGACGACTATCTGATTTGCTTGGAAAAAACCTATCCGCACGCCTCTTACATCACTGTCAATATTTCCTCGCCCAACACCCAAAACCTGCGCAGCCTGCAAGACGGAAGCGAGTTAAGCCGCCTGCTGGACAGCCTGAAAAACCGCCAGTCCGCCCTGCACAGCGCACACGGCCGCTATGTACCGCTTGCCGTCAAAATCGCCCCCGACTTGGATGAAGCGCAAATTGCCGACATTGCCCGCGCCGTACGCGCCAGCGAAATTGACGGCGTAATCGCCACCAACACCACCACCGACAAATCCGCGCTCGGCAACTCGCCTTTGGCACAGGAAGCAGGCGGCTTGAGCGGCCGCCCTGTGCGCGAAGCGGCCAACCGTGTATTGGCGGCCTTGGCGGCAGAATTAGGCGGTAACATTCCCATTATCGGCGCAGGCGGTATTCTTTCAGGCAGCGATGCCGCTGAAAAACTGCGCTTGGGAGCAAAGGCGGTGCAAATTTACAGCGGCATGGTTTACCGCGGCCCCGAATTGGTACGCGAATGTTTAAATGCCTGCCGTTAAATGATGAAGTACCCGTTTAAACACCCGTCCCGACCGGATTGGTCTGCCCGTTGGATTGCCGCCGCCTGCCTGCTGTCTGTTGCCGCCTTGATTGCGGTGCTGGCGTATATCAACCGTCATCCCACCGAGCCGGAAAGCAGCGCGGCAGCCTCTGCACCGCCTGCTGCATCTACGCCGCAAGCGATGCCGCCGATGCCGGAAGGTTTGTTGTCGGGGGAATTTGACCCGTCGCAATACGATGGCATCTTTACCGTGCTGCCTGAAGGCTATGCCGATAAAACCATTTATGTCCGCCGCAGTACCGGCGAGGCGCTTGTGCGGATGAGCGATGCGGCGCGGCAGGACGGCGTACCGTTGCGCGTGGTGTCGGGATTCCGTTCCCATAAACATCAAAAATCTATTTGGGAACGCAAATGGGCGGAATTTTCAGGCAGCCGCCGTGAAAAAACCGTGCAGGTTCTGCAATATTCTTCCTTCCCCGGCACCAGCCGCCACCATTGGGGTTCGGATGTGGATTTTAATTCGGTGAATCCCGATTACTGGCTGTCGGCCGAAGGAATGAAAACGCATTTGTGGCTGCGTAAAAATGCCGCCCGCTTCGGTTTTTGTGAACCTTATTCGGGCGACCGCCATCAAGGTTATGCCAATGAGCCGTGGCATTGGTCGTATCTTGCCGATGCACAGGATATAAACCAAGCCGCAGACCCGGCGTATCTTAACAAGCTGCTGCAAAGTGAAATAAGCGGAGCCGATACGCTGACGGCGGCAGATTTGCAGCCGTATGTGGGCGAGATTGCCGCCGAATGTCTCCGACCATAAAAAAAGCTGCCTGAAATAAAATATTTCAGGCAGCTTTTTTATCCAATCAGGCTTCCAAACGCAACAAGCGGATACTCAATATCAGACCCAGCAAGCTAATAACCAGATACAGCATATAAGATGCACCATGCCAAGTACCGAAAGTCCCGCCAAACCAATCTGTTAAAAAATGCCGTCCGCCTGCTTTTAAAGCCGCAATCACCGGATTTAACAAAAACTGGCTGACTGCCAGCAATACAATCATTAATGCAATCCAACGGCGCGGCGGTTGGCGCTCCTGCCAAAACGGATTGCCCCAAGCACCGTTGCCGCGACATACCAGCCAAACCAGACACCACGCCGCCAAACCGGTCAGATTGGCAATTTGGAACAAAATACCGGCAATCCGTCCGGCGTCCGTTTTATCCAGTTGGTTGAACAACACCAGCGAAGCGGCAAAAAAACCAATCTGCATACCCAGCCACAGGCTGATTAACAAAGCACTCAAACGTTTCACAGTATTCCTTCCTTATATCACGGCAGGCTGCCTGAAAATGTCAGATGTAACGCACCGACATGATTTCATATTCGCGCAGGCCACCTGGTGCCTGTACCTCGGCCACATCCCCTTCTTCTTTGCCGATAAGGGCGCGGGCGATGGGCGAGCTGACCGAAATTTTAAAATGTTTCAAATCAGCTTCATCATCACCGACAATCTGATAAGTTACCTCATCGTCATTATCCAAATCCGACACGGTAACCGTTGCGCCGAACACCACCCTGCCCTCAGCATGAATTTCACGCGGGTCAATCACATGGGCGCGCGCCAGTTTATTTTCAATCTCGGCAATACGCCCCTCAATAAAACCCTGCTTTTCTTTTGCCGCCTCATACTCGGCATTCTCCGACAAATCACCGTGCGAACGCGCTTCCGCAATCGCTTCAATAATGGCGGGGCGGGCAACACTTTTCAGTTGCTGTAATTCATTTTTAAGCTGTTGAGCGCCGTGTGCGGTCAGGGGGATTTTTTGCATAGTGGCCGTTCTCCGGTGCGCCGCCAAATCGGGCGGCACAGAAAATTGCCCGATTGTCTTTCACTTTAAAATCAGGCAATCGGGTAGGATAATAAAAAGGGCAAGCCACCATCTGCGGGCGGCTTGCTTGTTATCGGTATGGCGGCATTGTACCAAATTGCCCGAAAAAGGCAAGGCGGCTGCCTATTGCAGGGGCTGAAGTCCCATCACTTCCATCAGGAAGTTGGTAAAGGCCGGATTACGCGGCTTGTCGGTCATATTCGGCCAACGTTGCTGCCAACCGCGCAGGGCATTCTCAATCAGGGCTTTGGACTGCGCCGAATCAATCGCACCGCGTTGGCTGTCCACCGCCGCGCTTTGGTACACGTCATAAATATTGTCGTCCACCGGATTGGAGCCGACCAAACTCAAACGGTATTTGTTCAAATACTGGGCTGCCTGAACCTTGGTAATCTGTTTGTCCGCCACCTGCAAAGCCAAACGCTGCGCTTCGGCACGGATTTTGGCCACATCGGTCCAATGTCTGGGCATCAGACGGTAGGTGGGAACAGGCACAATAGCCTCGTTACCGTTGGCAACGGCAACCGGCGGCAGACGGCTGTCGCGGATTACCACGGGGCGCTGATAACTGCACGCGGCCAGCACAAGCGACAGCAGCAGCATCGGACAGAATCGTTTCATAAACAGGGAAGTCATCATAATTAACCGGTGTGTGGATAAATAAAACGGTTTATCTTACCCGATTGGGGCGGGTTTGCAAAATGGCGCAAACGGATTGTCGCACCGGCAATACAGTTGCCGTCTTTTCAGGCAGCCTGAAAAGGCCAAACGGTGCCGAATACCAAACACACCGCAAACCCGAAAGTTTGCGGTGTGTTTTAACCGTTCCGAAAAATTAATACATTTTCGGCGGCAGTTGCTGACTGCGCAGGCGTTTTTGCAAACGTTTGACGGCAGCCGCTTTTTTGCGTTTGCGCTCGGTGGTCGGTTTTTCGTAGGCTTCGCGGGCACGCAGCTCGGTGAGCAGGCCGGTTTTTTCAATCGCACGTTTGAAACGGCGCATGGCCACCTCAAACGGCTCGTTTTCTTTCACTTTGATAGCAGGCATAATTTATCCTTTAAATAAAATCGGTAAATAAAATTTTAAGGCAGCGCGGGCTGCCTGAAAAACATATCGCTTCGGCCTTGGTACGGCGGGGCGGATAAACACCCGTGGTGAACACATCACCTCCCGACAAGCGGCGGAGCGTCCGCCAAAAAATTAACAGCCGCACAGCGGCCGACTAAAAAATAACCGGCGGCGATTATCACGGTTTTCAGGCAGCCTGTCAATGACTTTACCGTGCAATAATATGTTCTACCGCCGCGTGCGCACAATGCAGCCCGAATGATGCCGTTACCAGCATGCTCGCCCCGTAGCCGGCACAGGACAATCCTTGCGGGGCGGTATGGTCACAAGCGGGCGGCAACACCGCCTGCTCGGTGGAATACACGCAACGTACCGCCATTTTTCCGTTACGGGGAAAACCATAGCGGCGGCGCAGGGTGTAGCGCAGGTTAGACAGCAAAGGGTCATGCGTGGTCTGCGACAAATCCGCTTCGCGGATAAACTGCGGATGACGCTGCCCGCCCGCCCCGCCGCTCACCACAAACGCCTGTTTCCTGCCGACAAAATACGCTGCCATTGCCGCTTTAACGCGCAGCTGGTCCACTGCATCAATCACAAAATCAAACGGCCGGTCAAAATATTCGGGCAAATTGTCTTCCGTAACAAAATCTTCAATTTCCCGCACCGTGCATCCAGGCTGGATATCCAAAATACGGCGGTGCAGTGCCGTGGTTTTCGCCAAACCGAAATCGGGGGTGAGCGCGTGCAGTTGGCGGTTGGTATTGGAAACAGCGATGTTGTCGGGGTCAATCAAGGTCAGGCTGCCGACCCCGCTGCGTGCCAGCGCCTCTGCCGCCCACGAACCCACTCCGCCCACGCCGACCACGCATACATGCGCATGCCGCAGCCGCTCGGCCTGTGTTTCACCGTACAGGCGGCTGATGCCGCCGAAGCGGCGCGGATAATCGGAAACCGTAGCATCTGTCTTCATTAAAATTCCTTTTGGGTTTGAAACCCCGCCGTTTACGGCGGTAAAATCAGTTGTTATTTTATTGGGGCGCAAGCCTGTCCGAATCAGGGCAACACAGGGCTTTGCCTGATGTGCGGTTCTGTGTATTGCAACATCACAAAATCCTTTAACGTATATCAAAAACCGTGAAAAAGCGCCGACAAACCGGCTGGTTTGCATTATACTGAAAACATTAGCCAACCTGTGTTTGCACCTGCAAACCGAAACATTAGGAGAAAACGATGTACAAATATCTGGTGGTAGCGGTAGACGGCAGCCAAAGCGCACTGAACGCTTTAAAACACGCCTGCGCTTTAGCCAAACTCAGCAGCGCCAAACTGATGCTGGTGCATGTGGCCAACCCAACCGAATATCTGGCACTTTCCCCCGGTTTTTTACAGGAAGCCGAATATGAAATCGCGGCCAAAGAACACGGCAGCACGGTGTTGGCCGAAGCCAAAACCTTTGCCGAAGCCGAAGGGGCTGCCGAAGTTGGCACTCATTTACTGGTATCCTCACGCGGCGCTAAAGAAATGGCATACGAACTGGTGGCCTATGCCCACGAAGAAGGTGCCGACCTGCTGGTGCTGGGTACGCACGGCCGCAGCGGTCTGATGCACTTGCTGATGGGCAGCTTCACCGAAACGGTCATGCGCCAGACCAAACTGCCCTTGCTGGTTATCCGCAGCACAGAAGAAAATCAGGATTAATTGTTTCATCAAAACAGGCTGCCTGAAAACGGAAAAACCGTTTTCAGGCAGCCTGTTTTTATTTATCCGCCGTTTCCGCCTGCTTACGGTTGCTGCGCTTGCGCGGAAACGCCAACACGGCGCGTTCCGCCGCCGCGTCCCAATCAATTTTTACGCTGCCGCCGTCGGTCAGTCGGCCGAACAGCAGTTCATCCGCCAAAGCCTTGCGGATTTGTTCGCGGATTAAACGCTGCATCGGCCGTGCGCCCATCAGCGGGTCAAAGCCTTTCAGGGCAAGCTGTTCACGCAGGGCGGGCGAAAATGCGGCTTCCACCCGTTTTTCCAACAGCTGTTGTTCCAATTCCAACAGGAATTTGTCCACCACCCGCGCAATCACGGGCGGCGTTAGCGGCGCAAACGGGATAACGGCATCCAAGCGGTTGCGGAATTCGGGGGTAAACTGCTTTTTAATCGCCGCCATTTCGTCGCCGCGCTGCTGCTTGCCGGTAAAGCCGAACTGCGGTTTGCTCAAGGCTTCCGCACCGGCGTTGGTGGTCATAATCAAAATCACATTGCGGAAATCGGCACTTTTACCGGTGTTGTCGGTCAGCTTGCCGTGGTCCATTACTTGCAGCAGCACGTTGTAAATATCGCGGTGGGCTTTTTCAATTTCGTCTAGCAGCAGCACGCAATGCGGTTGTTTGGACACGGCTTCGGTCAGCAGGCCGGCCTGTTCGTAGCCGACATAACCCGGCGGCGCACCAATCAGGCGCGATACGGCGTGTGCTTCCATATATTCCGACATATCAAAGCGTTGCAGGGGAATACCCAGCGCGTAGGCCAGTTGCCGCGCCACTTCGGTTTTGCCTACGCCGGTCGGGCCGGAAAACAGGAAGCTGCCGACCGGTTTTTCAGGCAGCCCCAAACCGGAGCGCGACAGTTTCACCGCCGCCACCAGCGCATCAATGGCATCATCTTGACCAAAAACCATATTTTTTAAATCGCGTCCCAAATATTGCAGCACCTGCTTATCGTCGTGCGACACGGTTTTTTCGGGAATACGGGCGATTTTCGCCACCACGCGCTCAATCTGGCTTTTGCCGATGCCGCGCACCCGTTCGCCTTCAGGCAGCAGCCGTTGCGCCGCGCCTGCTTCGTCAATAATATCAATAGCTTTATCGGGCAAGAAACGGTCGTTAATGTGTTTGGCGGACAGTTCGGCGGCTGCCTGAAGCGCGTCGTCGGCATAGTCCACATCGTGATGGGCTTCAAACATGGGTTTTAAGCCCTGCAAAATAGCGACGGTTTCCGCCACGCTCGGCTCGACAATATCAATTTTTTGGAAACGGCGGCTTAAGGCGTGGTCTTTATTGAAAATGGTGCGGAATTCTTCGTAGGTGGTCGCGCCGATGCAGCGCAACTGCCCTTTTGCCAACGCCGGTTTAAGCAGATTGGAAGCGTCCATTGTGCTGCCCTGCGTACTGCCTGCGCCGATAACAGCATGAATTTCGTCAATAAACAAAACGGCATCGGGGCGTTTGCCTAATTCTTTTAACACGGCTTTTACCCGCGCTTCAAAGTCGCCGCGATATTTCGCCCCTGCCAGCAGTGCGCCCAAATCCAAGGCAAACACTTCCGCCTGCGCCAAAATTTCGGGTACTTGTTTCTTTTCAATCAGATAGGCCAAACCTTCCGCCAAAGCGGTTTTGCCGACACCGGCCTCACCCACCAGCAGGGGGTTGTTTTTGCGGCGGCGGCACAAAACCTGCACCAGCCGTTCCATTTCCGCCTTGCGGCCAATCAGCGGGTCAATGCGTCCGGCACGTACTTCTTCGTTCAGATTGACGGTGTAGGCTTCCAAGGGTTTGGCGGCGGGGCGGCCTTCTTCTTCGTCTTCGCCGCTTTCAGGCAGCCCGTCTTCTTCGCGGCCGATATTGTGCGACAGGGCGCGTAACAAATCGTAGCGGCTTACGCCCTGCAATTTGAGAAAATAGGCGGCATAGCTGTCTTTTTCGTCCAAAACCGCCACCAATACGTCCGCCGCCACGGTTTCCTGTTTGCCTGCGCTTTGAACGTGAATCATGGCGCGCTGCATCACGCGCTGAAAACCCAAAGTCGGCTCGGGTTCGCTGTAACGCAGGCGTTCTTCAGGCAGCACGGGGGTATTGTCTTCAATGCTGTCTTTGAGCTGCGCCGCCAGCAAAAGGGTGTCGGCACCGCATTTTTTCAGGGCGGCGGCACAGTCGTCGTCATATTCCAGCAATGCCAAAAGCAGATGCTCCAAACCGACCATTTCGTGACGGCGGCTTTGCGCGTCTTCATACATTTGCTGCAAAATCAGTTCCAAATCGTTGGCAATCATTCCATTTCCTCAAGGGTGCACAGCAGGGGGAAACCGGCTTCGGCGGCGCGGCGTTCCACTTGGCGGCATTTGGTTTCGGCGATGTCGCGGCCGTATACGCCGCACAGGGCTTTGCCCTGCCGGTGGACGGTCAGCATCACCGCCACCGCGCGTTCGGGCGGCAGTAAAAAGATTTCGGTCAGCACGTCCACGACAAAATCCATGGTGGTGTAGTCGTCGTTGAGTAAAAATACGCCCCAGCGTTTGGGCGGTGCGGTGTGGCCGGTGCGGACGGATTTTAGGGTGTCGGTCGAACTCATTTTTTGCGTTTTCTGTTGCATTTTTTGTTATTTTAATGAAAAATGGCGCGTTTCCCAACTATTTGCTTGACTGTTTCAGGCAGCATCGGTAAAAAGCAAAACCAGCGAGATGGTGATGCCGAAAATTTTGGTTTTTAGCGTGATTCCGTTTTGCACCTGTGTTTAATTTTTTTGATTTAGAAAGTACGATTGATTATGGCAACCGGTATTGTTAAATGGTTTAACGACGCTAAAGGCTTCGGTTTCATCACCCCCGACGAGGGCGGCGAAGACTTGTTTGCTCACTTCTCCTCCATCAATATGGAAGGTTTCAAAACCCTGAAAGAGGGTCAGAAAGTTTCCTTTGATGTTACCGAAGGCCCCAAAGGCAAACAGGCGGCAAACATTCAGAAGGCTTAACAAGCGTCCGTTTGGAAACGGGGCGGCAGGTTTTTTAACCGGCCGCCCCGTTGTTGTGCCTGCCGTCAAATTGACCGCCGCCTTAAAAAGGCAGATAATCCGCCCCGCCTAATATTTGCGCTTTCAGGCAGCCCGAAACCGTTTTCAGGCTGCCTGAAAAACG
>JAUNOT010000020.1:0-20989 GCA_030537065.1 Conchiformibius sp.
ACGGTTTGGGTTTTGCCGTTGATATTGACTTCGACTTTTAATTCGCTGACATCGGAATCGATGTTTTTCAGGCTGCCTGAAAGCGTTGTTTTGCCGGTTGCATTCTTTTGGTTGATGTTGCCGACCGGATTAAGTGAAACCACCGGTTGCCGGACGGACGTATCCGCCGGCGGTGCTTTACTGCCCCCGTCATCTTTGCCGCCGCTTTTACCGGCGGACGCAATGGCAGCAGCCGCACCGACCGTGCCGATGGCGGCCAAAGCCACGGTGGCTGCTTTCGGCAATACGACGGCAGACTGTAATACCGGTGCTAAAGGCGGAGCCAGCTCCATTGAAGCGCCCGACACTGATGATGTGGCAAAAGTGGTGTACATACGCTGCAACTGCGATAACTCTGTAACCGGATAATGCTGCAAATAATCCTGTAAAATCAAATCGGGTTGGCCGGTGGCTGCGCGATCCAAATACACCCACAAATCCGAACCGGCCTGCTTGACTTCCGGATTGGCCAATAATTTTCCTTCTGCGTCAAAAATTTGATAAGTACTTTGGTCGGTAACCTGAATTTTTAATGCCGAGCCTTTTCCTTTAATGGGAATGCCCCGCGTTTGTTGATGATGGGTAATTTGTAGGATATGGTTTGCCATAACGCCTGACTCCGAAACAATGGGAAATAATCGGGATTATCAATAAAATCCCTCTTGAAAACAATAGGACAAGCCGAATTTTATTTT
The DNA here is from genome assembly GCA_030537065.1 of Conchiformibius sp. GTDB lineage: Bacteria > Pseudomonadota > Gammaproteobacteria > Burkholderiales > Neisseriaceae > Conchiformibius. The sequence continues at coordinate 735 of JAUNOT010000020.1, forward strand.
TACATACTGGGTTCATACCGTTCAAACAGACCAGTAACGGCACTTTGGGCGGTTTGTCTGTTTCTGAACAGGGTAGTAAAGTGTTGTATTATACCGTCATGCGGTAACAGGCAGACTGCCTGAAAAAACCTGCCCGTTACAACGGGCAGGTTTTTGTTTTACGCCATTTGGACAAACACCGCTTGGGCGGCTGCCACCGTTTCGTCAATCAGCTCGGGCGTGTGTGCCGCCGACATAAAGCAGGCTTCGTAGGCGGACGGGCCGAAAGCGATGCCGCGTTCCAGCATGCCGTGGAAAAAGCGTTTGAAGGCTTCGGTGTCGGACGCCTGCATATCGGCATAGCCTTGCGGTACGCGCTCGGCAAAATACAGGCCGAACATACCGCCGATGCTGTCGGCGCAGAAAGTAACGCCCTGTTGCGCGGCTGCCTGAAGCAAGCCCTGCACCAAACGTTCGGTTTGTGCGCTTAGGTTTTCGTAAAAACCGGCGCGGCGGATGATTTCCAGCGTTTTCAAACCGGCCGCCACCGCCACAGGGTTGCCCGACAGCGTACCGGCCTGATACACGCCGCCCAAAGGCGAAATGCAGTCCATAATTTCGCGTTTGCCGCCGAATGCTGCCAAGGGCATACCGCCGCCGATAATTTTGCCCATGGTGGTCAGGTCGGGCGTGATGCCGTGCAACGACTGCGCTCCGCCCAAAGCAACGCGGAAGCCGGTCATCACTTCATCGTAAATCAGCACCGCGCCGTGCTCGGCGGTCAGGCGGCGCAGGCTGCGGACAAATTCGGCCGACGGTTTGACCAAATTCATATTGCCCGCCACCGGTTCAACAATCACGCAGGCGGTTTTGCTGCCCGATTCGGCAAAATACGCTTCCAGCGCGGCGGTGTCGTTGTAGGGCAGTACGGCGGTGTGACGGGTAAAATCGGCCGGTACGCCGGCGGAACTGGGATTGCCGAAAGTCAGCAGTCCGCTGCCGGCTTTCACCAGCAGGCTGTCGGAATGGCCGTGGTAGCAGCCTTCAAATTTAACGATTTTGTCGCGGCCGGTGTAGCCGCGTGCCAGACGGATGGCGGACATGGTGGCTTCGGTGCCGGAGCTGACCAAGCGCACGCGTTCCACACTCGGCAGCAGGGCGGCAATGGTTTCCGCCATTACGATTTCCGCTTCGGTGGGCGCACCGAACGACAGTCCGCCTGCCGCCGCTTCGCGCACCGCTTCCAAAACTTCGGGGTGGGCGTGGCCGACAATGGCGGGACCCCACGAGCCGACATAATCAATATAACGCTGACCGTTTTCGTCCCACACAAACGCGCCTTCGGCTTTGCGGATAAAGCGCGGTGTGCCGCCCACGCTGCCGAAAGCGCGTACGGGTGAATTGACGCCGCCCGGAATCACGGCTTTGGCGCGTTGGAAAAGCTGTTCGTTGCGGTTGTTCATAACTATTCCTTAAAAGGGCGGTATTTTAACGGTTTTCAGGCTGCCTGAAACGCGGATGCCTATTCTTTGCCGAACCATTTTTGTACCAGCTTGTCGTAAGTGCCGTCGGCTTTAACTTTATCCAAACCGCGGTTGATTTTGTCCAGCAGCTCGCGGTTGCCTTTTTTAACCGCAAAAACCAAATCTTTGCGGGTGTCGGGCAGAGGCAGTTCGCGGAAAGGCATGGCCGGATTATGCAAACGCAGATAGGCCAGTACACGGCTGTCAATAATCAGGCCGGATGCCTTGCCGACATGTGCTTCACGCATGGCCAGATAAAACGAACCGGCACGGAGGATATTGTCGGATGAGCCGGTAAGCGAAGAAGCAAAATCTGCAAAAGATTTGCTGCTTTCGCTGCTGATGGCAATTTTTTTACCTTTTAAATCATTTAAACTTTTAATATTGTCATTTTCTTCATTGTCGGCCAATGCCACCACCATTTTGATGTCTAAAAACGGGTGGCTTAAGTCCATTGCCGCCACACGTTCGGGTGTGTGCGACAGGGCGGAAGCCCAAATAGAAAATTGGCTGCGGTTTAACGTTTCTGCGGCCTGACCCCGTTTGTGGTCTAAAAATTGGACATTAAATTGTTCTTTTTGGGCAATGGCTTGCAGTAATTCCACTTCAAAACCGGTGGGTTGGCCGAGTTTGTCTTTAAATTCAAACGGCGGGTAGCTTAATTCCGAACCCACCAAGTGGGTCGGCCAAGCCGGATTAGGGCGGTAGCCGGATGGGGCGGCGGCCGGTTTGGAGGCTTTGGCAGCGGGTGGCGGGGCAGTGGGTTTTTCCGGTTCGGATTCAGAACAGGCCGCCAATAAGATGGCGGCCGTTATAGAGATAAGGTACTTATTCATAATGATAGGTGGGTTGGCAGATAAAACAATCATTAAAACATTTTTTTCTGTTTCTGCCAATTGCGCCATTGTGTCAACCCCGCTGTTAGCTGCCGATACCGCGTTGTTTTAACAGCGCATCGGTTTCGGGTGCGCGTCCCATAAACGCTTTAAACATTTCCATGGGCGGACGCGAGCCGCCCTGCGACAGGAAATTGTCCACAAACGCCTGACCGGTGGCGCGGTTGAAAATGCCGTCTGCTTCAAAGCGCGAAAACGCATCGGCCGCCAGCACTTCCGCCCACAGGTAGCTGTAGTAACCTGCCGCATAACCGCCGCTGAAAATATGTGCAAACGAATGGCTGCGGCGGGTGAAGTCGGGTTCGGGCATCACAGATACCTTGGCGGCAATATCGCGGACGGTATCGCGCAGGAAACCAGTTTCGCCGGAACGGCTGCCGTCGTGCAGGCGGAAATCGAGCAGGGCAAATTCCAGTTGGCGCACAATGGCGCGGGCTGCCTGAAAGTTTTTGGCCGCCAGCATTTTGTCCAGCCATGCGTCGGGCAGAGGTTCGCCGCTTTCGTAGTGGCCGGAAATCAGCTTCAGCGCGGTTTTGTCCCACGTCCAGCCTTCCAGCATCTGACTGGGAAATTCCACCGCGTCCCACGGTACGCCGTTAATGCCGGAAACGGCGGCCACGTCTATTTTGGTCAGCATATGGTGCAGGCCGTGTCCAAATTCGTGGAACAGGGTGGTGACGTCGTCATGTTCGAGCAGGGCGGGTTTGCCTTCGGCGGGGGCGCGGCAGTTCAGCACCAGATAGGCAACCGGTTTTTGAATGCTGCCGTCAGGCAGTCTGCGCCGTTCAATGGCGCTGTCCATCCATGCGCCGCCGCGTTTGTGTTCACGGGCATACAAATCCAGATAAAACGAAGCGATATGTTGGTTTTTGCTGTCAAACAGTTCAAAAAAGCGCACCTCCTTATTCCATACTTCCACGCCTTTTTTCTCGCGGATATCCAAGCCGAACAGGCGTTTGGACACTTCAAACAGGCCGGAAAGGACTTTGGGGGCGGGGAAATACGGCCGCAGCATTTCGTTATTAACCGAATAGCGTTCTGCTTTAAGTTTTTCGGCGTAGTAGGATAAATCCCAATAATTCAGTTTTTTACCGGCGTATTGTTCCAGTTCGGCCAGCTCGCGCTGCGCCTGCGGGCGGACGCGTTTTAAGATGTCTTCCAAAAATTGGAAAACCTGTTCGGGGCTTTCCGCCATGCGGGTAACCAGTGCGTAGTCGGCATAGGTTTTAAAGCCGAGCAGTTTGGCCAGACGGCGGCGCAGGCGCAGGATTTCGTCAATAACCGCGCTGTTGTCCCATTTGGCGGGATGCTTGCCTTGGTCGGAAGCGCGGGTGGTGTAGGCGGTGTAGATTTCGCGGCGCAGTTCGGGGTTGTCGGCATAGGTGATGACGGCGGCATAACTCGGATAGTCCAGAGTCAGGCGGTAACCTTTTTTCTTGCGGCTTTTGGCGGCATCTTTTGCTGCTTCTAAAGCAAGCGGCGGCAAGCCGGCCAAATCTTCGGTGCGGGGCAGGATTTTTTCCCATGCCATACCCGCATCCAGCAGGTTGTTGTCAAAGCGGGTACTCAACTCGCTCAAACGGGCATTGATGCGGGCATAAATTTTTTGTTGTGCCGGGGGTAGTGCGATACCCGACAGGCGGAAATCCAGCAGGGCGTCTTCCACTGCTTTTTTGCGGGCGGTGTCGTAGCCGGCAAAATCGGGGCTGTTTTTGAGGGCTTGGAAACTGCGGTACAGTCCTTTGTGCAGGCCGTACCAGGTTTGGAATGCGCTGACTTTGGTTTGGGCGGCTTCATGGGCTTTACGCAGGGCTTCGGTATTTTGCACCGCGTGCAGATGGCTGACCACGCCCCATGCACGGCTGAAACGGTCGCCGGTGTCGGCCAAGGGCAGGTAGAAGTTTTCCCATGTCGGGGATTTTTGTGCGGTCAGCCGCTCGGTAGCGCGGCGGTATTCGGCCAGTAAAAAGTCAATGGCGGGATTGATGTGTTCGGGGCGGATGGCGGCAAAACGCGGCAGGCCGGAAAAGTCCAACAGGGGGTTGCCCTGCAAATGTTTGGGCAGTTTGACGGCGGGTTGGGCAGCGGCAAATTGCGGGAAGTGTAGGGCAGCCAAACTGATGGCGCCCAATTTGAGGAAATCGCGGCGTTGCATGGTTTCGTCCTTTTCTTTTTATGTGGGAACGGGTGATTGTAAAAGATTTTTTACGAAAACCATACATTTTTTACGTTTCAGGCAGCCTGCAAAACATCAATGCCTTCCGCCGCGAGAAAGTCCAACAGCCTGAAAACGGGCAGGCCGATAAGGGCGTTGGGGTCGCTGCTGTCAATTCGTTCCAACAAGGCCGCGCCCAGCGCTTCGCTTTTGGCCGCACCGGCGCAGTAAACCGCGTCCGGTTCGCGCGTCAGATAAGTGTCTATTTGTGCCGCCGACAGAGAACGCATTTTGACCACCGTTTTATCCACATGCGTTTGCAGGCTGCCTGAAACGCTGTTTAGCAGACACACCGCGCTGTAAAACACAATTTCCTGCCCCGACTGCTCGGCCAGCATCTGCCGCGCCCGTTTTGTATCCATCGGTTTGCCAAGCTGCCTGCCGCCGCAAAACGCCACTTGGTCGGCACCGATAATCAAATGGCGGTTAAAGCGTGCCGCCAGCGAACGCGCTTTGCCTTCGGCCAGACGGGCGGCGGTTTGGGCGGGCGTTTCCCCTGCAAGCGGCGTTTCGTCAAAATCGGGCGATACGGCACTAAAGTGCAGCCCCAGATTGCTTAACTGTTGCCGCCGAAACGGCGATGAAGAAGCCAAAATCAGGCGGGTATCCATATTAAAATCCTTTCAGGCAGCCGAAACTTTTTCGTAAAACCCTTGACCGTAAAGGCTTGCAATTATATCATAGTCCGTTTATCAGTTATTCCCACCGGTTATGTTTGAGCGCGTTTTGATTGAGCCGCAGGCATTTGCCGACAACCGGCAGGTTTTGCAGGGGCGTGTTGCCCTGAAAGACTTGGACGGCAGGGTGCATTCGCCCGATATGGCCGATTTGGATGCGCAAACGGTTTACAGCCTGCGCGGCGGCCGCGACAGGCAGCAGCGGCGGTTTCTGGATTTGACGCTTTCCGGCCTGCTGCCACTTTACTGCCAGCGCTGCCTGCAGCCTGTGGATTTCCGTCTGGACGAAAACGTACGCATCGTTTTGTTTGATGATGAAGCGGCTTTAGACCGCGCCATGTTGGCGGATGAGGAATTAGAAGGCATGCTTTGTCCGTCCGAGTTGGACGTGACGGAGCTGCTGGAAGACCAAATCCTGATGGCGTTGCCGTTTTCGCCCAAACATGAGCATTGCGGTGCGGCGGAACGTAGTGTCGTGTCGGACAAACCCAATCCTTTCGCCGTGTTGGCGGATTTGAAAAAACCGGTTGCGGATTAACTGCATTATTTCTGTTTTCCTTAAAATTTCAGGAGCTTCAAATGGCTGTTCAGCAAAATAAAAAATCCCCGTCCCGTCGCGGCATGCACCGTTCACACGATGCTTTGTCCGCTCCCGCTCTGTCTGTGGATAAAGCCACAGGTGAGGTTCACCGTCCGCACCACATTTCCCCCAACGGTATGTATCGCGGCCGTAAAGTGGCCAAGGCACAGGGCGAGTAATTCGTTTACGGCATACCTTCAGCCGGCGGCCGCGCATCGCGCGCATCTGCCGGCTTTTTGCGTAGGACAGGAAGATGGTTAAAAAAATTTGGTATACCTATGATGATATTCATAAAACGGTAAAATCTATTGCCGAAGGCATCAGCCGTGCGGGTGTGCGCTATGACGCGATGATTGCCATCGGCGGCGGCGGTTTTATTCCGGCGCGGATGTTACGCAGTTTTTTGGATATTCCGATTTATACGGTAACGACGGCTTATTATTTGAATGAAACCTGTGGCGAAACAGCCAATGAAATCCGTAAAATCCAGTGGCTTGACCCGATTCCGCAGGAAATTGCCGGTAAAAATATTCTGGTGGTGGACGAGGTGGACGACAGCCGCGTAACCATGGGTTTTGTGTTGCGCGAGCTGGAAAAAGCGGGCTTCGGCCGCATCGGCGTGGCGGTATTGCACAATAAGCTGAAGCCGAAACGGGACACGCTGCCTGAAAATACCGATTATTTTGCCGGTATGGAAGTGGAAGACTGGTGGATTAATTATCCTTGGGACGCTTTGGATATTGACGAACACAATGCTTTGGCGCGTGCTTAATTGCTGCGCTTGCAGGCTGCCTGAAACGGTTTTCAGGCAGCCTGAAATTATTTCAGCATGGGCGGTACAAAGCGGTTGAGCGTATCACGCAAAACAATTAGTTTGCCGTGGAAAAAATGCGAACATTCGGGCAGTACCACCACCGGCAGGTTTTGTGCTGCCGCCCATGATAGGGGTTTGGACAGGGCAACCACTTCGTCTTCCGCGCCGTGAATCAGCAGGGTGCGCTCGGGATGAGGGACGGGCGGGGCCGGGTCGGGGTAATGACCGAGTGCCGCTCCGACCAGCAGCAGCAAGTCGGGCGGCAGTTGCGCCGCCGTTTTGACCGCCACATAGCCGCCGAATGAAAAACCCGCCAAAGCCAGACGCGGCGCATCGGGATGGCGGCTGCGGGCAAAGGCGGCAACGGCGGCACAGTCTTCGCTTTCGCCGCGCCCGTAATCGTGGCTGCCGGCGCTGTTGCCGGTGCCGCGCAAATTGGGCAGGTAGCAGTGAAAGCCCATTTTGCATAGGGTTTTGGCGGTGGTTTGTACCACTTTATTGGTAAAAGTGCCGCCTTGCAGGGGGTTGGGGTGGTTTACCACCGCCACGCCGTAGGGCGTGCCTTCGGCGGGCAGGTAGAGGGTTTCCAGCAGGCCGACGGGGCCGTCAATTTGTAAAGGTTGTTGCGGATTCAGCATAATGTTCCTGAATAAATTGTTGAAGGTGTGCCAAAGGGCGGCCGATAACGGCGCGGCTGCCTGAAACGGCAATCGGGCGTTGTAAAAGCTGCGGATGGGTGGCCAAAGCGGCAAACAGTGCTTCATCATCGGCCGTATCCAAGCCCAGTTCGGTAAACAGGCTGTCGGCGGTACGCATCATTTGGCGCGGCGAGGTGCAGCCCAGTTGTGCCGCCAAAGTACGCAGCGTGTTTAATGTAGGCGGGTTTTGCAGATAATCAATGGTTTCAAAAGGAAGGGATTGGCTAGTCAGCCAATCGTAGGCGGCGCGGGATTTGCTGCACCGTGCGTTGTGGTAAAGAATAAGCGGCATGGTTTTCGGTCGGGTTTGTTGTCGGACGGCTTGAACGGAACTAATATAACGGCTTTCTGAAGCAAAGGAAACCGTTTATGCAAAGCTGCTGGCAAAACGGCAGGTGGCTGCCCGCCGTGCAAAAAGACTCGCCCAACCGCGAGCCACGTCCGCACGGGGAAACGGTGCGGCTGGTGGTGTTGCACAATATTTCGCTGCCGCCGTTTGAATACGGCGGTGATGCGGTGGAACGTTTGTTTACCAACCGCATTGACCCGCAGGCGCATCCGTTTTTCAGGCAGCTGGTCAATTTGCGCGTGTCGGCGCATTTTGTGATTGAACGCGGCGGCAGGGTGATGCAGTTTGTGTCGTGCGACGAAACGGCTTACCATGCGGGGGTGTCGGCGTTTCGCGGGGAAACGGGCTGCAACCGTTTTTCGGTGGGGATTGAGCTGGAAGGGTGTGATTTTGAGCCGTTTACCGCGCATCAGTATCGGGCTTTAACGGCTTTGCTGAAGGATTTGTGTACCGCTTATCCGATTGAGGCGGTATGCGGTCATCAGGACATCGCCCCCGCCCGTAAAACCGACCCCGGGCATTTTTTTGATTGGCATCATTTAGAAAAACATGGTTTCCCGATAGAACGCGGCGCTGCGGCTGTCGGTTTTTAGATTCAGCACCCAAGCGTCTTTTTGACTGCGGCGGTAGTAGCCGTATACGCCCCAAACGGTTTTCAGCAGGATTTCGTTGCGCCCCGACGAGGTTTGCCATTTGTCGTCGGGATAATCGTCTTCGTCAAACGGGTCGTGGTCGTAGCTGAAGCGGCTGCCTGAAAAATCTAGGGCAAACTGTTTGTCGGCACGCAGCAGGGTGTCCAAATCGGGATCGTCAAACACGTCGCTGTGGCTATAACGCAGTATCGCGTCCAGTTGCGGAAAGGGCAGCAGCGCGGCAATGTCGGCCGGTTCGCCTTTGGGCGGGTCAAACGGGTTTACCCCCAAGGGTTTGGCCGGTATGCTGCTTTGTTCGGGTGCGCCCGCGCCTTCGGCATCGCCGCCCTGTACCGCCGTCGCCAGATTACGGATATAGACCGCCGTGCTGCTGCCTTGGAAAATCTGTATGCCGCCGTCTGCGCCGATTTGTACGCCCGCGCATTGACCTTGATTGAAAGCAGCCGGTTCGGCCGCAGAATATGTGTACACGACTTGTTCCCGAAAATATCGCTAATCCACTTTAAAATCGTTACCGCATCGGCATCGCCTTGCCGAATAGAATCAGCTTATAACACGGCTGCCTGTTTTCAGGCAGCCGCGTATGTTGCCACAGCCGCTACGGCAGGGCAACCGTCCACCGAGTAGAGCCTAAAGATATGAACGATACTGTTGCCGATTTATTACAACACAGTCCCCTGCCGCGCCGCGAAGCACGTTTGTTGCTGGAACACGTCAGCGGACGCAGTGCCGCTGCTTGGCTCGGTCGCGACGATGAAATCCTGCCGCCGCCGCAAATGGAAGCATTCAAACAGGCGCAGGCCAGACGTTTGGCCGGTGAACCGATGGCCTATATTCTCGGTTGGCGCGGTTTTTACGGGCGCGATTTTAAAGTGTCGCCGGCTGTGCTGATTCCGCGCCCCGAAACCGAACATCTGTTGGAAGCCGCGCTTGACAGGCTGCCTGAAAACGGCCGTGCGTGGGATTTGGGCACGGGCAGCGGCATTTTGGCGGTGTCGCTAAAGCTGGAACGCCCCGATGCCTGCGTGTTGGCCAGCGACATCAGCAGCGATGCCTTGGCGGTGGCACGCGAAAACGCTGCCGTTTTGGGCGCGGACATTACTTGGGCGCAAGGCTCGTGGCTGGACGTGCAGCCGCCGCCAAGCGGCCGCATGGATATGCTGTTGTCCAATCCGCCGTATATTGAAGCGGGCGATGTGCATCTGACGCAGGGTGATTTGCGTTTTGAGCCGCCGCACGCCTTAAGCGATTTTGCCGACGGTTTAACGGCTTATCGGACAATTACCGCCGGTGCGCGGCAGTTTTTGCAGCAGGGCGGCTGGCTGTTGTTTGAGCATGGTTGGAATCAGGCGGCGGCGGTACGCGCCCTGTTGCATCAAAACGGTTTTGAAGCGGTGGAAACGCTGCCCGATTTGGCCGGACACGAGCGCGTAACGCTGGGACGGGCTGCCTGAAACGGCAGGCATAAAATCATCAAAATTCTATCAAATATTCAAACGATTAAAGAGAAAATTTGCGTATTTTTGCGTTGGCTGCCGCGCCCTGACGACAATCTGTCGGACAGGGCGTTTTTTGCTTGCCAAAGCTGCGGTTTTTCAGTACATTCGGGCTGTTATCAGAATAATTTATTGTGTTGATAAAGGAAAGGCTATGACTTACTGGCTGGCGGCTGCGGCATTGCTGTTTGCGGCGGAAATGTTTCTGGGGACGGTGTATCTGTTGGTGCTGTCGCTGGCCTTGGTCGGCGGTGCCTTGGCGGCGGCGCTATTCGGTGCGGACACTACCGCGCCGTGGTGGACGGCATCGCTGTTGTCGCTGGCGGGCGTGGCGGCGGTGTACCGTTGGCGGCGGCGCGCCCCGAAAACGCCGCCTGCGGCCAATGATTTGGATGTGGGCGAAACGGTGTTGCTGGAACAGGATTTGGGCGGTGGCCTGTGGCGCGTGCTGTATCGCGGCACGTTGTGGGAGGCGCGTTTTACCGACGGGGCGGCGGCGCAGGCGGGTGGCCGTGCCAAAATTGTCGGTAAGGACGGGATTGTGTTGTTGTTGGAACAGATTTAATTTTTCAGGCAGCCTGAAACGCTGCGTTATTGTCACTCACTTGGAGAAAGCCATGTATTTATCGTTGATTATTTTTGCCGTCATTATCATTCTCGGTTTCAAATCTTTTGTGGTGGTGCAACAGCAGGAAGCCTATATTGTGGAGCGTTTGGGTAAATACCACGCCACGCTGGAGCCGGGTTTAAAGATTATCGTGCCGTTTCTTGACCGCATTGCCTACCGCCATTCGCTGAAGGAAATTCCTTTGGACGTGCCCAGCCAAGTGTGTATTACCCGCGATAATACGCAGCTGACGGTGGACGGGATTTTGTATTTTCAAGTAACCGATGCCAAACGCGCCTCTTACGGTTCGAGCAACTATATTTTGGCGATTACGCAACTGGCGCAAACCACGCTGCGTTCGGTTATCGGCCGCATGGAATTAGACAAAACCTTTGAGGAGCGCGACGACATTAACCGCACCGTGGTGGCGGCTTTGGACGAGGCGGCGGTGTCGTGGGGTGTAAAAGTGTTGCGCTATGAAATCAAAGATTTGGTGCCGCCGCAAGAAATTCTGCGTGCCATGCAGGCGCAAATTACCGCCGAGCGCGACAAACGGGCGCGGATTGCCCAGTCTGAAGGCTTGAAAATCGAGCAAATCAATTTGGCAACGGGTGAGCGTGAAGCGGAAATCAAAAAATCCGAAGGTGAAGCGCAGGCGGCGGTAAACGCTTCGCAAGGCGAAAAAGTGGCGCAAATCAACCGCGCCGAAGGTGAAGCGCAAGCCTTGCGTTTGGTGGCACAGGCCAGCGCGGACGCCATCCGCACCATTGCGGCGGCGATTCAAGAGCCGGGCGGCAGCGAGGCGGTTAATTTGAAAGTGGCGGAACAATATGTGGAAGCCTTCGGTAAACTGGCCAAAGAAAACAATACTTTGATTATGCCGGCCAATGTAGCGGATTTGGGTGCGCTGGTGTCGGCGGGCATGAGCATTGTGAAAAGTCAGAAGCAGTAAACACAACACCGCACGGTTTGCGCCGTGCGGTGTTTTTCAGGCAGCCTGAAAGTGCGCTGCTATAATCCGTCCTTTTGCAAGGAATAATCATGAAGCACGTCGTGATGTACACCGGCAGCTACTGCCCCTACTGCCTGATGGCCAAACGCCTGTTAAAACAAGTGGGCGTGGAAAACATAGAAGAAGTTTCCGCCGATGCCGAGCCGGAACGTTTTGCCCAAATGCAGCACGCTACCGGACAGCGTACCGTGCCGCAGATTTTTATCGGCGAAACCCATGTGGGCGGTTTTACCGATTTGTATGCGCTGCATCAGCGCGGTGGTTTGCTGCCCTTATTGGACGGAACAGATTAAGCAAACTCGCCGCCAAAACTCATTGCCCCCGTTTCCGCGCTGCCTGCTTGGGCGCGGAAACCGGCAAACAGTTCGCGTCCGAAGCCGTAAGCATTGCGGCTTAAATCGGGTTGGGGAATATCACGCGCATGCCATTCGGCTTCGTCCACCAGCGCAGTCAGTTCGCCTGTTTTGGCATTAAAGCGGATTAAGTCGCCCGTGCGGATTTTGCCAATGCCGCCGCCGTTAAGGGCTTCGGGCGACATGTGAATCGCCGCTGCCACCTTGCCCGATGCGCCCGACATCCGTCCGTCGGTAACCAATGCTACTTTAAAGCCCTTGTCCTGCAAAATGCCCAAAGGCGGCGTGAGTTTGTGCAGTTCGGGCATACCGTTGGCGCGTGGTCCTTGAAAACGCACCACGCAGACAAAATCGCGTTCCAGTTCGCCACGCTCAAACGCCGCCAACACGTCTTTTTGGTCGTCAAACACAATGGCAGGCGCTTCAATGACAAAACTTTCGGGGCGCATGGACGACACTTTAATCACGCCGCGTCCGATATTGCCTTTCATCAGGCGCAAACCGCCGTCGGGCGAAAAGGCACGGGCAACGGGGCGGATAATGTCTTCATCGCGGCTTTCGGCAACCGCGTCTTGCCATTTCAGGCTGCCTGAAAGCAGGAACGGCTCTTGGGTATAAGGCTGCATACCGTGTCCTATAACGGTATCCACATCATCATGCAACAAGCCGTTGTCGCGCAACTCTCGAATCACAAACGGCAAACCGCCTGCTGCGGCAAAATGGTTCACATCTGCCTGACCGTTGGGATAGACGCGAATCAGCAGGGGAATCACGGACGAGATTTCGTCAAAGTCGTTCCAATTCAAAATAATGCCTGCGGCGCGTGCCATCGCCACCAAGTGCATGGTGTGATTGGTGGAACCGCCCGTTGCCATCAAGCCGATTACGGCATTGACAAAGGATTTTTCGCTTAACATTTCGCCCAAAGGCTGCGCCGTGCCGTTTTTAATGCGTTCAATCAGATGAGCGGCGGCGTGGCGGGTGAGGGCTTCGCGCATGGGCGTGTTGGGGTTGAAAAAGGCAGCGGCTGGCAGATGCACGCCCATCATTTCCATCATCATTTGATTGGAATTCGCCGTGCCGTAAAAGGTGCATGTACCGGGGCTGTGGTAGGACGCCATTTCGCTTTTCAGCAATTCGTCGCGCCCCACTTTGCCTTCGGCGAATAATTGGCGGGTACGCGCTTTTTCTTTGTTGGCAATGCCGCTTGTCATCGGACCTGCGGGTACGAATATGCCCGGTAAATGTCCGCAGCTTAACGCGCCAATCATCAAACCCGGAACGATTTTGTCGCACACGCCGAAATACAGTGCGCCGTCAAACATTTGATGCGACAAACCAATCGCGGTACTCATGGCAATCACATCGCGCGAAAACAGCGACAGTTCCATGCCTTCATAGCCTTGGGTAATGCCGTCGCACATGGCGGGCGTACCGCCTGCTACCTGCGCGGTGCCGCCGTGTTTTTGCGCTTCGTCTTTAATCCAGTCGGGGAAATCTTTAAACGGCTGGTGCGCCGACACCATGTCGTTGTACGCGCTAATCATGCCCAAGTTCGGTACGCTGTTTTGCTGCATTTGAATTTGAATGGTTTTGGGCATGGCAGCGTAGCCGTGCGCCAAGTTGGAACACGCCAAATGGGCGCGTTCGGGGTGACCGCGTTCGCTTAAAGCGCGGATGCGCTGCAAATAGGCGTTGCGGGTGGGGCGGCTGCGCTCCATAATGCGTTCGGTAACACGGCTTAAGGTGGGGTGAAGGGGTGTGGTCATGATGTGTCCTATTCTGATTGGGTTTGACGGTGATGCGCCATTGTAACTTAATTACAGACTGTTGGTGAACCCCTGTGTGTGATATGGGCGGGCGTGGACAAAGCAGGGTTAAATGTGTAGGATTGCTACGGTTTATGCCGCCACACTGTTTTCAGGCAGCCTGAAAAACTTTTTCTGTTTACTATCAAGGAATCCCCCGTATGTCCCTCAACGATTTTGACCTTGTCCTGTTTGGCGCAACCGGCGATTTGTCGATGCGCAAACTGCTGCCCAACCTTTACCGCGCCCACGCCGCCGGTTTGCTGCATCCCGACGGCCGCATTCTCGGTGTCAGCCGCAGCCGCTTGAGCCGCGACGAATTTCTCGCCAAAGTGGAAAGCGATGCCCGCATTCACCTGAAAGACGATTTTGACGCGCAACAATGGGCGGTGTTTTTGCAACGCATTGACTATATGGTGGTTGATGTAAACGATGCCGCCGCCTTTCACACCTTGGCGCAACACGTCCGCCGCGATGCCGATACCATTGTTTACCTTTCCACCGCGCCCAAGTTTTTTGCTACCGCCTGCGAAAACCTTGCCGCCGCCGGTTTGAACGGCAGCCGTGTCCGCATTGTGTTGGAAAAACCGCTCGGCACGGATTTGGCCTCCTCGCAGGCCATTAACCACGATGTCGCCCGTTTTTTCCGCGAAGAACAAATCTACCGCATCGACCACTATTTGGGCAAAACCGCCCTGCAAAACCTGCTACCCCTGCGCTTTGCCAATCCCGTCTTGAGCGCGGTGTGGAACAAAGACTTTGTCCGTTCCGTACAAATTACCGTGGCCGAAACCTTGGGCGTAGAAGAACGCGGCGAGTTTTACGACGGTACGGGCGCATTGCGCGATATGCTGCAAAACCATATGCTGCAAATGCTGTGTCTGGCGGCAATGGAACGCCCTGCTTCGCTGGACGCCGATGCCGTGCGCGATGAAAAACTCAAGCTGTTGCAAGCACTTCAGCCGCTGAATAATGTCGCGCAACAAGTCGTGCGCGGCCAATACACCGCTTCAGGCAGCCTGAACGGCTACACCGAAGAACACAACGTCCCTGCCGACAGCCGCACCGAAACCTATGTTGCCGTGTCCGCACGCATTGACAACCCGCGCTGGGCAGGCGTACCGTTTTACCTGCGTACCGGCAAACGCTTGGCCGCCAAAACCGCCGAAATCGTACTCAACTTCCGCGAACAACCCGACAATCCCTTCGGCAGCCGCGCCCAACGCCTGATTATCCGCCTGCAACCGCAGTCCGCCCTGTGTTTGAGCGTGGCGGTACAGCCCGACGGCGGCAACCGCCCTGCCGAAAGTGCGGAAATGGTGTTGGACTTGGGTGCGGCCGCCCACGAACGGCATATCGAAGCCTATGAACGGCTGCTGCGTGAAGTGATAGACGGCCGTTTGGCGCTGTTTAACCGCCGCGACGAACTGGAAGCCGCTTGGGCGTGGGTGATGCCGATTTTGGACTACTGGCAGCAAGCCGACTGTCCCGCCCCACATGCCTATCCGGCCGGCAGCTGGGGTCCCGAAGCCGCACGCGCCTTATTGGCCGCCAACGGCGACCGTTGGCTGGAAGAACAGGATTAAACCATGACCGTGTTTCACACCTTTGCCGATGCCCCTGCCGCCGCCGCCGCATTGGCCGATGCCGTTTCAGGCAGCCTGCGCGACGTGCTGGCACAGCAGCCCGAAGCCACTTTGGCCGTATCCGGCGGCCGTTCGCCCGTGGCCTTTTTCCACGCCCTGCGCCAAACCGATTTGGACTGGGCGCGGGTGAATATCACGCTGGCGGACGAGCGCATCGTCCCCGTCGGCCACCCCGACAGCAACACCGCTTTGGTACGCCAACACCTGTTGCAGGAACGCGCCGCCGCCGCCCGTTGGCTGCCCTTGATTGACGAAAACGCAGGCAGCCTGAACGACACCGCCGCCGTCTTGGATTTTGCCCTGCGCCACCACCGCCAGCCTGATGTGCTGGTGTTGGGCATGGGCGCGGACGGCCACACCGCCAGCCTGTTTCCGCAAGCGCCGCAACTGGCCGCCGCCCTTGCCGACAACGCCCCGCCCTTGGCGCACACCAGCCCCGTTACCGCGCCGCACGAACGCCTGACCCTGACCCTGCCTGCCTTGTGCCGCAGCCGCAACGTGTATCTGGCGATTGCCGGTGCCGACAAACTGGCGGTATACCGTCAGGCGGCCGCCGCCGTGCAGGCGCAATACCCCGTCAGCCATATCCTCCACTCCGAAAAGGTCTCCCCCCATGTCTTCTACCACGACTGAAACCCCCGACAACACCGCCGCCTTCCCGCGGCTGGTGGCCGATATCGGCGGCACCAACGCCCGTTTTGCGCTGGAAACCGCACCGATGAGCTTTGAACGGGCGGAAGTGCTGCCCTGCGCCGACTACAACACCATTGTGGACGCCGCCAAAGAGTTTTTAAAACGTTGCGGCCAGCCTGAAATCAGCCATGCCGCCTTTGCCATTGCCAATCCGATTGTCGGCGACTGGGTGCAGATGACCAACCACCATTGGGCGTTTTCCATTGAAACCACCCGTCAGGCCTTGCACTTGGACACGCTGCTGCTGTTGAACGACTTTACCGCGCAGGCTTTGGCGATTACCCAAACCGCCAATAAAGATTTGGTACAAGTCGGCGGCCTGCAACCGGTGGAAAACGCGCCGAAAGCGGTTATCGGCCCCGGCACGGGCTTGGGCGTCAGCGGACTGATTCCCTCGCCGGCCGGTTATGTCGCGCTGGCGGGCGAAGGCGGCCACACCAGTTTTCCGCCGTTTGACGATTCGGAAGTAATGGTGTGGCAGTATGCGAAAAAGAAATTCGGCCATGTGTCGGCGGAACGCTTTTTAAGCGGCGCGGGGCTGGTGCTGATTTATGACGCGCTGGCCGAACGCGAAGGCGTAAAGCGGCAGAAGCTGACCCCCGCCGAAATCAGCGAACGCGCTTTAAGCGGCACTTCGCCCTTGTGCCGCCTGACTTTGGATATTTTCTGCGCCATGCTCGGCACGGTGGCATCGAACCTTGCGCTGACTTTGGGCGCGCGCGGCGGCGTGTATCTGTGCGGCGGCATTATTCCGCGCTTTATTGATTATTTTAAACATTCGCCGTTCCGCAACCGCTTTGAAAGCAAGGGGCGTTTTGATGCGTATCTGGCGGCCATTCCCGTGTATGTGGTGTTAAGTAAATATCCGGGCATTACCGGCGCGGCGGTGGCTTTGGAAAATCATCTGCGTGCCAATCAGGCTGCCTGAAAACAGCCCTGCGGCGGTGTTTCAGGCAGCCTGAAATGCCGCCTTTTTGATTCGGATTGAAAAAAAACGCCGTCTGTCGGATACTGAAACCCTTTTCCAGCAAAGGATAAAATCATGCGTTTTCCGTTAAAGGGCGCCGCGCTGCTGTGCGGCCTGCTGGCGTGCGTCGCGGCGCGTGCCGAACAAACTGCCTGCCAGCGTTTCAAACAGCAATATGCCGAGCAATACAAAACAATTTACTGCGTGGATAAAGACACCGCCGTTGTCCGTAACCGACAGCGCCAATATGCTTTAGCCGACAGCCAAAACCGTTTGTTGGTACCGTTTGGTACTTATGCCGACATTTTCCTATTTGATATATTCAGTCAGGACGGCCGATTATTGCTAAATGTCCTTAACCAAGACGGTAAACAAGGGGTAATTGACGGCAACGGCAAAGTGGTGTTGCCGCCGCAATACGATGGTATTGTGATGCCGCAACAGGCAGAAGAACCGATTATTATCATTAAATACAGCGAAGACAGTGTGCGTTACGGCTTGGCTGACCAAGCAGGCAAACTGCTGCTGGAGCCGCGTTATTATTCGATTGGCGATTTTTCCGAAGGCTTGGCCGTCTACACCGCCGACCCTTTAGAAAAACACGGCAAAAAAAATCCGCACGCCCGTTTCGGTTATTTGAATACGCAGGGCAAAATCGTGCTTGCGCCGCAATTTGCACAAGCCCTCAACTTTAGTTCGGGTACGGCATGGATTCAGCATCCCGATAACGGCGATTGGCTGCTGATTGACCGCACGGGCAAAACCCTGCGGCGTGCACCTTATTCTTATCAATATATTGATAATTATGATAAAAATGGCTTGGCAGTAGCAAAAAGAAATAATTTATACGGCTTAATCAATAAGCACCTCGAAAGCGTATTGGCGGCGGAATACGATTGGCTCTATTGGGAAGATAAGGAACAATTTTATCTTTTACAGAAAGGCAGCAAATTCGGCGCGGCCAATGCACAGGGCAAAGTTGTGATTGCGCCTGAATTTGATGCCCCTACTGACTGGGACGGGGACAAAGAAGCAACATCGCAGGGACAGCTTGCTTTGGTGCGCGGCTTGACGGTTTACCTGTTTGACCAAAACGGCAAGCAGATTAAGCAACGTCCTGCACGTTATGCCAAGCAATGCGCCCATGTCGCCGTAGGATTGCCGCATAAAAGCAAAACCGGTCTCCGTGTGCGTCAAGTTTATCCCGACCAAAATACCGTGCTGTTTACTGATGCCGAAGAAAATAGGGTTCGCTACAAATGCAGCGATGTTGCCGTCCCCCACAAAAAACACCGTTCCTAAACTTTCAGGCAGCCTGAAAACACCAACCGAAAGCCGATTATGACCGACTATCTCGCCCACCAAAAAACCCCACCTCAAATCCTGTCGGTACGCACCGCCGCCGAAACCCGCATTTTCCAAATCCAAGCGGTCAACCTGCGCTTTGCCAACGGCGCGGAACGCACCTACGAACGGCTTACCCCCGCTCGCCGCCCTGCCGTGATGATTGCGCCCGTGCATCAAGGCTGCCTGATGATGATACGCGAATACGCCGTCGGCAGCGAACGCTACGAACTGACCCTGCCCAAAGGCCTGATTGACGCAGGCGAAAGCCCCGAACAGGCCGCCCGCCGCGAATTGCAGGAAGAAATCGGCTTTACCGCCGCACGGCTCACCCCCCTGCGCCTGCTGTATGCCAACCCCAGCCATATGTTCGGGCCGATGCACCTGTTTGTCGGCGAACACCTCAGCCCGTCCCTATTACAGGGCGACGAACCCGAACCCCTGCAAACCGTTCCCGTGCCGCTCAGCGAACTGCCGCGCCTGCTCAACGACCCCCGTTTCGGCGATGCCCGCGTGCTGGCGGCACTGTTTCTGCTGCAACACCATTTGCAGGCAGCCTGAAAAATTTTAAGAAAGAGAAAATATGCTTACCAAAATCAGCGAACAGCTTGACAGCCTGTCCGCCGCCGAAAGCAAAGTGGCCGAATGCGCCCTTGCCGAACCCAAATGGTTTGTCCATGCCGCCGTGGCCGAAATTGCCGAACGCGCCGGCGTCAGCCAGCCCACCGTTATCCGTTTCTGCCGCAGCTTGGGCTTTAAAGGCCTGCCCGAGTTCAAACTCGCGCTGTCGGCCAGCATCAGCCATTCCGGCCTGCCCTATGTCCACGAAGAACTCAACACCGACGACAGCATGGGCGACGTAATGGAAAAAGTATTGGGCAACACCGCTGCCGCCCTGCTTGGCGCACGGCGCACGCTCAACCAAAGCGAATTGGAAAACGCCATCGCCATGCTCACCCACGCCCGCCGCATTGAATTTTACGGCGTGGGCAACTCCGGCATCGTCGCACAGGACGCACAGCATAAATTTTTCCGTTTCGGCATTTCCACTGTGGCCTATGCCGACACCCATATCCAACTGATGGCCGCCGCCGTACTCAGCCCGCAGGACGTGCTGGTGGTGGTGTCCAATTCCGGCTCGTCCATTGAAGTGCTGGACGCGGTCAGCATCGCCAAAGAAAACGGCGCACAGGTCATCGCCATCACCCGCAGCGACAGCCCCTTGGCGCAACTGGCCGACTGCGTGCTGGCGGTGGTGGTGCAGGAAGACAGCAGCCGCTACACGCCGATGGTATCGCGCCTGCTGCAACTGGCGATTGTGGACATTCTCGCCATCGGGCTGGCGTTGCGTTTGGGCGAAACCGTCAGCCTGCGCTTGGAAAAAGCCAAACGCAGCATCCGCAAACACCACGTCCTGCCCGACGACGTACAGGAAATTTAAATTATGCGCCCGACTCCGATTTGGCTGTGTGCCGTGCGGCTGTTGCGGCTGCTGGCGTGGCTGGGCGCAACCGGCCGCCGCCTGCGCCGCCTTGACCGCATACCGCCCGAACAACGCCGCGAAGTGCTGCGGCAGATGGGCGCAGACTGCCTGAACGTGTTGAACGTACACGTCCGCAACGACGCGCCCCCTGCCGCCGCGCAAGGCACGCTGCTGGTGGCCAACCATGTGTCTTGGCTGGATATTTTTGTGCTGGTGTCGCTGTATCCGTGCAGTTTTATCGCCATGAAGGAACTGCGCGGCTGGCCGCTTATCGGCCGCATGATTGCCAACGCCGGAACGGTGTTTATTGACCGCAGCAACCGCAAAGACATCGACCCCGTTAATGCCGCCATTGCCGCCGTGCTGCGTTCGGGCGGTAATGTGTGTTTTTTCCCCGAAGCGCGTACTTCTTCAGGCAGCAGCGTGCTGCCGCTGAAAGCCGCGCTGTTTGAGTCGGCGATA
>JAUNOT010000020.1:20999-22252 GCA_030537065.1 Conchiformibius sp.
ATACAGACGGTTGCGCTGCGCTATTACGACGGCGATACGCGCACGGAACGGGTGTCGTTTGCCGATGTAAACTTTTTTGTGACCCTGTGGCGGATTTTGCGCCTGCGTCAAATCAATGTTCGCACCGACAGCGCCGCACCGATGCTGCCTGAAGGCGACCGTTTCGCCATCAAAGACCGTGTGCAGGCGTATTTGGAAGAGAAAGTGAGTGAAGATTAAAACAGGCTGCCTGAAACGCTTTCAGGCAGCCTGCGGTATTTTGGCGTTTGCAGATTTACATATGAATGTGCATGGAAAACAGCGCACCGTCCGACAGGCGGCAAGTACCCGAACCGAGTTTGGCCGAGTTCATTTCATATTCGCAGGCGATATAACGGCCGTTGCCGCTGCTGCCGTTGGCACGGCCGTTGCGCGAACCGGGTTGGCGGGTGGCGTCGCCGCTGAAGTTTTCACCGCTAATAAAGGCGCGGAACGAACCGTGCCCGTTTTGCTCGGTGGTAACGGTGGCTTGAACCGTACCGTAGCGTTGCGCCGCAGCATTGGTCGGATACAGCTTGGCATGCAAGACTGTGGCTTGTGCCTGAATCGGTGCAGGCGACATATTCGGCGTTTGCACGACCCGCGTGCCGGGCGTGGCCGGTACGACATAGCAGGCGCTCAACAGGCTGCCTGTAAACAGGGCGGCGCACAGATGGACAATACGTTTTTTCATCATACAATCCTTTTTAAGGTTGGGACGGGGTTTGAACGGTGATATTGGTGCCCGGTTGCGGCTGGATAAAGTAGCAGCCGCCCACGGCCAAAGCCAATGCGCTGAAAACCAGTATCTTATACATAAACACGCTCCGATTTTGTTGACCAAAAAAAGCAGATGCCATCATAACACAGGCGGATATAAAAAACGGTTAAAGCGCAGTATGAAACGGTTAAAGACGGCTGCCGTGTGCAGGCAGCCTGAAAACCGCCGCCTGATTGACCCGTATTGAAAAAAAGTAATATAATAGAAAGCTTGTCGGCATGGTGTCGGCAAGTATTTTCATCAAACCGCCTTGTGCGGTTACGCGTATTGCAACAACAGGACAAAGAAAATATGCCTACTATCAACCAATTGGTTCGCAAGGGTCGTCAAAAGCCCGTTTATGTGAACAAAGTGCCCGCACTGGAAGCCTGCCCGCAAAAACGCGGCGTATGCACCCGTGTGTACACCACCACCCCGAAAAAACCGAACTCTGCCTTGCGTAAAGTCTGCAAAG
>JAUNOT010000142.1 GCA_030537065.1 Conchiformibius sp.
TAACACGTTTGCCCTTTAATGTTTATGGGATTCTTATCCCGAACTCACGTTAAATAAACACCGTTGGAGTTTATCCAACGGTGTTTTTTGTTTTTCAGACAGCCTGAAAAGATTTAAATCACATACTCCACCATTTCAGGCAGCCTGAATATGCTGACCGCCTGCGGTATCAGCCAAACGGTTTGCCCCACTGCCACCGGTTCGGCGCGTTGTTCGGCGTGGGCGCGTATCACTTGTACGGGTTTGCTGCTATGCGGGCTGTCCAAAATAATGCGAACTACCGCGCCCACAGTATAAATTTCGCGTACTACGGCTTCGCCGATGGCATTGTCGGCGGCGGCAGGGGCAAGCAGCAATTCGTGCGGGCGTACGCAGGCGCTAACGTTTTGGCGTTGGTGCGGCGCGTGTTGTACGGCTTCGCGGTAGCCGCCGATATGCAGTTGGCCGCGTTCGATGCGGGCGCGGTCAAAGGTGTTGGTGTCACCGAGAAATTCGCTGACGAAAATGTTTTTCGGCTGTCGGTACAAGCTTTCACTGCTGCCGGATTGTTCAATAATGCCGTGGTTCATCACGACGATTTCATCGGCCATTTCCAAGGCTTCTTCTTGGTCGTGGGTAACCAGTAGGCTGGTAATGCCCAATTCGTGGTGGATTTGGCGCAGCCATTGGCGCAGTTCTTTGCGGACTTTGGCATCCAATGCGCCGAAAGGTTCGTCCAGCAGCAGCAGACGCGGTTCGGTGGCAAGGGCGCGTGCCAAGGCGATGCGTTGGCGTTGTCCGCCCGACAGTTGGGCAGGGTAGGCTTTGGCAAGGTGTTCCAAGCGCACCAGCTCCAGCAGTTGGCGCACTTTGGCGGCAATAGCGGCTTTGTCGGGACGGCGGCTGCGCGGCAGCACGTCCAAACCGAAGGCGACATTTTCGGCCACATTCATATGGCGGAACAGGGCGTAGTGTTGGAACATAAAGCCGATTTGACGTTCGCGTACATGGCGGCGGGTCACGTCTTCGCCGTCAAACAGGATTTGGCCGGAATCGGCCTGTTCCAGTCCGGCCACAATACGCAGCAGGGTGGTTTTGCCGCAGCCGGAAGGCCCGAGCAGGGCAGTCAGGCTGCCTGCAGGGACGGTTAGGTTGATGTCTTTCAGGGCTTGGAACGTGCCGAAAGATTTATTGAGGTTTTGGATTTGAATCATGGCGGTTTTTCCTTTCAGTAGTGAATTCTCTTTAAATTGGGACAGCGTTGGCTCGCCTTGCCGTATTTTTATACTGTCTGCGGCTCGCCGCCTCGTCCCAATTCAAATTTAATTCACTAAACACCCTCGCGGCGGGCATCGGCAAGCAGTTTTTGCTGCCGCCATGCCAGCAGGTTTTGCAGCAGCAGGGTCAGCAAGGCCAGCAAGGCCAGCAGGCTGGACAGGGCAAAGGCGGCGGTAAAGTTGTATTCGTTATACAGAATTTCCACTTGCAGCGGCAGGGTGTTGGTTTGGCCGCGGATATGCCCCGACACCATACTCACCGCGCCAAACTCGCCCATCGCACGGGCATTGGTCAGAATCAGGCCGTACAGCAACGCCCATTTGATATTGGGCAGGGTAACGCGCCAAAACATCTGCCAACCGTTTGCGCCCAACACCAGCGCGGCCTGTTCTTCGCTGTCGCCCTGCGCCTGCATCAGCGGAATCAGCTCGCGCGCCACAAAGGGAAAGGTTACAAACAGCGTTGCCAACACCATGCCCGGCACGGCAAAAATAATCTGTATCCCACGCGCTTCCAACCACGCACCGAACACGCTGTGTGCGCCGAACAGCAGTACAAACATCAGCCCCGCCACCACCGGCGACACGGAAAAGGGCAAGTCCAGCAAAGTGGTAAACAACTGTTTACCGCGAAAATCAAAACGGGTCAGCAACCACGCTGCCGCCACACCAAACACCGCGTTTAACGGCACAACAATGGCGGCAATCAATAAGGTCAGCTTAACCGCGTGCAGGGCTTCGGCATCGCGCAAGGCCGCCCAATACAGGCTGAAACCCTGTTCCAAAGCGTGCCAGAACACGGCAATCAACGGCACCACCAGCATCAGGCTTAAAAACAGCAGCGCGGCGGCAATCAGCGCGTAACGTACCCAACGCGGTTCGCTTAAAGGGCTGTGAGTCATTATTTTTCCTTTCAGGCTGCCTGAAAAACTATTTAAAGCCGTTACAAGGCGGCGAGACGCAGACAGTACACACAGTACGGCAAGGCGAGCCAACGCCGTAACGGGTTTAAAGTGAATCAGCTATATGCGCCGTCCCAAATGCCATTGCCAAATATTCAGCAACAGCAAAATCACAAACGAAATCCCCAGCATAAACAGCGACACTGCCCCCGCGCCCGCCACATCAAACAATTCAAACTTCCCTGCAATAATCAAAGGCAAAATTTCCGACTGCATCGGAATATTGCCGGCAATAAAAATTACCGAACCGTATTCGCCCGTTGCCCGCGCAAACGCCATGCCTGCACCCGTTACCAAAGCCGGCAGCATTTCCGGCAGCAGCACGCGGCGGAATACAGTCAAACGTCCCGCTCCCAACACCGCCGCCGCTTCTTCATATTCGGGCGACAATTCTTCCAGCACCGGCTGCACCGAACGCACCACAAACGGCAGCCCCACCACCACCAGCGCAATCCAAATCCCCAACGGCGTAAACGCGATTTTGATGCCGAGCGGTTCAAACCAGCGTCCCAGCCAGCCGTTAGGCGCGTATAAAGTCGCCAAGGCCACGCCTGTTACCGCCGTGGGCAGCGCAAACGGCAAGTCCACCAAAGCATTGACCAGTCCGCGTCCGAAAAAACGGTAGCGCACCAGTACCCAAGCCGTCAGCGTGCCGAACACCACATTGGTCAGCATCGCCCAAAACGATGTTTTTAAAGTCAGCCACACCGCCGCCAAAGTGCGTTCTTCGCCCACCACCGCCCAAAAACCCTGCCAGCCCATGTCCTGCACGGTCAGCAGCAGCATCACAAACGGCAGCAGCACCAGCAGCGACAAAGTCAGCACGCTGATGCCGAAACTCAGGCCGAAGCCGGGCAGTACGTTGGGAGATTTGAGCAGAAACATAAACAGGCAGCCTGAAGCGGTTAATCAGGTCGGCTACTTTAATACAGGCAGCCTGAAATGCGGAAAGAATCAATCGTTATGAAGCATATAGCCGCACGGCTTGCCGCCTTATAAAACGGGTGTGCCTATAATTTTCTGTTCTATTGCACAGAAACACTTATTCTTTCCCTTTCAGGCAGCCGCGCCCGTATGATTAGGGCGTGCCCCTATTTACTTATGCGGCGGTGTTTTTGGCACAAATCCGCCCCTGCCGCGTTAAAAATCCTTGCAAGGTGTCCAACCTTGCGCGGATTTTTGCCTTGCACAGGCAGATTTTTGCTCAAAAAACCGCTTGGCAAAGCAAATAGGGACACACCCTAAGACAAAAACCAGCATACGGAACACACCATGAACCATTACCCTTTGTTTGCCGATTTGC
>JAUNOT010000021.1 GCA_030537065.1 Conchiformibius sp.
ACCACATTAGAGGCTGACCATCAATACTTTAACGCTCATTTAAAAATATCATTAGAGGAGTTAGTGATTTACTTAAAAGGTCATCAAGATTTTATGGATTGTTATGACAATTTAGAGGGGCAGTATAAAGGCAATATTTCCCAAGTGAAGTGGAGGCTGGATGAGCTGATTGGCAAGGTGGAAAAAAATATTTTTTGGGAAAGTGGCCTGAGTCTATATCAAAAATTGGAGCAAGAGCAGCAGGTTTCAACATTTTATGCTTAAAGATTAGAAAAGTTTTTAATATTCAATTTTTTGAATAAAATATCAGTATTTATCTGTAGATAATATAATTTATTCACTATTAATCTGTGAAAAGTTTTCAGGCAGCCTGAAATTTTTTGTACTTTAATGATTTAAGGAAAAACCATGTCTTACGATTTAAACGGCAAAGTCGCCCTTGTAACGGGCGCATCACGCGGCATCGGCGCAGCCATTGCCGACACCCTCGCCCAAGCAGGTGCAACCGTTATCGGTACCGCCACTTCCGAAAACGGCGCAGCCGCCATCGGCGAGCGTTTGAGCGCGGCAGGCGGGGCAGGGCGCGTGTTAAACGCCGCCGAAAACGGCGCAGTAGAAAACCTGATTGCCGAAGTGGAAAAGCAATACGGCAAAATTGATATTTTGGTGAACAACGCAGGCATTACCCGCGACAATCTTTTGATGCGAATGAAAGAAGAAGATTGGGACGCGGTAATGGACGTCAATTTAAAATCCGTGTTCCGCGCCAGCAAAGCCGTGTTGCGCGGCATGATGAAGCAACGCGCAGGACGCATTATTACCATCACGTCCGTAGTCGGCACCATGGGCAATGCCGGTCAAACCAATTACGCCGCCGCCAAAGCCGCTTTAGCAGGTTTTTCCAAATCGCTGGCGCGTGAAGCAGGCAGCCGCGGCATTACCGTTAATTGCGTTGCCCCCGGTTTTATTGACACCGATATGACCCGTGTGCTGCCTGAAGAAACCCGCAAAATGTTTGAAGCGCAAACCGCGCTGGGACGTTTTGGCGAAGCGCAGGATATTGCCGATGCCGTGTGTTTTCTCGCTTCCGAACAAGCGCGTTACATCACAGGGCAAACCTTGCATGTAAACGGCGGTATGCTGATGCCCTAAACTCTAGGGCGTGTCCCTATTTGCTTATGCGGCGGTATTTTTGGCACAAATCCGCCTCTGCCGCGTTAAAAATCCTTGCCAGGTGTCCAACCTTACGCGGATTTTTGCCTTGCATACGCAGATTTTTACTCAAAAAACCGCTTGGCAAAGCAAATAGGGACACGCCCTAGGCTGCCTGAATTTCCCGTTCAGGCAGCCTGAAAAAATCCCGCCGCCGCTTGCGGACGTGTTAAAATCAGCAAGTTTGTGTAAGTTATGCAAACAGCCCGCCCGTCTGAAACCCTAACCATGCACATTCGGATTTTGCCAAAGTGTGCATCATTAGCGTTTTAGCGGCGGGACATCATTTATTTAAGGAAAAGATATGTTTCAAAAATTCAGTAAAACCTTTGAATACGGCAATCAAACCGTCACCTTTGAAACCGGCGAAATCGCCCGTCAGGCCGCTGCAGCCGTTAAAGTGTCAATGGGCGACACCGTGGTTTTGGTGGCGGTAACCGCCAATAAAGAAGTTAAAGCCGGTCAGGACTTTTTCCCGCTGACCGTTGATTACTTTGAACGCACCTATGCCGCAGGCAAAATCCCCGGCGGCTTTTTCAAGCGCGAAGGCAAACAGAGCGAGAAAGAAATTTTAACCAGCCGCCTGATTGACCGCCCCATCCGCCCCCTGTTCCCCGAAGGTTTTTATCACGACATCCAAATCGTAGCGACCGTGTTGTCGGTTGACCCCGAAATCGATTCCGATATTCCTGCCATGCTGGGCGCGTCTGCTGCGCTGGTGTTGAGCGGCGTACCGTTTAACGGCCCGATTGGTGCGGCGCGTGTCGGCTTTGTGAACGACGCTTATGTGCTGAACCCGACCAAAGCCCAGTTAAACCGTTCCAAATTGGATTTGGTGGTGGCCGGTACCGAACAGGCCGTGCTGATGGTGGAATCGGAAGCCGATATTCTGTCGGAAGAAATTATGTTGGGCGCGGTGGTGTACGGTCACGAACAGATGCAAACCGTGATTCGCGCCATCAACGAATTGGCCGATGAAGTCAATCCCGCCGTTTGGGATTGGAAAGCCCCCGAAGCCGATGCCGAACTGGTGGCAAAAGTGAAAGAACTGGCCGGTGCAACCGTTCAGGCAGCCTTCCAAATCCGCGAAAAACAAGCGCGTGGTGCAAAAATCGCTGAAGCATGGTCTGCCGTAGAAGCCGCCTTGATTAACGAAGACACCGACACGCTGAAAGCCAACGAAATCAAAGGCATTTTTAAACAACTGGAAGCCGATGTCGTGCGCGGTCAGATTCTGTCCGGTCAGCCGCGTATTGACGGCCGCGACACCCGCACCGTGCGTCCGCTGAATATCCAAACCAATGTGTTGCCGCGCACGCACGGTTCCGCTCTGTTTACCCGTGGTGAAACCCAAGCTTTGGCGGTGGCGACACTCGGCACTTCACGCGACGAGCAAATTATTGACGCTTTGAGCGGCGAATACACCGACCGCTTTATGCTGCACTACAACTTCCCGCCGTATTCCACCGGCGAAGTCGGCCGCGTCGGCCCGCCCAAACGCCGCGAAATCGGTCACGGCCGTTTGGCCAAACGCGCTCTGTTGGCGGTGTTGCCGCCTGCGGAAGAGTTCAGCTACACCATGCGCGTGGTATCGGAAATTACCGAATCCAACGGTTCGTCTTCCATGGCCAGCGTGTGCGGCGGCTGCCTGAGCCTGCTGTCGGCCGGTGTGCCGTTGAAAGCGCACGTTGCCGGTGTGGCGATGGGCTTGATTTTGGACGACAATAAATTTGCCGTGCTGACCGATATTCTGGGCGACGAAGACCACTTGGGTGATATGGACTTTAAAGTAGCCGGTACGACCGACGGTGTTACTGCTCTGCAAATGGATATTAAAATTCAAGGCATTACCAAAGAGATTATGCAAATCGCTTTGGCGCAGGCCAAAGATGCCCGTCTGCATATCCTGACCCAAATGCAGGCAGCCGTCGCCGGTCCGCAAGAGCTGTCGCAACACGCGCCGCGCCTGTTTACCATGAAAATCAATCCCGACAAAATCCGTGAAGTGATTGGTAAAGGCGGCGAAACCATCCGCGGCATTACCGCCGAGACGGGTACGGAAATCAATATCGCCGACGACGGCACGGTAACGATTGCCGCCACCACTTCAGAAGCGGGCGAAGCGGCGAAAAAACGCATCGAGCAGATTACCGCCGAAGTGGAAGTGGGCAAAGTGTATGCCGGTACCGTGGTGAAAATCTTGGACAACAATGTCGGTGCGATTGTTACCGTGATGCCGGGCAAAGACGGCTTGGTACACATCAGCCAAATCGCCCACGAGCGCGTGAAAAACGTGTCCGATTACCTGCAAGTCGGTCAAACGGTAAACGTGAAAGCGTTGGAAGTGGACGACCGTGGTCGTGTGCGTCTGTCTATCAAGGCTTTGCTGGATGCGCCTGAAGCAGCCGAATAATATAGTGAATTGCCTTTAAACGGGGACGGCGTTGGCTTGCCTTCTGTCTGCGGCTCGCCGCCTTGTCCCCGTTCAACTGAATCCACTATAAACAGATATTAAGCGTATAAAAACAGGCTGCCTGAAACGGTTTTTCCGTTTCAGGCAGCCTGTTTGTTATGACGTTTGATTAGACTTTATATTTAGTCGGCAGTCAAAACCACTTTCATTGCACCGTTTTCGGCAGCGTGTTTGAACACGTCATAAGCTTTTTCAATTTCGCTGAATTTGAAATGGTGGGTCAGCATTTGCGTATAGTCCATAGAGCTGCTAGAAATGGCTTTCAATAACATTTCGGTGGTGTTGGTGTTTACCAAACCGGTAGTGATTTTCAAGTTTTTAATCCACAGTTTTTCCAGTTTGAAATCAACTGATTGACCATGAACACCGACTACGGCCACATTGCCGCCCGCTTTTACGATGTTTTGGCACATATCCCAAGTGGCAGGAATGCCCACCGCTTCAATGGCTACGTCCACGCCGTCTGCGCCGACAATGTCAAACACCTGTTTGGCCACATCGCCTGATGCCGGATTAACGGTGTGGGTTGCGCCCATGGCTTTAGCCATTTTCAGGCGGTTTTCGTCCATATCGCACATAATAATGGCGGAGGGGCTGTACAGTTGCGCAGTCAGCAGCGCACCCATGCCGACAGGACCAGCACCGGCGATAAATACGGTGTCGCCCGGTTGAACGTCGCCGTATTGCACACCGATTTCGTGTGAGGTGGGCAGGGCATCGGACAACAGCAGCGCCACTTCGTCGTTTACGTTTTCAGGCAGCTTGATTAAGCTGTTGTCGGCAAACGGAGTACGTACAAATTCAGCTTGGGTACCGTCAATCATATAGCCCAAAATCCAACCGCCGTTGCGGCAGTGTGAATACAGTTGTTGTTTACAGTTGTCGCAAGAGCAGCATTTGCTGACGCAGGAAATAATCACTTTGTCGCCGACTTTGATGTTTTTCACCGCAGAACCGACTTCTTCCACAATGCCCACGCCTTCGTGACCCAAAATACGACCGTCGGCCACTTCGGGGTTTTTGCCTTTCCAAATACCCAAATCGGTACCGCAAATAGTGGTTTTGGTGATGCGGACAACGGCATCGGTGGGGTCAATAATTTGCGCTTTGGGTTTTTCTTCAAAACGAATGTCGCCGGCGGCGTGGTAAACCATAGCTTTCATGGTGTTTGCTCCTACATAATTGGTAAAAAATAGCTGTTTCCCGCACGGTACGGGCATCTGAAGTTTATACGCCTAAAGGGGGGTAAAGTCAATAATCTGTTTTTATGCAATATGTTATATGGTAACATATCTTTGAGCGATAAACTTCAGGCTGCCTGAAAACCACACTTCTGCCTGCTGCAAGCGATTGGCGTTATATTCTGTCCTGTCCCTGTGCTATACTGCCGCACCGCTATTTTCCCCCCTTATTTTTTGTTAAAGGAATAAATCCATGAAACACCTGCTGATTGATTTTGAAAGCGTCCAACCGGCCGACTTAAACGGTTTGGATACCCGCAATGTGTGCGTTTGGTTGCTGTTGGGTACGCAGCAGCAGGACAGCCTGCCTTTAAACCTGTGCGAATCGCTGTGCCGTTTTAACGGGCAGGTAAACTTTATCCGCCTGCAAGACAGCGAAGCGGCTGCTTACATCGGTTTCCGCTTGGGTGCGATTGTGGCGGACAACCCTGCCGCACAAGTGGCGGTGTTGTCGCAAAACGCCGTATATGACGTATTGGCCGGACATATCCGCCAAAACGCCCCCACCGCCCATATTAACCGCGTAACGGCAGTAGCCGATTTGCCCGATGCGTTCCGTGTTACCGCGATGACCGCTTGGGACAACGGTAATACTGAAGAAACCGCCCTGCCTGCCGCTCCCGCACCCGTACAGGATGCCGAAACCGCCGCCCCGCAAGCGGTGGCTGAAGCCGATGCCGTGTTGGAAAAATACTATCCGGTAATTGTGCAGGCCATGAGCCAGAAAGATGCCTACCATCCGCGCCACCGCCGCAATCTGGCCGCCAATATTGAACGCTACCTGTCGCAATACAGCGAGGAAATCGGCGCAGGCAGCACGGAGATGTTGGCAGAATTGGTCATTGTGCGCTTGGATGCGGACGGCCTGATTAAAGAATTGGGCGACGGCCTGCTCAGCTACCATTTTGAAGCGGCAAGCGAATAAACGCAGTTAAACAAACGGATTAATTCGGAAACCGTTATGCGCCGGTACGGGCATAACGGTTTGATTTTTGCTTTCAGGCAGCCTGAAATTTGGAACACGACAATGTTTAAAACCGCCAAACAATTTACCTTTGACATGGCGCATATGCTGGACGGACACGACGGCAAATGCCGCAACCTGCACGGCCACACCTATATTTTACAGGTGGAAGTAACCGGCAGCCTGCACGAAGACGGTGCCAAACGCGGCATGGTTATGGACTTTTCCGATTTGAAAGACCAAGTCAAACAACATATTCTCGACCACATGGACCACGCTTTTATCTACGACAGCACCAGCCACAGGGAATCGCAGGTGGCGGAGCTGCTGCAAAAGCTGGATTCCAAAACCTACGCCTTGCCGGAGCGCACCACCGCCGAAGCAATGGCACAGCATATTTTCCGCGTGTTGCAACAACAGGCAGGGCTGCCCGTCAGCTTGGTACGCCTGTGGGAAACCCCGTCTTCTTATTGCGAGTACAGCGAAGCATGTTTCAACACACAGGGCAACGCATAAAGCACAGCCCTATGTGTTGCCCTGATTCGGACGGGCTGACAAAAAGCTGATTTTACCGCCGCCGTAAACGGCGGGGTTTCCAACCCAAAAGGAATTTTGATGAACACCGAACCGTCTTACCGCATTGTGGAAATTTTTGAAAGTTTGCAAGGCGAAGGCTGGAACACCGGTATGCCTGCGCTGTTTATTCGTTTCGGCAAATGCAATCTGGCCTGTCCGTGGTGTGACACCGACTACAACCGCTACGGTAGCATGAGCTTAAGCGACATTATGCAGCGCGTGCGCCAGGCAGCCACCCGCAACATCATTATTACCGGCGGCGAGCCGGCCATTCAGCCGCATTTGGCCGTGCTGTTGGACACACTTAAGGCCGAAGGCTGCTATTTGGCGGCAGAAACCAACGGCCTGAAAGCCCTGCCGCCGCAAATTGACTACACCGCCGCCAGCCCGAAGCGGCTTTACCGTGATGCCTACCGCAAAAACTGCATCAGCCACGCCGATGAAGTGCGGATTGTGGCGGACGACACGGCGGATATTGTGGACTTTTGCGCGGAAATAGAACAAAAAATTCAGGCGGAGCGTTATTATTTATCGCCGTGCGAGCGCGGCGGCCAAACCAATCTGCATGAAACGCTGCGGCTGCTGGGCTGCCTGAACGCTCGTGTCGGCAAACCGCATTGGCAGCTTAGCCTGCAAACACATAAAATTATCGGTATCGAATAAAAAAATCTGCCTGAAACCGCAACGGTTTCAGGCAGATTTTTAAGATTGGAAATATCTTTTAATCAACCAGCTTCACAGTACCGCTCATCATAGCGGAGTGGCCGGGGAAAGTGCAGTAAAACGCATAGTCTTCGCCTTTAGCCAGTTTGCTGGCGGCAAATACTACGGTATCTTCTTCGCCGCCGCCAATCATTTTGGTTGCAGCCACAACACGCTCGTCATTCGGTTTCAAATAATCTTTATCCACACCGGCTTCCGCACCGTCTTTCAAAACCGCATCTTTATCAGCAGCTTTGGAAATCACGACATTGTGACCCATGGCCGCTTTGGGCATCTTACCGGTGTGTTTCAGCACCACGGCAAAATCGGTACAGCTTGATTTGATGTTAATTTCTTTCGGTTCAAATTTCATCGCATCATCGCCGGTAATGACGGCTTTACACTCTTCGGCCACATTGGCGGTAGCAGGTGCTGCAGGTGCAGCTGAAGCATCCGATGCCGGAGCAGACGGGGCGCTTTCTTGAGAAGCGGCAGCCGGCGGGGTTTGCTCGGCAGGTTGTTGCGGTGCTTCCTGACCGCAGGCAGACAGCGCCAAAGCGGCGGCGGCAATCAGACTCAGATAAGTTTTCATGTTTTAAGCTCCAAATATAAGGTGACAAGGAATTATGGCAGCATAATACACCCGTTTACATATGTAAAGCAATCCTCACGTTTGGCTAATTGACAATAAAAATATTTATGGATAACAAATATTTCAGGCAGAAAGATAGTCTTCGCGCCCTTCCAGCCAGCGCGACAGGTGTTGCAAAACCGCATCAGGATGCCGCGCCAACAGTTGCGTTGCCGCTTCGCGGGCGGCTTCCAACAGGTGAACGTCCTGTTCAATATCGGCAAAACGCAGCATCGGTGCGCCGCTTTGCCGTGCGCCGAGAAATTCGCCCGGCCCGCGAATCTGCAAATCCTGACGGGCAATTTCAAAGCCGTCCGTGTGTTGGTAAATCACTTTCAGGCGCGTTTTCGCCACTTCGCCCAAGGGTTCGGCAAACAGTAAAACGCAAGTGCTGACCGCCGCGCCGCGCCCGACCCGTCCGCGCAGTTGGTGCAGTTGCGACAAGCCCATGCGCTCGGCGTGTTCAATCACCATCAGCGCGGCATTGGGTACGTCCACGCCGACTTCAATGACGGTGGTCGCCACCAGCACATCGCTGCCGCCTGCGGCAAATTCGGCCATCACCGCCGCTTTTTCCGCCGCTTTCATGCGTCCGTGCAGCAGGGCGATACGCAGTTCGGGCAAGGCTGCCTGAAGCCGCGCTTGGGTTTCGGTGGCGGTTTGCAGTTGTAATTGTTCGCTTTCTTCAATTAGCGGACAAACCCAGTAGGCCTGCCGCCCTTGACGGCAGGTGTTCAACACAAAGCCTTCCACTTCGCTGCGACGCAGTTGATTGACCAGCCGCGTTTGCACGGGGGTGCGGCCGGGCGGCAGTTCGTCAATCACAGACACATCCAAATCGGCCAGAAAACTCATCGCCAGCGTGCGCGGAATGGGGGTGGCCGACATCATCAGTTGGTGAACGTCGCGCCCTTTGTTTTTGAGTGCCAAACGCTGCGCCACGCCGAAACGGTGCTGTTCGTCCACCACCGCCAAAGCCAAATTATTAAAGGCAACATCGTCTTGGAACAGGGCGTGCGTGCCGACTGCCACGCGCACTTTGCCTTCGTTTAGGGCGGTTTTAACGCTGTCTTTGGCTTTTTTACGCAGGCTGCCTGAAAGCCACACCACTTCTATGCCGATGGGTTCAAACCATTGTTTGAATTTTAAATAATGTTGTTCGGCCAGAATTTCGGTCGGTGCCATCACGGCTGCCTGAATATCGTCCGCCGCTTCCAAGGCGTTTAACACCGCCAAGGCCGCCACCACGGTTTTGCCGCTGCCGACGTCGCCCTGCAACAGGCGGTGCATCGGGTGCGGCTGCGCCATATCGGCGCGGATGTCGTCCAAAACGCGTTGCTGGGCGGCGGTCAGCGCAAAGGGCAGTTGCGCCAGCAGTTTGTCGGCCAGCGCACCGTTGCCGCGCAATACGGGCGCATCGCTGCTTTGCCGTTGCTGCCGCGCCAAACGCATAGACAGTTGCTGCGCCAGCAGTTCGTCAAACTTCAGGCGCTGCCATGCGGGCAGACTGGGGTCGGACAAGGCCGACAGGGCATAATCGGGCGGCGGCGCGTGCAGCAAGTTCAGGCAGTCGGCAAAAGGCGGCAGCTTCAGGCGGCGCAGCAGGCTTGCAGGCAGGATTTCGCGGCAGTCGGCCTGTGCCAACGTGTCGGCAATGATGCGGCGCAAAGCAGGCTGGTTCAGGCCGGATACGGTCGGGTAAACGGGAGTCAGGCGGTCGGACAGAGCGGCGGCGGTTTTGATTTTGGGGTGAATCATTTCCGCACCGAAAAAGCCGTGTTTGATTTCGCCGTAGGCACGGACAGTTTTGCCAACCGCCAGTTGCTGTTGCTGGCTGGGGTAAAAATGCAGAAAACGCAGGTTCAACACGCTGCCTTGGCTGTCGGCAATGCGGGCAATCAGTTGTTTACGCGGCTTAAACTGCACTTCTTGATGCAATACCGTACCTTCCACCTGACAGCTTTCGCCCCACGGCGCGTCGCCGATGGGGGTGATGCGGGTTTCGTCTTCGTAGCGCAGGGGCAGGTGCAGCAGAATGTCCCATTCGGTGTGCAGGTGCAGCTTGGCAAGTTTTTTGGCCTGCTGTTCGGTAATGTGCAGGCGGGCGCGGAGTTCGGGGGCAAGCATGGGCGGTTAAACGGGGAAAACGGACGGCTTATCATACCTGTGTTTATACAATCGGAACAATGCCGAAACGTTTTCAGGCTGCCTGAAACTTTAAGGCGTGTCCCTATTTACTTTGGCAAAGCAAACAGGGACACGCCCTAATAAAAAACAAAACAGGATTAATCATCCAAGGTTTTTAATTCTTGCAGCGCACGTCGGGCGCCTTCATGCCCTTGCGCGGCTGCCTTCTCAAACCATTGCTGCGCCACAGCAAAGTTTTGCACCACGCCATGCCCATTAACATACAATATACCCAGATTGGTTTGTGCATCGGCATTGCCCTGCTTGGCGGCTTTTTCATACCATTGCCGTGCGACAGCATAGTTTTGTACGCCATTGCCGTTGTCATACATCACACCCAGATTGTATTGCGCGTCGGCAAAGCCCTGCTTGGCCGCTTTTTCAAACCATTTCCGCGCAACAGCATAGTTTTGTGCTACGCCCTGCCCGTTAAGATACAACATGCCCAGATTAGTTTGTGCATCGGCAAAGCCCTGCTTGGCGGCTTTTTCATACCATCGCCGTGCGACAGCATAGTTTTGTGCCACGCCCTTGCCGTTGTTATACATCAAACCCAGATTGTATTGTGCGACGGCATTGCCTTGCTTGGCGGCTTTTTCCCACCATTGCCGCGCCACGGCATAGTTTTGTGCCACGCCCTGCCCCCTGTTATACAACGCACCCAGATTGGTTTGTGCGTCGGCATAGCCCTGCTTGGCGGCTTTCTCATACCATTGCCGTGCTACGGCATAATTTTGTGCCACGCCCTTGCCGTTGTCATATATCAAACCCAGATTGTATTGTGAGACGGCATCGCCTTTTAAGGCCAGCGCCTCAAACACAGATTTGGCTTCGGCATAATTACCTTCCTCGTAAGCGGCGACGGCGCGCTCAAAATCGGTATAGTCGTCTGCCTGCACCGGCAGGGAAAATGCCAATGCCAGCGCGGTTAAAGCAGCGGCAGGCCTAATGCGGCGGGGGTGGAAATTGATTTTTTTCATTATCTTATCGCTTTCTTAATTAAAAAATAAGGTTGAAATGCATCCGCAGGAACGGCGTGATTGTAAGCGAATGTAGGCAGGCCGTCATGGCTGAAACCGTATTTTCAGGCTGCCTGAAAAACCGTTATGATGCGCCCATGCTTAATCTTTTCTCCGACACCGCCCTGCTGTTGGGCGGTTTGTGGCTGTCGGCGTTTACGTCCGCCACCATCTTGCCCGGCACATCCGATGCCGCTTTTGCCGCGCTGGTACACAACCGCCCCGAACTGGCGGCGGCGGCGTGGCTGACCGCGTCCTGCGCCAACAGCTTGGGCAGCCTGACTTCTTACTGGCTCGGCCGCCTGCTGCCGCCACGCCAAAGCCTTTCCCCAA
This sequence comes from Conchiformibius sp., assembly GCA_030537065.1. Taxonomy (GTDB): domain Bacteria; phylum Pseudomonadota; class Gammaproteobacteria; order Burkholderiales; family Neisseriaceae; genus Conchiformibius. The sequence goes on from JAUNOT010000021.1 coordinate 11,339, forward strand.
AAACCGCCGCCTTGCTGCAACGCTACGGCGCATGGGCTTTGCTGCTGGCGTGGCTGCCTTTGGTCGGCGACGCGCTGCCTGCCGCCGCCGGATGGCTGCGTTTAAACGCATGGACGTGCGCCGTAGCGATTACAGTCGGTAAAACGGCGCGTTACGGGCTGTTGTGGTGGGCGGTGGCGGCATTCTGACGGCGTTGCCGTTCCGCCAAACGGCGCAGCGCGGCCGCTAAAGCGGGATGGTGTGCCACTTGTTCGGCGGTCTGCTCAAAAGCGGGCAGCACATCACCGGCAATGCGGAACGGTTTATCGCGTGGTACGGCAGGCGCAGGCGGCAGCACTTTGGTTTGCACGCGCACAATCTGCGGGTCTAAAGCCTGAATTTTCGGCAGCAGCGCAGGCAGCAGCATTTTGATGCGGGCGGCGGCAGTATTGCCCGATACCTGCACAATCAGGCTGCCTTCGCTGATGCAGGCCACGCGCAAATGGGCGGCGATATTGGGCGGCAGCAGCCGTTTGACGGAGGCTTCCAGCGATTGGAAATGGCGGGCGCGTTGCAGCAGGCCGCGCAGTTGCGGAGCGGTTTGGGCGAGTTGTTCGAGTTGCATGGCGGTAGGGGGGAAAGGGTTTTCAGGCTGCCTGAAAGTGATGAGGGCTCAATTTTTAAATATGACCGTCAATAAAGTTTTGTACGGCTTCGGCCGATACCAGTGCGCTGCACACCGCGCTTTTGTCAATGCGTTTAGCCAATCCTGCCAATACTTTGCCCGGGCCGCATTCGGCTGATTCGGTGATGCCTTCGCGCACCAGTTGTGCCACGGTTTCCGTCCAACGCACGGGGCTGTAAAGCTGGCGTATCAAAGCATCTTTGATTTGTTCGGGGTTAGAGTAAGCGGCAACATCGGCGTTGTGCAATACGCGGATTTGCGGTACTTGGAACGTGATGCCGTTTAAATAGTTTGCCAATTCGTCTGCGGCAGGGCGCATCAGGCGGCAATGGGACGGCACGGAAACGGGCAGAGGCAGGGCGCGTTTGGCACCTGCGGCTTTGGCGGCTTCGGCAGCGCGGGCAACGGCTTGGGCATCACCTGCAATCACCACTTGTCCGGGCGAATTAAAGTTTACCGCTTCCACCACGCCGCCTTGTTCGGCATCGGCGCAGATTTGGCGCACGCTGTCATCGTCCAAACCCAATACCGCCGCCATTGCGCCTTCGCCTGCGGGAACGGCGTTTTGCATCAGTTCGGCGCGTTTGCGCACCAAGCGCACGGCATCGGCAAAATCCAAAACGCCTGCTGCCACTAAAGCGGTGTATTCGCCGAGGCTGTGTCCGGCGACGGTGTGCGGAGCAGCACCGCCCGCTGCCAGATAAGCGCGGTAAGTGGCCACGCCTGCGGTTAGCATCAGCGGTTGGGTATTAACTGTTTGTGCGATGATTTCGGCATCGCTGCCGTTCATCATCGCCCACAAATCCTCGCCCAAAGCGGCGGAAGCTTCATCAAAAGTGTTTTGAACAAGGGCATTGCCGTCAAAACCGTTCATCATATTCAGGCTTTGCGAGCCTTGGCCGGGAAAGAAAAAGGCAAAAGACATAGGGGTTTCCTTATTAAGTGGGGTTAGGGCATGTCCCTATTTACTTATGCGGCGGTATTTTTGGCACAAATCCACGTCTGCCGCGTTAAAAATCCTTGCAAGGTGTTCAACCTTGTGCGGATTTTTACTCAAAAAACCGCTTGGCAAAGCAAATAGGGACACGCCTTAATTTAAAAGCACGGGTATCCGAATGGTTTGCTCGGATACCCGTGCTTTTTAATCAGCTTGGGATTTACAGTGCGTCAAAGCGGCGTTGGGCTTCGTCCCAGTTTACCACGTTCCAAAACGCTTTGGCGTAGTCGGGGCGGCGGTTTTGGTATTTCAGATAGTAGGCGTGTTCCCATACGTCCAAACCGATAATCGGTGTGCCGCTGCAACCGGCTACGGCTGTGCCCATCAGCGGGCTGTCTTGGTTGGCGGTGGAAACCACTTTCAGTTTGCCGTCTTGGGCAACCAGCCACGCCCAGCCGGAACCGAAACGGGTAGCGGCGGCTTTTTCAAATTCGGCTTGGAAGGCTTCCACGCTGCCGAAGTCGCGCTCAATCGCGGCTTTCAGGCTGCCTGAAAGTTGGGTGCCGGTTTTCAGGGTTTTCCAGAAGAAGCTGTGGTTGGCATGACCGCCGGCGTTGTTGCGCAGGGCGGTTTGTTTGTCTGCAGGCAGCTCGTTCAGGCGGGCAATCAGTTCTTCCGCGCTCAGGTTTTGGAAATCGGGCAGGCTTTCCAAGGCGGCGTTGGCATTGTTTACATAAGCCTGATGGTGTTTGCTGTGGTGGATTTCCATGGTTTCTTTGTCAAAATGCGGCTCCAGCGCGTCGTAGGCGTAGCCGAGTTCGGGCAGGGTGTAGGCCATATTGTGCTCCTGTGGCAGTGGTGTGTTAAAAGGGGCAATCATAGCGGCAGGCGTATTTTTGGGCAAGAGGTGGTTGGGTAGCTTTATTACGCTGAAAACGGCTTGAAAATGTTGTTTTGTCGGTTGCTTGAACGGGGCGGTATTGTTCTTTTGTGGCGGTTAATTCTGTTTAAGTAATTTTTATGGATTTTCGTGCTAATTTTTCTGAATTTTTAGACGATAAAAGTTGTTTTTGATTGTTTGCATGTTTTAAATATTGTAAAATTACGCGAATGATTTTAGGATTTTGTTGCTTTATTTCAATTTTTGTTGGTTTTTTGTAATTTGATTTCTATTTCAGACGGCGGAAATCAGGCAATAGAAAGGAAAAGACAATGAAACACGGTGTGTTGGCGGCAGGAATATTCTGCCCGATGGCGGCGCAGGCAGCGGAAATAGGCGGATGGCGGCAGCCGTTTTCGGTATTGGATTCGGGCGATACCGCTTGGGTGATGGTGTCGGCGGTGTTGGTGTTGTTTATGACGCTGCCGGGCTTGGCCTTGTTTTACGGCGGCATGGTCAGGAAGAAAAATCTGTTGTCCACCATGATGCACAGCTTTTCGGCGGCGGCATTGGTCAGCGTGTTGTGGGCGGCGGTGGGCTATTCGCTGGCGTTTGTGCCGAATAATGCGCTGATTGGCGGTACGGGGCGTTTGTTTTTGGCAGGTATGGGGGTGGATGCGGCCACGCAGACGGCAACGGTGATGCCCAATGCGCCGACCGTGCCGGAAACGGTGTTTATGTTTTTTCAGATGACGTTTGCGGTGATCGGGGCGGCGATTATTTCGGGGGCGTTTGCCGAGCGGATGCGTTTTGGTGCGATGATGTGGTTTACGGGGCTGTGGTTTTTGCTGGTGTATGTGCCGGTGTGCCATTGGGTGTGGGGCGGCGGTTTTATGGCGGGTGGTGGTGTGCTGGACTATGCCGGCGGTACGGTGGTGCATGTGAATGCGGGTGTGGCCGGTTTGGTGGCGTGTTTGATGTTGGGACGGCGTGTGGGTTACGGACGCGAGGCGATGCCGCCGCACAATATGGCGTTCACTTTGGTGGGGGCGGCGATGTTGTGGGTAGGCTGGTTCGGTTTTAACGGCGGCTCGGCGGTGGCGGCGAATGCGGTGGCAGGGATGGCGGTGGCGGCAACGCAGATTGCGGCGGCCACAGGGGCATTGGCTTGGCTGGTGTGTGAAAAGGCGGTCGGACACCGTCCGTCTGCTTTGGGTTTGGCTTCGGGGGCGGTAGCCGGTTTGGTGGGGATTACGCCGGCGGCAGGTTTTGTGAATTTGCAGGGGGCGTTTGCCATCGGCATACTGACGGCGGCGGCGTGTTATTTTTCGGTGGCGGTGTTAAAACGCAAATTGGGGTATGACGACAGCTTGGATGCGTTCGGCATTCATGGTTTCGGCGGTATTGTGGGGGCGTTGCTGACGGGGCTGTGGTTTGACAATTCGGTTTTCGGCGGCACGGCCGAACCGATGTGGCAATTATGGATTCAGTTTAAAGATGTGGCGGTAACGGCGGTGTACAGCGGTGTGGTCAGTGCGGGGCTGCTGTGGTTGATTCGGCGTTTCGGTGGCGGTTTGCGGGTGGAATATGATGTGGAACGTGAAGGCTTGGATTTGCATATTCACGGCGAAAGAGTGGAGTAAAACAGGCTGCCTGAACGGTGTTTCAGGCAGCCTGAAGTTTTATTTGACCGGCAACTGGGTGCGGATTTGTTCCCACACTTCTTCGGGGCTGCCGCCGTGTGCAATCACGATGCCGTTTTCGTCGGCTTCAAGCGGCTGTAAATCGGCCAGTTGCGAGTCAATCATATTGGCCTTCATATAATGCCCCTGACGGGCGGCCACGCGTGCGCGGTTGGCATCCAGCGGCGGCGACAGGTGGATAAAAAAGACATCGCCTGCCTGCCGCAAAATATCGCGGTAGGACTTTTTCAGCGCGGAACAGGCGATTACGGTGTAGCCGCCGTTTTGTTGCGCCATCCAGTCGCGCAGGCTTTCCAGCCACGGGCGGCGGTCGTCGTCGTTAAGCGGCGTGCCGCCTGCCATTTTGTCGCGGTTGGCTTGCGGGTGGAAGTCGTCGCCCTCGGCAAATGGGCAGTCAAGATATTGTTGCAGGCTGCGTGCGGCGGTGCTTTTGCCGCAGCCGCAAATGCCCATTAATACAAAATGTTTTGTCATTATTATTCCTTACGTAGGCTGTCTGAAACCGTTTTCAGGCAGCCTGAAAACATCAACCCAGCAGCATTACCGCCGCAGCCGACAGGATAAAACCGACCAGCGCAATCAAAGTTTGATTAACCGTCCACGTTTTCAGTGTGGTGGCGGTGTCCAGATTCAGCAGGCGGCCAACCAGCCAGAAGCCCGAATCGTTTACATGGCTGGCGGCCACCGAACCGGCGGCGGTGGCCAGCACCACGCCTGCCAACTGCCATTCGTTATAGCCTGCGGCGGCCACGGCAGGCGCCATCAGCGCGGCGGCGGTAGTCAGGGCAACGGTGGCCGAACCCTGTGCAATCCGCAAGGCCAAAGCCACCAAAAAGCAGCCCAGCAACACGGGAATGCCCAAGCCGCCCATCGTGTCCGCCAAAGCCTGACCGATACCGGAAGCGCGTAACACGCCGCCAAACATACCGCCCGCGCCGGTAATCAGAATCACCGAACAAACCGGTGCCAGCGTGCCGTCCAGCGTTTTTTCCAAAGCCGATGCGCTGACGCCGCGTTTGCGCCCTAAAAAGTACATCGCCGCCAACACCGCAATCAGCAAGGCCACCGGCGTTGCGCCCAGCATCCGCAAAAACGCCACCCAAGCGGCTTTACCGTCCACCAAGCCCGAAGCGGCGGCGGTGTGCAGGCCGGTGTTTAAAAAGATTAACAGCATCGGTACCAGCATCAACACCATCACCAAAGCGGCGGAAGCAGGCTGTTGCGGCTGGTCGCGGTCAAGCGGGCCGCCTGCGGCCAATTCCGGCACGGGCGTGGGAAAAATCTTGTCGGCGGTCAAACCCCACCAGTAGCCGCTGACCAACCAAGTCAGCAGGGCAACAGGCAGACCCAGCAGCAGGATATGGCCGATATTTGCCCCGTAAAAACCGGCGGCGGCAATCGGCCCCGGATGCGGCGGCAGGAAAACATGCATTACCGAAAACGCGCCGATGGCGGGCAGGGCATAGGCCAGCACATTGGCCTTCATGCGCCGCGCCGTGGCAAATACAATCGGCAACATCACAATCAGCCCCGCATCAAAAAACATCGGAAAACCGAAAATCAGCGACGCCACGCCCAAGGCAAACGGTGCGCGCCGTTCGCCGAAAGTGCGAATCATCAAGTCGGCCAGCGACTGCGCCCCGCCCGAGGTTTCCACCAGTCGGCCGAGCATTGCGCCCAAACCGACCAGCAGGGCGACGTTGCCGAGCGTGCCACCGAAGTTTTTCACCAAAACTTCGTTTACCAAAGCCGACACGGGCAGGCCGGTGGCCAGCGCGGTCAGCAGGCTGACGGTAAACAGCGTCAGCAGGGCATGTACGCGCAGTTTGATAATCATAAACAGAATCAGAAAGATGGCGGCGGCGGCAATGCCCAGTAGCGGGCCTGCGCCGAGCGTTTGGCTCCAGTTTTCCATAACGGTGTTTCCCGTAAGTTAAAAAACGTTATTTTACGCTTAAAAATAGCTGAAAAGGCTGCCTGAAAATCTTTTCAGGCAGCCTTTTTTGGCACAAGGTGTTTTAAGTTTTATTTACGCTCTTTGGCCACATCGGCAGGCAGAATCTGACCGCCTTTGTTGCCGAAGCTGTTCAGGACAAAGGTCAGCACATTGGCAGCCTGCTCGTCATTCAGGGCAACGGCGGGCATCACGCTGTTGTATTTCTTGCCGTTTACCGTAATCTCGCCGGTTACGCCGCGCAAGATGGCGTGGATGCCGCGTTTGGGGTCGGCATTCAGGTAGTCGGATTGGGCAAGCGGCGGGAACGCACCTTCCACACCTTTACCTTCCGCACCGTGGCAGGCCAGACAGTTGGATTTATACACGGCTTCACCCAGCTTGATTTGTTCTTCCTTGCTGCCTGCCGTTTTCGGTGCGGCGGAGGCTTGGGCGGTTTCGCTGGCGGTGAGCGGGGCGGTTTGAATCGCGCCGCCTTCACCCTGATAAATGCCTTCGGTCAGCTTGCCGGAATAGATTTCCGGATTTTTGTCGCCTTCCACTTTCAACTGACCCAATGCGCCTTTGTTAAAGGCACGGAACAGCGAGTGGTCAACCAGCGTAAAGCTGCCCGGTACGTCCACTTTAAAGTCTACAATGGCGGCACCGCCGGCGGGAACGAGGGTGGTTTGAATGTTTTTATTGATTAAATCGCCGCCTTCCACATAAACGGTGTCAAAAATTTCACCGATAACGTGGAAAGAAGAAACCAGATTCGGGCCGCCGTTACCGACAAACAGACGTACTTTTTCACCGACTTTGGCGGTCAGGGCGTTGTCGCCGGCAATCGCACCGACTTTGCCGTTAAAGACAACGTAATCAGGCTGTTCTTTAATGGCTTTTTCCATATCAAACGGTTGCAAGCCAGGTTCGCCGTATTTGCCTTTGGTGTAAAAATCGCCCTGCATCACATAGTATTCTTTGTCCACTTTGGGCAGGCCGTCTTTGGGTTCGACAAAAATCAGACCGTACATGCCGTTGGCAACGTGCATACCCACCGGCGCGGTGGCGCAGTGGTAAACATACAGGCCGGGCTGTAAGGCTTTAAAGCTGAAAGTGCTGGTGTGGCCGGGGGCGGTAAATGAGGCTTCCGCACCGCCGCCCGGGCCGGTGGCGGCATGGAAGTCAATATTGTGGGGAACGGTGGAGTCGGAACGGTTGGAAAATTCCACGTCCACGGTGTCGCCTTCGCGCACGCGGATAAACTGACCCGGCACGTCGCCGCCAAAGGTCCAGTATTTGTATTCTACGCCGTCGGCCATTTTCATGACTTTTTCTTGAACTTCAATTTTTACTTTCACGCGGGCGGCGTGTTTGCGGTCAATCGGCGGCGGCACATTCGGTGCGTGGGTCATAACGGCATCCACCACCGGCAGCTCGGCGGCGGGGGTGTTGTCGGTACTTTGGCTTTGTTCGGCGGCCGGTTTGGCATCATTGCCAGCCTGCTGCGGTTGCTGCGGCGCACAGGCCGACAAGGCGAAAACGGAGGCAATCAGGGCGGCCAAAGCCGTGTGCTTCATGTTCATGGCGGTGTCCTTTTGTCAGAATCGTTATAAATAAAAATGTATGGGCGTATTATTGCCGAAGCACTTTTAACGGATTTTGACACAGGTCAAATGATTTATAGAAAATGTATCTTTTAGACGGGATTTTTTAAGGAAACAATAAGGCTTTGCGGTTTTTTCAGGCTGCCTGAAAAGCGGTTTTACCGTATTTTAAAATTAAATTTTATTGAATTGATAAAGTATTTTATTTTATTCGGACAAAAGTGGGTGCTTTTTTACGCAAAGCCGTGATACAATTCTTAACATTCATTATTGGTGAATAATAAAACTTCTCATTTCCATTTTAAATTTACTCATTCTAGGAGCACAACATGGGTCAATACAAAAAGCTCTGGTACCTGCTGATTGCGGTGCTGACGCTGACGTTTGCGCTGCTGGGCTATTTGGGCGTCGAGGTTTACCGGCAGGCGCCGCCGTTTCCCGAGCAGTATGTTTCCGAGTCCGGCAAGGTCGTGATGACCAAGGACGATATTTTGCGCGGCCAGTCGGCATGGCAAAGCACCGGCGGCATGGAGCTGGGTTCGGTACTCGGCCACGGCGCGTATCAGGCACCCGACTGGACGGCCGATTGGCTGCACCGCGAATTGCAGGCGTGGTTGGACATTACCGCACAAAAAGAACACGGCAAAGCCTATGCCGATTTGGATTTGCCGCTTCAGGCAGCCTTAAAAGCACGTTTGGCAGACGAATACCGTAACCGCAGCGCAATGGACGACAGCGGTACAGTCAAGTTGTCCGATACCCGTGTGCAGGCGGTGGCACAAACGGCAAAATATTATGTGGACTTGTACGGCAGTGCGCCGGAATTGGACAAAACCCGCGAATCTTTTGCGATGAAAACCAATACTCTGCCCGATGAAGAAGCGCGTCAGAAACTGACTAATTTCTTCTTTTGGACGGCTTGGTCTTCTGCCGCTAACCGCCCGGGGACGGATGCAACTTACACCAACAACTGGCCGCACGAGCCTTTAATCAATAATGTGCCGACTACGGAAAACTATATGTGGTCGTTTGCATCCATCGTGTTCCTGCTGGCCGGCATCGGCTTTTTGGTGTGGGGCTATCATTTCCTGCGCAAACACGACGACGAACCGAAAGTGCCGTCTGCCGACCCCTTGGCGCAAATTGTGCTGACCCCTTCGCAAAAGGCGTTGTGGAAATATGCTGCGCTGACGGTGGTGCTGTTTATCGTGCAAATCCTGTTGGGCGGTTTGGTGGCACACTATACGGTGGAAGGGCAAACCTTTTACGGTATTGAAATTTCTAAAATCCTGCCGTATTCGCTGGCGCGCACTTGGCATTTGCAGTCCGCCCTGTTTTGGATTGCCACCGGTTTTCTGACTGCGGGTTTGTTTGTCGCGCCGATTGTAAACGGCGGCAAAGACCCGAAATATCAGGCATTGGGGGTAAACCTGCTGTATGGCGCATTATTTGTTGTAGTGGCCGGTTCTTATGCGGGTAACTTTTTTGCCATTACGCAGATTATGCCGCCGAACCTGAATTTCTGGTTTGGTCATCAGGGCTACGAATATTTGGATTTGGGTCGTTTCTGGCAGATTTTGCTGTATGTGGGCTTTTTGTTCTGGCTGTTTTTGATGCTGCGCTGCACGGTGTCGGCATTTAAAAACGGCGGTGATAAAAACCTGTTGGCGATTTTTGTGGCTTCCATTGTTGGTGTGGGTATGTTTTACGGCCCGGGTTTGTTTTACGGTGAACACACGACTTTGGCAGTGATGGAATACTGGCGCTGGTGGGTGGTTCACCTGTGGGTAGAAGGCTTTTTTGAGGTGTTTGCCACCGCAGCTTTGGCATTTGTTTTCTACAACTTGGGTTTGGTCAGCTACCGCAGCGCAACCGTGGCTTCGCTGGTTGCAGGCAGCCTGTTTTTGGTTGGCGGCGTGCCGGGCACGTTCCACCATTTATACTTTACCGGCACGACTACGCCGATTATGGCTGCCGGTGCTTCGTTCTCGGCTTTGGAGGTGGTGCCCTTGGTGTTGCTCGGTCATGAGGCTTACGAGCATTGGTCGCACCAGCATGCCGCACCGTGGATGAAGCGTCTGCGCTGGCCTTTGATGTGTTTTGTGGCGGTGGCGTTTTGGAATATGCTCGGTGCGGGTGTGTTCGGTTTCCTGATTAATCCGCCTATTTCGCTGTATTACCTGCAAGGTTTGAATACGACGGCGGTACACGCGCACGCGGCTTTGTTTGGTGTATATGGCTTCTTGGCATTGGGCTTTGTGCTGTTGGTCGGTTGCTATATCAAGCCGGATTTCAGCTACAACGAAAAGCAGATGAATCTAGGCTTCTGGCTGTTGAACGGTGGCTTGGTGCTGATGATTGTGTCCAGCTTGCTGCCCATTGGGATTTTTCAGGCTGCCGCAAGTATTACGCACGGTCTGTGGTATGCCCGCAGCGAGGAGTTTATGCAGCAGGGCTTTTTGGAGCTGTTCCGTTGGATTCGTACCCTTGCCGACTTTATCTTTATCGGCGGCGCCTGCTTGTTTGCTTGGCAGGTGATTAAAATGTCGGTCAGCAAAGCGCGTCAATAAGCGCCGCGTGATTTAGGCAGCCTGAAGTTGAGAAACAGCCGTCCTTTTGGACGGCTGTTTTGTTTGAGTATTTGTATTGAGTGTTAGATTTTTGCAAAATATATTGAATAAAATTACTTTGAAAAACTTTGCGTTGTGTTATTTTCTGTAAAAATCTCTCACTTTTTAGTTGACGGTTTTTAGCTGGGGGCGTATAGTTCGGTTCTTCGCTGCAC
>JAUNOT010000022.1 GCA_030537065.1 Conchiformibius sp.
GGGCTGTTGCGCTTTTCGGTGGGCATTGAAGATATTGAAGATATTTGGACGGATATTGATACCGCTTTATGCGCGTAAGATTCAGGCTGCCTGACAACGTTTCAGGCAGCCTGAAAGCCGTTTTTCCCACCCACAGAAAGCCCGCAATGATTTGGCAAACCACCCGTTTTAATCTTGATTTAAACACGCCCAAAATTATGGGCATCGTCAATCTGACCCCCGACTCCTTTTCCGACGGCGGCCAATATTCCGCCAACCCTGCCGCCGCCCTGCGCCATGCCGAACAGCTGCTGCGTGACGGTGCCGACATTTTGGACATCGGCGGTGAATCCACCCGCCCCAATGCCGCGCCCGTGCCGCCTGAAGAAGAATGGCGGCGCATCGCCCCCGTGTTGGCGGAAGCGGCAAAGTGGAACGTCCCCATCAGCGTGGACACACGCCGCAGCGAAATGATGCGGCAAGTGTTGGAGGCAGGCTGGGCGGACATTATCAACGACGTACAGGCCTTGGAAGACGACGGCGCAGTCAGCCTGCTGGCGCAACACCGCGCCGGCGTGTGCCTGATGCATATGCGCGGCCAACCGCAAACCATGCAGCAGCAGCCGCATTATGACGATGTGGTCGGCGAAGTGGCCGATTATCTGTGCCGCCGTGCTGATGCCTGTCAACAAGCCGGTATCGAAGCGGCGCGTTTGGTGCTGGATGCCGGTTTCTGTTTCGGCAAAACCCTGCAACACAATATTGACTTAATGCGCGGCCTGCCCAAACTGGCGGCACGCTGCCGCCTGCCCTTGCTGGTCGGTGTGTCGCGCAAGAGCATGATTGGCGAATTGAGCGGCCGCGACGTGCCGTCCGAGCGCGTTTCAGGCAGCGTGGCCGCCGCCCTGTTTGCCCTGCATCAAGGCGCACGCATCCTGCGCGTACACGATGTGCGCGAAACTGCCGATGCCGTCAAAGTATGGACGGCGCTTGACCGTGTTGTCGCCACAGGGGAAACATCGTAAAATCGCCCCGTTTTTACCCCCCCAATACAGGAAACCGAGATGGCAGACTTCAATCAAATTTTAGACGCGGGCGATGTGGACGGCGGCATTATCAATGTCGTTGTTGAAATTCCGCAAGGCTCCAACCACAAAATCGAGTGGAACCGCAAACTGGCGGTAATGCAGCTTGACCGCGTTGAGCCGCAACTGTTCGCCAAGCCGACCAACTACGGCTTTATCCCGCAAACTTTGGACGAAGACGGCGACGAACTGGACGCGCTGATTATTACCGACACTCCCCTGCCCACCGGCATTTTCTTGGAAGCGCGTGTGATTGGCGTGATGAAATTTGTGGACGACGGCGAAGTGGACGATAAAATCGTGGTTGTACCGGCCGATGACCGCCACACCGGCAACGCCATTCAAACTTTGGACGATTTGCCCGCGCAACTGATTAAACAGATTGAGTTTCATTTCAACCACTACAAAGATTTGAAAAAAGCCGGTACCACCAAAGTGGAACACTGGGGCGATATCGACGAAGCCAAAGCCGTTATCCGCGAATCGCAAGAACGCTGGAAAAACCGTTAATTTTCAAATATTCAACAGGCTGCCTGAAAACACCTAAAGTTAAAATTATTTAGCTTTCATACCCTGCCAAAGCCGTATGAAAATATAGTGGATTAAATTTGAATTGGGACGAGGCGGCGAGCCGCAGACAGTATCAATCATACGGCAAGGCGAGCCAACGCTGTCCCAATTTAAAGAGAGTCCACTATAAAACGTTTTAACCCCACCGTTTCAGGCAGCCTGAAACACACAAACACCATGACCACACCCGATTTGCTCCGCCGCCGCCTGCTGTTAGGCAGCGCCGCCGTTTTACTGCCGCAACCGCTACTGGCGGGCGCACAGCGCGAAGAAACCCTGTCCGACGACGTTGCCAGCGTGATGCGCGGCTCGGTGGAACACGCCAGCCCGCCGCGTTTGGTCTTCCGCCGCGCCGTCGACGGCCAACGCTGGCTGAACGATATGTCGGCGCGTTTGGCACGTTTTCCGCCCAAAGGCGAATGGGAACGCCGCCGTATGCTGACCATGATTCAATACGAAGCCACCCGCGCCGATTTAAACGTGCAGCTGATTTTGGGACTGATTGAAGTGGAAAGCAATTTCCGCCAATACGCCGTCAGCGGCGTGGGCGCGAAAGGACTGATGCAGGTGATGCCGTTTTGGCAGAACTATATCGGCAAAAAAGAGCATAACCTGTTTGATATGCGTACCAACCTGCGCTACGGCTGCACCATCCTGCGCCATTACAATAATATGGAAAACGGCAATATGCGCCGCGCCCTCGCCCGTTACAACGGCAGCCTCGGCAGCGACAAATACCCCAACGCCGTATTGGGCGCGTGGCAAAACAACTGGCAATGGTCGTAAACACCGCCTTGCCGGTGCCGCCCTTGTACTTTAAAGAACGTTAGCTTATGATAAGAAATGTTTTGAGCTTTGTATCAACTGCATTAGAGAAAGGGAACGGATGGCACAAATCACTCTGGACAAAACCGATTTGAAAATTTTGCAGGTTTTACAGGAAAACGGGCGTTTGAGTAATGTGGAATTGTCCGACCGCGTGGCCTTGTCGCCCTCGCCCTGCCTGCGCCGCCTCAAGCAGCTGGAAGAATCGGGCATGATACGCCGTTACGCCGCGCTGCTGTCGCCTGCCGGTTTGGGCTTGGGTTTGCAGGTGTTTATCCGCGTGTCCATCAACAAAGCGCCCGATGCCCGGGAAGAATTCGCCCAAGCGGTACACAGTTGGAACGAAGTATTAAGCTGCTACGCGCTGACCGGCGAAACCGATTTTCTGCTGCACGCGTTTTTTACCGATATGGCGGCGTTTTCACATTTTGTCTTGGAAGTGCTGTTGTCGCATACCTGTGTTTTGGATGCGCGTTCCAGCTTTGTGTTAAAAGAAATTAAAAATACCACTTCGCTGCCCTTGGCGCACTTGCAACAGGGTTACAGTTCTTAAAGCATCAAATAAACAATCCGTGCAAAACTTGATTTTTGCACGGATTGTTTATTTTCAGGCAGCCCTGTTTGAAGTACTCATCAAACGCACGGCTTTCAGCATACCGCGTTCGGGCGCATACGACACCAGCCCGACAAAACCGCCGCAGGGCGCATAGGCGCGTAAAGGCGTATGCGCGGCCGCTTCGCCTGCCCAAGCAGGCAAACGTCCGCAATGCAAATCATGGGCGGCATCGGCCGACACATCAATACGCGGCAGATGCGCCACCAGCGCATCGCAGGGCAACAGCAGGGCATCGCGCTCACTTTCTTTCAGCGCGGCAAGGCCGTCCAAAGTGTGGGCTGCCTGAACCGAAAAACCGGCGGTCGCGGTGCGGCGCAGGGCGGTTAAATGGGCGAAAGTGTGCATCTGTTTGGCAATGTCTTCGCTTAAGGTGCGGATATACGTTCCTTTGCCGCAGGATACGGCAATGGTGGCAGATGGCGGCACAAATTCTTGTACGTCAATCCGATAAATTTCAATATCCCGCGCCTTGCGTTCAATGACAATGCCTTTTCGGGCGTATTCGTAAAGCGGTTTGCCTTCGTGTTTCAGCGCGGAAAACATCGGCGGCACTTGACGGATGCGGCCGGTCAGCGCGGCGCAGGCTGCCTGAAACTCGTCGGCGCGGATATTGCTGCGGCCGGTGGCAATGATTTCGCCTTCGGCATCGCCGGTGGTGGTGGCTTCGCCCAGCTTCAGCGTGGCGGTGTAGGCTTTGTCGGCATCCAATAAATATTGGGCGAACTTGGTCGCTTCGCCGAAGCAGACGGGCAGCAAACCGCTTGCCAAAGGGTCCAATACGCCGGTATGTCCTGCTTTTTCAGCACGGAACAGCCGCCGCGCCTGCTGCAAGGCGGCATTGCTGCTGATGCCGAGCGGTTTGTCCAACAGTAAAACACCGTTTAGGCGGCGCTTGGGGGTTTTGTTTATCATTTCTAATTTTATAGTTAAAGCATATTGACTATATTCTCTGTTCAGGCTGCCTGAATCTTTGGCCGTATCAAGGCGCAATCTGCCGCGCCACTTCTTCCAAACCGCCGCTTAAACTGTCCACCATCGCATCGTAGCCGTCGCCCTGCTGCGGCGTGTAAACACGGAAATTGCGGCGGCGGCCGTCGGCATATTGCGCGTAGCCGCCGATTTCGGTGCGGCCGTCAAAATGCCCCTGAAAGCGGTCGATATACACTTTCAACACCGGCAGACGGCCGTCGGCATGCGCCTGCGGCAGATAGCGGCCGCCTAAGCGGTTGAGTTTATTGGCCAATGCCGCCGCCATGCTGTCGGCCAGCGGTTCCGCCCATAAGTTGTTGCGGGCAAAATTAACGGTGTGGGCATCGGTTTGGTACATCAGGCCGTTGTTTTGCAAAGGTTCGGCCAGCTCCACCCTGACGGCCGCCGTGCCGCCGCGTTCGGGCAGGTGTACTGCGCTGTCAGGCAGGCGGTAATGGCGCGTGGGCGGCGCGGTGCTGCTACAAGCGGCCGCCAACAGCGCGGCAAATAGCAGGGGAAAGATTTGTTTTATCATGGTTGTTGTCCTTTTTATCGGGCGCAAGCAAGTTTTCAGGCTGCCTGAAAAAACCTAACGCCCTTTCGGCACGGGGTCTTGCGTACCGCTTTGGAAAATCAGCGCATTGGGTTTTTCTTTCAGCGTCTGCACCACCGGCTGCACATCTTTCAGCGTGCGCTCCAAGCTGCCCAAAGTTTGCTGCACGTCGCGGTAAACGGGCGACTGCGGTGAAACGCCTTTCAGCACTTCGCGCAACTCTTGCAGGGTTTTGTTTAAATCGGCGGGAATTTGGCGCGTGGCGGGCGCAGACAACAGCTTGTTAGCGGAAGCGGCGGTTTGGTCAAAGGTACGCACGGTTTTGTCCACACCGGCCAACAACGTTTGCGCCGATTTAAGCGTTTGTTTCAACTCGGCAAGGTTGCCGTTGATTTCGCCGACGGTTTTATCCAAAGGCAGGGCGTTGAATTTGTCCAGCAAACGGCCGACCTGCGCCTGCAAGTCTTCCAAACCGCCGCCGTTGCGGCTGGCAATCACGGGCAAACCTTGATATTCGGCTACGGGCAACAGGCGTTTGTCGGACGAGGGCGAGTCGTCCAACACCACCATTTTGCTGCCCAACAGCAGGTTGTTGCTTTCCAGCGACGCGCTCATGCCGCGTTGCAGGGCGGCTTGGATTTGCGCCTGCCAGTATTCGCGGCTTTGGCGGTGTTCGGCGCTGCCGTTGCTTTCCATCATATACGGCTCCAAACGCAGGCGCACGGGAATCAGGCCGTTGGCAAACAGTTTGAGGTTGTCGCCGTCCTGAAAATAGGGTACGTCCGCCACCGTGCCGACGCGCAAGCCTTTGTATTCCACCGGTGCGCCCGACTCCAAGCCGCGCACGGAACGGTCAAAAAAGGCGATGTAATACAGGGTGCGCCGCCCGGGCTGGCTTTCCAATTCTTTGCGGTCGTTGAAAATTTTAAAGCGTTCGCCGTTGGCGGCCGGTTTTTGCGCTTCGTCGCCGTTGTCGGGCGTGTGGAAGGCAATCGCGCCCGACAGCAGCGCAGGCAGGGGCGGACTGTTGATGCTGATGCCGGTGCCGTCGGTGCGGATGTTGATGCCGCTGTCCAGCCAAAACTGGCTGGCGGAATTAACCAAACTTTCGTTGGGGCTTTGGATAAAGACGGTGTAATTGACCATTTGGTCGGCAGGATTGAATTTGGCGCTTTCTACGGTGCCGACGGTGTGGTTTTCGTATAAAACGGGGCTGCCTGCACTGACCATTTTGCTGTTTTTGCCCGATAAAAACAGGCGCAGGCCGCGTTGGCCGATGGCGGTAACGGGCGGCAGTTCGTCAACGGTAAAACGGCGGGCTTCTTCTTTGCCGGTGCCGGGGGAAAAGGCGATATACGAGCCGGAAACGAGTGTACCCAAGCCGGTAATGCCGTTTTGGTCGATGCGCGGTTTGACAATCCAAAAGCGGGTGTCTTCGCGCATCATGTCTTCTACGTCTTTGCTCAGCCGTGCGGTCACTTCTACGCCTTTTTGGTCGGGTTGCAGGCGGATGCGGGTAACGCGCCCTACGTCCACATTTAAAATCCGCACGGAGGTGTTATTGACTTCAATGCCTTCGGCGTTGTCCATCAGCAGGGTGATTTCGGGGCCTTTGCTGCGGATGTTTTGCGCCAGCAGCCACGCCGCCACAATCGCGGCAAACAGGGGAATCAGCCACACGGTGGAAACCAAAGTGGCGGTTTGGCGCACTTTGGCGGGGGTGTCGTCTTGGGGTTTATTCATCGTATTCAGGCAGTTTGCTTGCGGAAGAACGGCTAAACAGTACGATTTTGTTGCCGTAAAAGTAAACGTCGTTAATCAAAATTTGGCAGGCAATGCCGCAGAAATGCCACGCGCTGCCGAGTTTGACGGTAATTTTGGTATCGCCTTCTCGGAACTCAAGATAGCGACCAAGCGCGTTGATTGCGCCGTGGTATTGGTAAACCGTTTTGCCGTTGATTTGGATTTTTTCTTCGGTTTGACCGAGATTCCAGCCGTTTTCCACGACAATGTCAATGTCTTGGTAACGTGTCTGCCAAACTTTAGTTGTTTTCTTCATTAACATTCCTTATTTTTCCTGTTCAGGCTGCCTGAAAGCGGTTTGGCTGTCGGTTTCGGGCTTGGGCAGAAAGAAGGACAGCACACCGGCTGATATCCATCCGCAAAACGCGAGTATCAATATGGCATGACTTAATTGTACACTCACCCTATACCAATCGGTTTGTGCCCAAACGAATATATGCTTCAAAAACCGAATAATGAATAATTCGCCAACCGTTACTACATTCCACCATGCGCCCCAAGCGGCGGTTTTCAGGCAGCCTTGCCAATTACGCCGCAAGCCGCGTTTGCGTACCGAACGCGCCGTCAGCCATGCCGCAGGCAGACCGAGTAGCCAACCCAATACACCAAAGCCAAACAAGTCGCCCATTATCCCGTTAATACTGAAAGAAACTTGAGTCGTTGCCAGCCAATGCGAACCATATAGCACCAGTGTAAACACCCAACCACCTATCATTCCCCCCGACAACACCATCACAATAAAGAATTTTTTATATAAAGCTTTCTCCGCGTTTAGGCTGCTTTGTTCAGTCGGCTGTTTTTCCATTATGTTTCCTGTTCAGGCTGCCTAAAAGCGGTTTGGCTGTTGGTTTCGGGCTTGGGCAGCAGCAACGACAGTAGCGCAGCCGATACCAATCCGCACAGCGCAGGTACCAGCATGGTAACCGCTAAAGATATTCCCACACTGCGCCAGTTGGGCTGCGCCCAATCCATCGGCACACCGTCTTCCGATGAAGTTAAATATTTAAAAAATAAAAGATTCATCAGCAAACCTGTTGCCCACGCACCCCACCATGCGCCCCAAGCTGCGGTTTTCAGGCAGCCTTTCCCGTTACGGCGCAAACGGCGTTTGCATACTGAACGTGCCGTCAGCCACGCCGCAGGCAAACCGAACAGCCAACCCAATACACCAAAGAAAAGCAAAAATCCCACTATATCATCTATTCCCACTGCCCAATCCGCCATACTACTAAGCGGCGTTTCCATCAACCATAAGCCGATAAATAGCAGTACAAACGCCCAACCGCCTATGATTCCTCCTGTCAGCGTCATAACGGTAGAAAATTGTCTGTATAAGGCTCTTTCTTTCTGCTTGTCCATTATGTTTCCCCTTTCAGGCTGCCTGCCTGCTGCCGTGCTTTCCAATCCCAAATCAAACGCATATCAAAAAAATACGCCGACCACATGGTAAGCAGCACCACCAAACAGAAATACGCCGCCGCCGGCCCCGGCGTTACCCGTGCCAAAGGCGTGTGAAACGCACTCATCAGGATAATAATCACAAAAATATCAATCATCGACCACCGCCCCACCGCTTCGGTCAAACGGTATTGCAACGACAGCCGCTCCACTGACAGCAGCGGCTTCACTTTCGCGCTGTACAACAGCAAAGCCATCGACACAATTTTTAAAGTCGGTACGGCAATACTCGCGCTGAAAATAATCACCGCAATCAGCTTGTCGCCCTCGCCCCACATATACAGAATGCCGCCTAAAATGGTGCTGACATCTTTAGAAAGCGGATTTTCCGAAATCATAATCGGCAACAGATTGGCGGGAATATACAAAATCGTTGCCGCCAGCAAAAAATAAAACGACAGCTTCAGGCTGTGCGGACGGCGGTCAAACACATCCGAACCGCACACGCCGCATTCCTGCTCTTCGGGCGGACGGAAAAACAGGCAGCGCGTGCAGCATACTTTGCCGTCTCCCGCTTCTGCCTGAAACAAATCGGGGTTTTCGCTGCGGCGGATTTGAAAATACACCCAATGCACCGGCACCGCCTGCGCCGTCCGCAACAACACCAAAGCCAACACCGGCATCAACCAAAACGCCGCGCCGAATTTGACCTGCGCCACCGCGCTCATCTTAATATCGGCCACCAGCACCGACAGAAAAAACACATCAATCATCAGCCAATGGCGCAACCGCGTCAGCACACGCGCCACATACAGCAAATAAGGAAACGGCGTATGCTGCAACAGCGAACCGTACACATACAGGCACATCAGCAAAAACAAAGCCGGCACGCCGAAAGTAAACACAAACAGCACCGTACCCAAAAACCCGTCGTCCTGCGACACCAGCGACGACACCATCTGCGGCAGGGTAAGCGGTGCATACGCGCTGCCTAAACGCACGGTCACAAACTGCTGGCTGTACACCAGCACCATCAATATCAGCCCCGACAAAGCCAAAGCCAAAGGCAGCAGGTAGGGATTGCTTTCCACCCGCACCAAATGGCCGCCGCAACGGGGACAGTCGGCCTGCTGCCCCTGCCGCAGCTTGGGCATGGCCACACGCAGCCCGCATTCGGGGCAGTCGGCACTGTGGGCGGGCATGGTGGCTTCGGGCATATACAGCTTCAGCCATTTGCGCCGTCCGTAATCGGCCGCCAGCGTGCGGAATTTGTCTTTCAGGCCTGAAAACACGTTGTGTGCAAATCCGTAAAAAAGCAGGCATTATAGCCGAATTTTGTTTTCAGGCAGCCTGAAAACACTTGTGCCGCCGTCCCATCACAGACAGCGGCACACAATCTTTACATCAGTTTCGGAAACAGCTCGCGCAGCCCCGCCACAATAATTTCCACCGACACCGCCGCCAGCAGCATGCCCATCACGCGGTTCAACACCGTCATACCCGTTTCACCCAAAATATCGCTCACTTTGGTCGCCGCCAACAGAGTAACGTAACACAGCAGCGCAATCACCGCACCGGCAATAATCACCGCCGCCGTATCCCAAAAACTGTGCGCCGTCGCCGTATAAATCACCACCGTGGAAATACCGCCCGGCCCAATCATCATCGGAATGGCCAACGGCACCACCGAAATCGCGCCGATATTGACCGTTTGCTGGCGGGAAATGGTAATTTCGCTGGTATCGTCCGTGCCGATATCGGGTTTGGCGGGGTTATTGCCGCTGCTCATCATGGAAATGGCGATTAAAAACACCAAAATACCGCCGCCTACCCGAAACGCGCCCGTGCTGATGCCGAACAGTTTCAGCAGTCCGCCACCGGCCACCGCAAACACGGCAATGGTAATAAAGACGGTAAGCGCGGCAATTTGCGCCACGCGGTTGCGTTCGCGTTTGCTGTAATGATGGGTTAAGTCCAAAAAAATCGGTAGTGCGCTAAAGGGATTAACCAGCACCACCAAAGCCAGAAAAATCTTGCCGATTTCCAGTTGTAAAGACATTAAATTCCTCCTGTATTCGTTTGCATAATAACCATACCGCCCAAAGGGCTGCGGCGGATATTACCCCTTTTCAGGCAGCCTGAAAACGGGTTTGCACGGACAGCGCGGCAAGTGCGGTATAATTGCGTGTTTCGGCAACAGGCAACCTGCCTTTGCCCGATTTTCGCAAACCCCGTAACAAGGCAGAATATCATGAGCTTAATCGAACTGACCGTCCCCGATATCGGCGGACACGAAAATGTAGACATTATCGCCGTGGAAATCAAAGCAGGCGACACGGTAAACGTGGAAGACACGCTGATTACCTTGGAAACCGACAAAGCCACCATGGACGTCCCCGCCACCGCCGCCGGTGTGGTGAAAGAAGTGCGCGTACAAGTGGGCGGTAAAATTTCCGAAGGCGGCGTGATTGCCGTGATTGAAGCGGCTGCCGCACAAGAAGCCGCACCGCAGCCCGTTCAGGCAGCCCCCGAAAAAACCGAAACCGCCGCCCCTGCGCCGCAAGCCGCCGCGTTTAACGGCAATGCCGATGCCGAATACGACGTGGTGGTGTTGGGTGGCGGGCCGGGCGGTTATTCCGCCGCGTTTGCTGCCGCCGACCAAGGTTTAAAAACCGCCATTATCGAGCAATACGCCACTTTGGGCGGCGTGTGTTTGAATGTCGGCTGTATTCCGTCCAAAGCCCTGCTGCACAACGCCGCCGTGATTGACGAAGTCAAACATTTGGCCGCCAACGGCATCAAATACCCCGCGCCCGAAATTGATATTGATATGTTGCGCGGCTACAAAGAAAAAGTGATTGGCAAACTGACCGGCGGTCTGGCAGGCATGGCAAAAGCGCGTAAGGTGGACATTATCCGCGGACGCGGCGAATTTGTTTCTGCCAACCATATTCAGGTTGCCCTGACCGAATCGAGCCAATACGAACAAGCCAGCGAAACGGGCGAACACAAAACCGTTGCCTTTAAAAACGCCATTATCGCCGTCGGCAGCCGCGTGGTAAACCTGCCGTTTATTCCCCAAGACCCGCGCATTGTGGACAGCACAGGCGCATTGGAACTGCGTCAAGTGCCTGAAAAAATGCTGATTATCGGTGGCGGCATTATCGGCTTGGAAATGGGTACCGTGTACAGCACCTTGGGCGCACGTTTGGACGTGGTGGAAATGATGGACGGACTGATGCAGGGCGCAGACCGCGATTTGGTGAAAGTGTGGGAAAAAATGAACGCCCACCGCTTTGACAACATCATGACCGAAACCAAAACCGTTGCCGTAGAAGCCAAAGCAGACGGCATTTATGTCACTTTTGAAGGCAAAAAAGCCCCTGCCGAGCCACAACGTTACGATTTGGTGCTGGTGGCGGCAGGACGTGCGCCCAACGGCAAATTGTGCGGCGCGGAAAAAGCGGGTGTGGCGGTTACCGAGCGCGGCTTTATTGAAGTGGACAAACAACAGCGCACCAACGTCCCCCATATTTACGCCATCGGCGACGTGGTCGGACAACCGATGTTGGCGCACAAAGCCGTTCACGAAGGACACGTTGCCGCCGAAAACTGCGCGGGACACAAAGCGTTTTTTGATGCGCGTGTGATTCCGGGCGTGGCGTACACCGACCCCGAAGTGGCTTGGGTGGGCGTAACCGAAGAAATCGCCAAACGCGACGGCATCGCCATTACCAAATCCGTGTTCCCGTGGGCGGCCAGCGGTCGCGCCATTGCCAACGGCCGCGATGAAGGCTTTACCAAGCTGATTTTTGATGCGGAAACGGGTCGCGTGATTGGCGGCGGCATTGTCGGCACGCATGCAGGCGATATGATTGGCGAAATCTGCTTGGCGATTGAAATGGGCTGCGATGCCGAAGACATCGGCAAAACCATTCACCCGCACCCCACTTTGGGCGAAAGCATCGGCATGAGCGCGGAAGTGGCATTGGGCGTGTGTACCGATTTGCCGCCGCAGCGCAAAAAGAAATAATTAGTTTGTTTTAAATTATGTTTCAGGCTGCCTGAAAATGGGTTTTTCCCGTTTCAGGCAGCTTTTTAATTTCTGTGAATAATATCACGGATAATCAAACGGTTCGGGTGTAGAGCCTGCCGCAGCCGTGCCGAAAGCGGGGCGGGCGTACCGCAAATTTGGGCGGCAATCTCGGCGGCACACAGGGGGGCGGTAGCCAAGCCACGGCTGCCGTGGGCGGTATTGGCATAGGCGTTTTCCCACCACGGGCAGGGCGTGTTCAGGCGGTAGTTTTTATCGGCGGCCAGCTTGGCATACAGTCGGCGCATCTGTGCCGCTTCGCCCAATGCGCCGACTACGGGCAGGTGGTCGCGGCTGTCGCAGCGTACGGCGGCATGACCGTGTGCGGCATCGGTAAAGGATTCGGCAAAACTTTGATGCAGATAAGGGCTTAATTCGGCGAGGGCGTGGCGGTTGGCTGCTTCATCGCTTTGACGCAGTTCGGCGCTGCCGTCATCAGGAATAAAACTTGCCCCGAAGCAGTGGTTGTCCTGCCAAGACGGCGAAATATAGCTACTGCCGGAAAGAGCGGCACGGAGGGCGCGGCTGCCTGTGCTGGCGCATACCACCGATGTTTGTCCGCGTATCTGCCGAAAGGGAAAATCTCGGATAAGTGGGGTATGGATGCTGTCCGCACCGCAGCAGAACACAATATGGCTGCCTGAAAACCGTCCTTGTGGCGTGTCGGCGTGCCACAGGCCGTGTTGGCGGTGTATGTTTTGAAGTGCTGTGTTTTCATGCAGACGGATAAGCGGGTGGGCGAGTAGGGCGCGTATCAGCGTGGCGGGATTCAGCCACACGCCCTGCGGCCAGTACAGCGCGTCTTGGCCGACGGGAATGCCGGCAATGGCGGCGGCTTCGGCGGCGGACACACCACGGTATAAGTGACGGTGGTGCGCGTGTTGGGACAGGGCGGCATTGCGGCGGCTTTCCGCTTCATTATGGTTAAGGTGCAGAACGCCGTGTCCGCCCCAAGCATCGTTTTCAGGCAGCAGCCGTTCCAGCAGGCGGCGCGTATAACCGTAGCCGCACAACAGCAATTCGGTCTGTTCGGTCGGATGCGGTGAAATTTTGGCATACAGCAAACCCTGACGGTTACCCGAAGCCGCTCCTGCTGCCCGTCCCGCTTCCAATACGCAGACTTCCACGCCGTGTTGTGCCAGCTCGTAGGCGGTGGCGGCACCGGCAATGCCCGCGCCGATAAGCAATACCCGTTGCGGTGTAGCAGACGGGGCGGCGGCAAACCAAGGTTTGAGCGATACGGGCATTTCCTGCGGCACGGGTGTGTCCTGCCATTGCGGTGGCTGCGGAAAGTGTTGGTATAGGCGGCGGGAAGCGGCTTCGGGCAGCAGCCACAGATGTACGTCGGGCAATATATGGCTGCAATAATTGCTGCCGGTAAATTGCACGCAGCGCAGACAGTCTGCCAAGGCACGGTAAAGCGGGTCGTTCCCTGCTGCCGTCCAATCGGGCAGCACGGGTTCGGGCAGGCAGACAATCAGATGAAGTGGGCGTTTGGGGTGGCGGCGCACGGCATCAACGAGTTCGGTGGCAGACGGCGGCTTTGGCCAGGCCAGATACAGGGCGGGCGGTTTCATAGGGTTTGTTGATAGCGGTTTGCAAATAGGGGCGGATTGGTTACAATACATTTTTTAATTCAGTTTAACAAAATTTTAAATGTATTTGTCGCGCAGCCGCAACATCAGGCTGCCTGAAAGGGGAATATGAAACGGATTTTATTGATTAACGGGCCGAATTTAAACCTGCTCGGCCTGCGCGAGCCGCAGGTGTACGGCGCGGAAACGTTGGCGGACGTAAATGCGCATCTGGACACGGTCGCGCAGGATTTGGGCGTGGCATTGGCGCATTTTCAGCATAACGGCGAGGGCGAGATTGTGGCGCGTATTCATGCCGCCCACGGCAGCAGCGATATGGTGATTATTAATGCCGGTGCCTATACCCACACCAGCATTGCCATCCGCGATGCCTTGAACGGCGTGGCGTTGCCGTTTGTAGAGGTGCATATTTCCAATGTGTACCGGCGCGAGCCGTTCCGTCATCATTCTTATCTGGCCGATGCGGCGGTGGGGGTGATTGCCGGTTTGGGAACATACGGCTATGAAGCGGCTTTGCGTTTTGCCGCCCGTTATCTGTCTGCCGCGCAGGCTGCCTGAACACGACAACAAAGGAAAAGATTATGAACGGATTAACCCAAATTATCGCCCATATCGGCTATTCCGAACACGTTCCCCAAATTGCGGAAATCTGCAACCCGTATTTTGCCCAAACGGGTGAAAACGCAATGGTGGTACCGTTTGCCTGCCCCGAACAGCATTATGAAACTTTTTTTCACCATTTGTTCCTGAATGAAAATATTAAAGGGGCGATTATTGCCATTCCGTATAAAACCGTTACCTTGGATTTGCTCGGGCAGGTGTCGCGGCGGGTAACCGTGGCCGGTTCCTGTAATGTGGTGCGGCGCGGCAAAGACGGCAAAATGGAAGGGGAAATTTTTGAAGGCGAAGGATTTGTCCGTGCTTTGCGTACACGCGGCTTTGACCCGCAGGGCAAATCGGCGCTGGTGTTGGGCTGCGGCGGGGTCGGTTCGGCGGTGGCGGCGGCTTTGGCCGAGGCGGGTATTAAACGCCTGCGCCTGTATGACCGCGATGCGCCGCGTGCCGGTACTTTGTTGCGGCGTTTGCAGCGCTATCATCTCGGTTTAAAAGTGGAATCGGGCAATAACGATGCCCATGAAATGGATTTGGTGGTGAATGCCACGCCCTTGGGCAGTGCGGAAAACGACCCGTTCCCCACCCATGTGGCACGGATTATGCCGCATGCTTTGGTGGCCGAGGCCGTGCTTAAAACGGTGCAGACCCCGTTTTTGCAGGCTGCCGCCGAGCGCGGCTGCGCGGTTCAGAACGGTATGGAAATGGTGTTGGAGCAAATTCCGCTTTATTTAGATTATTTCGGTTTGGAAAATGACCGTGCGGATACGCTGCGTAATTTGGTGACCGAACGTTTGCATAACCGTGCGCAAAGCGACCGGACTGCCCAGATTCCGACTGGGCTTAAGGCGGAAGAAAACTTATCTAAAGAAGATGCGGTGATGTATCTGCGTCGCGGCAAGCTCAAACGCTGATAAAAAATACTGCCTGAAACCGTTTTTCCGTTTCAGGCAGCCTTGTTTGTGACCGCTTAAAAATAAGCAAAATGCATCAAAATGCCGATAAACCACAACAAACCGATTTTATTATTGTCTAAAAACGTTTCAAAACAGGCTTGCGGCTCACGTTTCTGAATACGCAGGTAAAAACGCCACTGCCAATACACCACCGCCGCCAACATCAGCCAATACAGCCACACCGCCCCCATCATCATGCCCACCTGCATCATCAGCAGGTCGGATACGCAATAGCAGGCCACCGCCATTTCCGCATCAAAACGGCCAAAAGTTAGCGCAGAGCTTTGAATGCCGATATGAACGTCTTCCGGCTTGTCGGCCATGGCGTAAATCGTATCGTAGGCCAGCGTCCAAAACACATTGGCACCAAACAGCCACCAGCCGATGGCGGGCACTTCGTCCAACACCGCCATAAACACCATCGGAATACCGAAAGAAAATGCCAGCCCCAAATACAGTTGCGGCACCGGAAAAAACCGTTTGGTATAAGGATAAGTAAAGGCCAAAAACAGCGCGGGTACCGCCAGCAGCCAAGTGTTTAAGCTGAAAGGCAGCAGGCACAAGGCCGCCAAAGCACACAAAACCAAGGTCAGCCGCAGCACTTCTTTTTTGCTGACCCGACCCAAAGCGGCAGGGCGGTTTTGCGTGCGCGTTACCCGTTTGTCAAACTCGCGGTCGGCCCAGTCATTCACCACACAGCCGGCGCTGCGCATCAGAAACGTGCCGGTACAAAACGCCGCCAGCACGGTAAAATCCGGCCGTCCGTCCGAGGCAATCCACACCGCCCACAAAGTCGGCCACAGCAGCAGCAGCGTACCGATGGGGCGGTCGGCACGCATCAGTTGTAGGTAGACGGCCAGCCGTTCCCGAATCCGGGGCGCGGCCGCCATGGAAAATAAGGATTTTGCCTTCATCAAATGTCCTTTGCGCAAACCCGTTGCCGACGGGTTTTCTTTTGAAAGTTAGGATGCTGCCGTGCAGGCGGCAGCGTATTATAAAGCACTCTTACCCGAATTTACACTTTATCCGCTTATCCGCCGTTCTTTCAGGCAGCCTGAAAGGTCTGCCGCCCGATGCCGCTTCCGTTATAATGACCGTTTTCCAACTTCGGCCGGATTTTTCCATGTCTTCCCCCGTTATTACCTCCCTGCTTGACACCGACCTGTACAAATTTACCATGCTGCAGGTGGTGCTGCACCAATTCCCCGCCGCGCACGGCGTGTATGAATTCCGTTGCCGCAACCGCCAAACGGTTTACCCCTTGGCCGATATCCGCGCCGATGTGGAACGCGAGCTGGACGCGCTGTGTACGCTGCGGTTTACGCGGGACGAACTGGATTATCTGCGCACCCTGCGCTTTATCAAAAGCGATTTTGTCGACTATCTGGAGCTGTTCCAACTCAAACGCCGTTTTGTCAAAGTGTGGGACGACGAGCAGGGGCGGCTGAATATCCGCGTAGAAGGGCCGATGATTCAGGCCATGTTTTTTGAAATTTACATTCTGGCGATGGTCAACGAGCTGTATTTCCGCCGTTTGGAAACGCCCGAAGTGCTGGCGGAAGGCGAACGCCGTTTGCAGGCAAAAACCGCGCTGTTGCGCGATTACGCGGCACGGCAGGACGAAGCCGACCCGCCGTTTCTGATTTCCGACTTCGGTACGCGCCGCCGTTATACCTTTGCTTGGCAGCAGCATGTGGTGGAAAGCCTGTTTCAGGCAGCCCCGCAAGTGTTTCGCGGTACCAGCAATGTATATTTGGCGAAAAAACTGGGTTTAACCCCCATCGGCACGATGGCGCACGAGTTTTTACAGGCGTTTCAGGCTTTGGACGTGCGTTTGCGCGATTTCCAAAAAGCCGCTTTGGAAGCGTGGGTACACGAATACCGCGGCGATTTGGGCATTGCCCTGACCGATGTGGTGGGCATGGACGCGTTTTTGCGCGATTTTGACCTATATTTTGCCAAGCTGTTTGACGGCCTGCGCCACGACAGCGGCGACCCTTATGTGTGGGGTGACAAGGCCTACGCCCACTACCGCCGCCTAAAAATTGACAGCCGCACCAAAATGCTAACCTTTAGCGACGGCCTGACTTTGGAAAAAGCATGGGATTTACACCAATATTTTAAAGGCCGTTTTAAAACCAGCTTCGGCATCGGCACTAACTTTACCAACGATTTGGGGCATGAAACGCTGAATATCGTTTTGAAGCTGGTGGAATGCAACGGCCAGTCGGTCGCCAAAATTTCCGACACGCCCGGCAAAACCGTTACCGACAACGACACCTTTTTGGCCTATCTGCGGCAGGTGTTTGAGATTAAAGACTGAACTTTTCAGGCTGCCTGAAAAAGCCTTTCAGGCTGCCTGAAAACAAAATTCACAGCAGATTAAGAAAATATACCTTTGAATAAACCACCGACACCACCGACCAAGCTGCCAAGTATTCGGCCTACTGTTTTACCACTTGAGCCGAGAAGAAAAGAGCCGATTTCCTCCCCGATTCTTCCCCCCTCTTTGGCAACTGAAGTAACTGATTCCCACAAAGATTGCTCCACTTTTTTTTGATGTTTTTTTACATCTTCATCGGACTCCCACATATCACCATCTTGATTGATTTGTTCAGCCAAATTAGGACGTTTTTGAATCGGAGTGGCTTCCAGCATAAAACTTAATAATTTTAAAAGATTATATGGTTTTTGCTCTTGGTCGCCATCTTTATATCCTGCAGAATAATAAATAGGCTGGGTATCCACGCCAGTTGCTTCCTTAATGCGTTGGCGTGTGGACTCTACTTTTTCTTCTAGAAACTCTATTAATTGGGATTCCGGTTTATTGTTTTCATTATCCCAATACCGTCCTTTCATTGCCATATCACATTGATTGATGGCAACCAAAAGGCGGTCTGTCTGATTATTTTGTTTTAAAACAGGAATAATTACTTCGTTAATTAGTTGAAATGCTGTACCCAAATCGCGGCTGGAACCGTCAAGAATGACCAAGACCAAATCAATTAAAGGTTCGTTGTTTTCACCCAATTCATATAATTTATCGGTAATATTTTGGGCATGGCGCTTGTCGGCTTCTTTAGTATCTCCCAATCCTGGGCTATCCCATAAGGTTAAATATTCATTTAATTGAAA
Source organism: Conchiformibius sp. (assembly GCA_030537065.1). Classification (GTDB taxonomy): domain Bacteria; phylum Pseudomonadota; class Gammaproteobacteria; order Burkholderiales; family Neisseriaceae; genus Conchiformibius. Next base: position 18,190 of record JAUNOT010000022.1, read on the forward strand.
AGACTGAATATCCATCGTTTCAGGGGTGCTGTTCTGCCCCACTTTTGCAATATCCTTGCCAAAAAGGGCATTAATGGTTGAGCTTTTACCGCAGCCCGTTGCACCTGTAATCAAAACATTGACTTTCTGTTTTTTTAAACGTTGCAAGTGAGTAAACAGAAGTTTTTTTGCCTCATCACTCATATCGTTACGGCCAACAAAATCCTCAAATGCATTCAGCAGGTCTTTAACATTAAAACTCATGGCATTACTCCTTAATAAAAACAGGCATAGAAAAACCAACATATTTAAATTGGCGGTGGATTGTATCTATTTTTCAACAAAAAGACAATCATAGTTTTCTTTTTGAAAATTATATATTGTTGTTACCCTATCTTGCCGCACAGATACTGTGCCGCATGAAAGCAGATACTTCCTATCCCAACCGTTACCGTTTGATTTTCGCCAAAAATGTCAGGCAGATTCGTCGCTTGAAAGAATTGTCGCAAGAAGAATTGGCTCATCAGGCCAATATCAGCCGTGTTTATATTGGTGAAGTGGAACGCGGAGAACGTAACATTACGATTGATTTGATGGAGCGTATTGCAGAAGCATTGGATATACCATTGGAACAGTTACTGCAACACGGTTTGACAAAAATTGGTTAGCACAAACCATTTGGCAAAAGCGCGGTTTTATTCAACAATACGCGCTTTTGCCGTTTTATTGCCATGATCCTACGCGACGATTTACAACTGATTTACGACTGGATTCCCGAAGGCAGCCATGTTTTGGATTTGGGCTGCGGACGCGGCGAACTGCTGTCCGCCCTGACCGCACGCAAAAACTGCACCGGCTACGGCGTGGAAATTGACGTGGACAGCGTGCAGGCTGCCGTCGAGCGCGGCGTAAACGTCATTCAGGCCGATATTGAACGCGGCTTGGACGCCTTTGCCGACCACAGTTTTGATGTGATTGTGTTAAGCCAAACCATTCAGGCGATGCAGGACACGCAGGCCATTTTGCGCGTGCTGACCCGTTTGGCGGCGCAAGCCATTGTCAGCTTTCCCAATTTCGGCTACTGGCGCAACCGCTTGCAAATTATGCTGGGCGGCACCATGCCCGTCAGCGAACGGATGCCGCACCAATGGTACGACACCCCCAATATCCATCTGTGTACCCTGCGCGATTTTGATTTGTTGTGCGCCAAAAACAATGTGCGCGTATTGGAACGGGCGGTGATGACGGCGGGCAAACGGGTGGAACACTTGCCCAACCTGCTGGGCAGCTTGGCTTTTTACCGTGTCGGCTGAAACCGTGCGTTTGAGCGACAGCCATTGCCATTTGGCCGAAGCGGTTTTGCATACACGGCTGCCTGAAGTGCTGGCGGAAGCGGCGGCGGCCGGTGTCGGTCGTTTTGTCGTGCCGGCTGTGCATCAAAGCGATTGGGCGACGGTGGCGCAGCTGGTGCAGTTGGACGCAGTATCGGCGGCGGCATTCGGCGTGCATCCGTGGTTTGCCGACAGCGAATGGACGGCCGACAGCGCCGCCGCTTTGGACCGGCAGTTTCGCCGTTATGCCGATGCGTGGGTGGGCGAAATCGGCTTGGATTTTTACCGCGCCGCCGATGAAACGCAGCGTGCCGCCCAGCAAACCGCTTTCCGCACGCAACTGGCGTTGGCACAGCAATACCGCCGCCCGATTGTGCTGCACAATGTGCGGGCAGGGGCGGCGGTGTGGGCGGCAGTGCGCGATACGGGTTTTACGCAGGGCGGCATCGCCCACGCGTTTTCAGGCAGCTTGGAAGAAGCGCGGCAGTTTGTGCGGCACGGTTTTTTTATCGGCATCGGCATGATGCTGCTGAATCCGAATGCCAAAAAGCTGCGCCGTACCGCCGCCGAATTACCGCTTGAATATCTGCTGTTGGAAACCGACAGCCCGTTTATGCTGCGTGATGCGGTCAATTCGCCCGCCAATGTGCGCTGTGTGGCGGAAACGCTGGCGCAGTTGCGCGGTATTACTTTGGCGGAAGTGGCGGTGCAGACGGAACGGAATCTGACGCGGTTGTTAAACCGTGAGCGGTTTCAGGCAGCCTGAAAAAACATCGGGGCGGATAATGTTTATCCGCCCTTTGTGTTTTTATTTCTGCAAACCGAAATGCAGATAGCTTAATTCGGTGGCCATGCGTCCGCGCGGCGTACGTTGCAGATAACCCTGCTGAATCAAATAGGGTTCAATCACATCTTCAATGGTGTCGGTGCTTTCGCCGATGGCGGCGGCCACGTTTTCCAAACCGACCGGCCCGCCGCCGAATTTGTGCAGCACGGCTTCCAAAAATTTGCGGTCCATCATATCCAAACCGGCACCGTCCACATCCAGCAGCGTCAGTGCGGCATCGGCCACTTCCGTGCCGATGCGGCCGCCGTGTTTGACTTCGGCATAATCGCGCACGCGCCGCAATAAGCGGTTGGCAATGCGCGGCGTACCACGGCTGCGGCGGGCAATTTCGGCCGCGCCGTCCGCATCCAAATCCAAATTCAGCAATCGGGCGGAACGGCGGATAATGGTGCTTAAATCGTCCTGATGGTAAAACTCCAGCCGCGCCACAATGCCGAAACGGTCGCGCAGGGGATTGGTCAGCATACCGGCACGGGTGGTCGCGCCCACCAAGGTAAACGGCGGCAAATCAATTTTGACGGAACGGGCGGCCGGCCCTTCGCCAATCATAATATCCAGTTGGTAGTCTTCTAAAGCGGGATAAAGTATTTCTTCCACGACGGGGCTGAGGCGGTGGATTTCATCGATAAACAAAACATCATGCGGCTCAAGATTGGTCAGCAGCGCGGCCAAGTCGCCTGCGCGTTCCAACACGGGGCCGGAAGTTTGGCGCAAATTCACGCCCAGCTCTTTGGCAATAATATTGGCCAAAGTGGTTTTGCCCAGTCCGGGCGGGCCGAACAGCAGGGTGTGGTCCAGCGCTTCGCCACGGTTTTTGGCTGCCTGAATAAAAATGGCAAGCTGCTGTTTGGCCTTGTCTTGGCCGATATAGTCGGACAGACTTTGCGGACGCAGGGCGCGTTCCAGTTGTTCTTCCTGTGCGGACAGGTTGCGCGCGCTGATGACGCGCTCGGGACGGGCGGCGGTAAGGGAGTCGGTGTGCAGCATGGCGGCAGTCGGGGCAAAAAAACGATTATACAAGGCGGGCGGTTTTCAGGCAGCTTGAAAAACACCCGCCCGATGTTCTTTCATTATTCGGTTGTGACGGCGGTTAAATCTTCGCGGGTCAGCAAAAACACAAAACCGTCGCCGCCGGAAGTTTCCAGCCACACAAACGGCAAATCGGGATAGGCCTGCTCCAACACTTCGCGGTTATGGCCGATTTCCACCAGCAATACGCCGTGCGGATTTAGAAACTCGGCAGCACGCGCCAAAATCACACGCGTAGCGTCCAATCCGTCTTCGCCACTGCCCAAAGCCAGCTCCGGCTCGTGCAGATATTCTTCAGGCAGTTCGGCCACCGATTCGGCATCCACATAAGGCGGATTGGCGACAATCAGGTCGTAAGTGCCTTCCAAACCTTCAAACAAATCGGTGTGAATCAGAT
>JAUNOT010000143.1 GCA_030537065.1 Conchiformibius sp.
CCCTGTTAAACGCGCTTTCAGGCAGCACGCATCAGGTATTGACCGCCGTGTGCGTGTGGTACGGCGACACGGAACGGCAAGTGCTGCAATGCAGCGATGTCCGTTTTAAAACCTTAAGCGAGCAAGAAATCCGCGCCTACATCGCCAGCGGCGAGCCGATGGACAAAGCCGGAGCATACGGCATTCAGGGCATTGGCGGCACATTTGTTACCCATTTGTCGGGCAGCTTTAGCGGCGTGATGGGGCTGCCGGTGTATGAAACGGCGGCATTGCTGGCCGAGTGTGGACTACCGGTGTTACAGGTTGTCTGAAAACTTTTTATAATCAATATGTTTTAATTAGGTGGCAAATAAAAGTAACTGGTTCCGAATGCATATTCAACATTAAACCGTTATCAGGCAGCACGGTGCTAACCTGATAACGGTTGTAAAGTGAGCAAGCCTAAACTTAATGGCCGTGTTTTCCTTCAAACCATTTGTCATAAAGACGTTTGTATGTGCCGTCTGCTTTGGCTTGTGCCAAACCTTGGTTTAATTTCTGCAACAGCGCGGTATCGCCTTTTTGCACCAGAAACACATATTGTTCCCGCGGCCGTCCAACCGTATCCAGAATCACCAGTTTTTCCTGCGGATATTCTTTGGCATAGTGGCGCAGGCTGGCTTCGTCGCCCAAAATGGCATCGGCGCGGTTGCTGACCAAATCTTTAAACGCCATCCACAAGGTCGGGTGCGATTTGAAATTGTCTTCTCCCAAAGTGTTTTTGGCCAGACCTTCCGCCACTGTTTTAGCTTTTACCGAAATACGTTTGCCGTTCATGCCCGCCAGTCCGTTAATCTGTGTACCTTCGCGCACCAGAAATACGGTGGAGCTGTCCATATAGGCATCGCTGGCTTCAAAACGGGTTTTGCGTTCGTCGTTCAAATAAATACCGCTTGCGGTAATTTCCGCTTTTTTTTCGGCCAGCGCATCAAACATACCGGTACGCGAATAGGGTTCAAAACGCACTTTGAAACCCTGTTGTCTGCCGATGGCGCGCAGCAGCTCGTCGTCAAAGCCGGTGATGGTGCCGTTGGGCCCTTGAACGGTAAACGGCATATCAATTTCCACCGCCACTCGGTAAAGCGGCGTATTGTCGGCAACGGCAGATGCCGGCGCTGCAGGCGCGTTGTCGCTTTCACCGCAGCCCAGCAGTAGGCCGAGTAACATCAGGGACAGTCGTTTTTTCATCGGGATTTCCTTATTCAAAAAAGCGGAAAAGCCGCAGTGTATAGTCAATCGGTGGGGAAAACAAATAGGCGGCAAAATCTGCTTTCAGGCAGCCTGAAATTGCGGCGCTCATGCAACAGAACGGTTTTTCCCTTGAAAAATGACATTGTGCCGCTACTTAACATTTTTTATAGTGAGCGGCCATGAGCAATATTATCCGCGATTACCTGCAAACCCAAAGTCTGAATCTTGACCCCGATGCCGTGCGCGTAGCGCAGGCAGCCGCCGAAGCGGTTATCCGTCATGCGGCGGCGGCCGTTGAAATGCCGGTGTTGTGGCCGCCTGCGGTGGCGCAGGCGGCGTCTGCCTGCGGCTGGCAGCCCGATACCGAGCAGTTGGCACTTATCCAATCTGTGTTTATTGCCTTGGATTCTGCTTGTAGCCGTCTGAATCCGCAGGCAGCCGCCGTGTACGGTCTGATGCCTGAACAGCCCGTTTTGTTGCGTCTGGCACAACAGGGCGGCGGCCACGTTGCTTCATTGCCTGCCGACGGTTCGGCAGACGACAGCAGTCTGGTTGCCCGCAGCGCACACACCGGCTGGCTGAACTGCGCCGACGATGTGGCGGCATGGCTGGCCAACGGCGATTTGAGCGGTACACAGTCGGGCGGCAGTCAGGCAGCCCTGCCGGTAGCGGCGGAAGACGGGCGTGTATTCGGCGTTGTATCTGCCGTTTACCACAATCCTGCCGCGTTTGACCGCGATACTTTGGCCGACTGGGTCGGCCTGACATTGGCTTTACAGCCGCTTTTGGCACAACTGCTGCCCAAACCCACCCCTTTATCAGATTAATATTATGTTTCAACACACAGGGTAATACATAAAGCACAGCCCTATGTGTTGCCCTGATTCAGACGGGTTTACGTCCCGCCCGAATAAAAAGCTACCTTACCGCCGTAAACGGCGGGGTTTCAAACCGAAAAGGAATTTTGATGAATCCCATCGCACACCTCACTTCCTGCCGTCTGCCCACCGAACACGGTGTGTTTACCCTGCATGGCTTTGAAGACCGCCGCAATGGTCAGGAACACGTCGCCCTTGTTATGGGCAATATTGACGACGGCGCACCCGTATTGTCGCGCATCCATTCCGAATGCCTAACCGGCGATGCCCTGTTTTCACAAAAATGCGACTGCGGCCCGCAGCTTCAGGCAGCCATGCAGGCAATCAGCCGCGAAGGGCGCGGCGTGATTGTCTATTTGCGGCAAGAAGGGCGCGGCATCGGCCTGATTAACAAAATCCGCGCCTACGCCTTGCAAGACAAAGGCTTGGACACGGTGGAAGCCAATCTCGCCCTCAACTTGCCTGTAGACAGCCGCGACTTCAGTATTGCCAAACATATTTACGACCATCTGGGTGTGCGCTCGGTCAAACTGCTGACCAATAACCCCGAAAAGCTCGATACCCTGCGCCAATGCGGCATCAATATTGCCGAACGCCTGCCCCTGCATGTTGGCATCAACCCCGAAAACCAAGGCTACCTGAACACCAAGGCCGACAAACTCAAACACATGATGAAAGAATGAACCATGCTGGCTTTGTCCATTTTACTGACCCTGCTGGCGGCAGCCATCCACAGCTATATTTTCTATTTGGAAGTGCTGTCATACGGCGGCGGCGCGTTCCGGCGCGTTTTCAGGCAGCCTGAACAAGGTTCGGATGATGCCTGCACCGCATTTAACCGTTTGGCGGCTTATAATCTGGTATTGGCAATCAGCGCCGTGGCTGGCGTATTGCTGCGGGCCGCGTCCGACAGCCCCTACTGGCAGGGAGTAGGGGACGGCATGGTCTGCACCGTTTTACTGATTATCGCCGTAGAAGCCGCCCGCCTGTTTGCCGCTGTTCCCGACAAGCGCGGCATTGCCCTGATTCAGGGCATACCGGCGGTATTGGGCGGCTTATGCCTGCTGTTGGCATAAATATTTATTACATAAAATCAGACTGCTGAAAAATTTTTACCGAGACTGCTTGCCAAGCGGGCGGAAAACAGGTTTAATTACGTCTTTCGCTGCTGCGAAACACAAAACGGGTGATTAGCTCAGTTGGTAGAGCGTCTGCCTTACAAGCAGAATGTCGGCGGTTCGACTCCGTCATCACCCACCAAGTTTTTGGATTGATTGCTAATGGCAGTTAAACCATTGCGCGGTGGTAGCTCAGTTGGTTAGAGTACCGGCCTGTCACGCCGGTGGTCGCGGGTTCGAGCCCCGTCCACCGCGCCAAA
>JAUNOT010000144.1 GCA_030537065.1 Conchiformibius sp.
GTTGCGCCAGTTCCACAAAACGGTTGTAACTGGGCACATAGGGAAATTCGCTACGTAACATGGTTTTGATTTGCCACAGGTAATAGGTTTTAAAGTCGCGCATCCGTAGATGATGGAAATAAATCCAAACGGTCATGATTTCAGCCGTACTGATGCGGCTTTTTCGGTTGCGGGTTTTTCTGCTTTCAATCAACGAACGGTTGAATTGGGGTTCAAATTCTTTGCAAAAATCGTCAATTTGGCAGAAAAGTGCGGTAAGATAATCCATGTTAAAGGGCTTTCGTGTGTGTGTTTGTGTGGAAACAATAGCTTAACATGTTTGCCCTTTAATATTTATGGGATTCTTATCCCGAACTCACGTTAAATTTTAAGGCAGCCGAACCATAACGGTCCGACTGCCTGTTCAGATATATATAATGATATTTTAGAAGCGGTAGCTGACACCGACTGAAATCATCGGAATCACTTTATATTTGCCGATGCGGTCTTTAATTTTTTTCTGTTCGGCGGCAATGCGGCTGTCAATTTCCGCTTGGGCGGCTGCTTTTTGTTCATCGGTCAGCGTAACGCCGGCACCGCTTAATTCAGCCTGTGCTTTAACCAATTTTTCATTCAAGCTACTGTTTACGCTCAACTTGGTTTTCGGCGAACCGACCGACAGTCCCAAATCGGCATTAAAGCCCCAACCGGTTTTTTTCTGGCCGATATTGTGTCCCCAGCCAATGCCGAAATACGGCGAAACGGTCGGATATTTTACCGAAGCCTTAACGGTATCGTTACCGTCCAAAGTCACATCATATTTTTTGTCGCCGATTTCAAAAGTCTGCTTGGTCATATTACGCGCATGACCGGTAGCCGACAATTCGGTTTTGCCCAAGCCCAAACCGGCGGTCAGACGGAAGCCGTTGTTGGCAGGGAAATAATCGCCGTAAATATTGATTTTATGGTTTTTCAGCTTGGCTTTATAGTGCACGTCGTCTTCATCAAAGCTGCGGTTAAAGCCCAATGTGCTGACATCGCTGCGTACGGTCAATTTTTCGCTGATGCCGTAGCCCGCACCCACGCCCAAACCCGACAGACCGGCTTTACCGTACACTTCCACTTTGTCCATCACGCCTTCGGCCGCCGCCGGCAATGCCAACAAAGCCGCTACGGCGGCAGACAGGCCAATCATCCATTTCTGCTGTTTCATAACTGAATCCTTTGTATTGAATCTGCACCCGATGTGCATTGATTTGATTCTATACCCGCGCAGGCTGCCTGAACACCGCATACATGCTTTTTGGTTGATATAACACAAACTTCGCGCCGTTTTGTGTCATTTTTACACCAACTGCGCCTCCAGCCAGCCGCGCAGGGCATTGCCCACACGCAAGCCGTCGGCACGCGCCAGCATGGCGCGCGTGATGTGTGCTTCGCGTACACCGCCTGCCGCCAAGGCTTCGCGCCGCGCAATGCCGTCCAAAATATCCAAGTCCAAAGCAGGGGTCAGCCATTCGCCGTCCACACGCACCATCACGCTGCTGCGGCCGCCCTCCAGCAGCAAGCCGCTTTGGTTGAACAGCAGCGCATCAAACGCGCCCTGCGCCACCGCCGCTTGCCATGCGCCATCATAAACGGCGCGGCGGTCGGTTTTGTAACGGCGCAGGCGGTCGCGGTCGGGCAGGACGGTTTGCGCCCATATCACTTTAACCGGTTGCGGCAGGGCTTCCAACACGGCCGCTTCGGCTTTCAGGCTGCCTGTCGGCGACAGGCTCAAGCGGATGCGCTGCGGACGGCGGTCGGTTTGATTCAGTACGGCATCCAAACATTGCTGCGCGGCGTGGTCGTCAAAGGGAATGTTTAAGGCCTGCGCCGATGCCGCCAAACGCTGCAAATGTTGTCGGCGCAAGGGTATCGTGCCGTTTTCGGCGCGCAGGGTTTCAAACAGGCCGCACTCGGGGCGCAGTTCGCTGATAAAACGGGCTTTCCAACCACATTCGGTGTATTCGTCCGCCGCCACGCTGTCGCTGACAATGCCGCTGCCTACGCCGTACACGCCCTGCCAAACGCCGTCGCTGCCTTCCAGCGACAGGGTGCGGATAACGACGTTCAGGCAGCCTGAAAAGCCCAAAGGCGTGGTCGGCGCAGGCGCTAAAAAGCCGATGCTGCCGGTGTAAATGCCGCGCGGCGCGTGTTCCAAAGCGGCAATGTATTCCATGCTTTTGCGTTTGGGTGCGCCGGTGATGCTGCCGCAGGGAAAGGCTGCCTGAAAAATATCCGCCGCCGTCACGCCCGCACGCATCTGCGCGCGCACGGTGCTGGTCATCTGCCACACACTGCCGAAAGCGGACACTTTAAACGGTTCGGGTACGGACACTCCGCCCGTTACCGCCAGTTTGCCCAAGTCGTTACGCAGCAAATCCACAATCATGGTGTTTTCGGCGCGGTTTTTCGGGTCGCGCTGCAAGGCGGCGGCACGCTCGGCATCGCGGCCGTCCTGCAAACGCGGTGCCGTGCCTTTCATCGGCTCGGTGGTGAGTGTGCCGTCCGCGTTGATACGCAAAAACAATTCGGGCGAAAAACACAGCAGCCAGCGTTGGCGGCCGTCCGCATCAGGCAGCCGCGCCAAAGCGGCATACGGCACGTTTTGGCGCAGACGGCGGTACAGGCGCACGGGGTCGCCGTAAGCCTGCATATGCAAACGCTGGGTGTAATTGATTTGGTAGGTGTCGCCGCGTGCAATCGCCGCCTGCACCGCCGCCACATCGCGCAAGTAACGCGCCTCGTCAATATCCGGCTGCGGCACGGAAATGGCGGTGAGGCCGTTGCCGCCATGTGCGTCCAGCCAGTCGGTGGCATCGCCCATCACGGTTTTGCGGCTGAACCACAGCAGTTGCAGGCTGCCTGAAACGGGCTGTTCGGGCAATTTCTGCAAAGGCAGGCCGAATTCGTAATCGGCAAACAAGGCCGTATGCAGGCCGTTTTGCCAACCGCGCGCCAAATACGCATCTAACTGCGGCAAATCCTGCGCCGATAAAGTGTCGGCACGGACAAAACCGTCCAACAGCACCGCTTTCCCTGCGGCGGCATCGTCAAATAAAACCATGTATTCCATTTTTCAGGCAGCCTGAAACAAACGGCGGATTATACGGCAAACAAAGCCCGCGCCGCCATCGCCCAACCCCCTGAAACGTGCTAGAATAAAGGCTTTCCCAACATCTGCTTAGTATGAAAGGCCACACCATGAGCGAACACCAACTCCAACCCTTTGAACAAATCGATTTGGGCGAACAAAAAGGCAGCCTCGCCATTTTTGAACAAGCCGTGTTGGAATACAAAGGACGGGTCAGCAAAGAAGACAGCGGCAGCGCGCCCCTGCCCGCCGACTATCCCTACAAAACCCGTATGAGCCGCCGCGAATACGAAAAAGAAAAGAAAAAACTGCAAGTTGAGCTGCTGAAAGTACAAA
>JAUNOT010000145.1 GCA_030537065.1 Conchiformibius sp.
CAGACGGACGTTTTTCAGGCGGCACATCAGGCTTAAGCATCGGACACGTTTCCCCTGAAGCTGCCGAAGGCGGCGCAATCGGCTTGGTACGCGAGGGCGACACCGTGGAAATTGACATTACTAAACGCAGTATTCATTTAGCCGTTTCCGATGAAGAACTGGCAAACCGCCGCGCCGAAATGGAAAGCCGTGGCGCCAAAGCGTGGCAACCCGAAAACCGTCAACGCCCCGTTTCCGCCGCCTTACGCGCCTATGCCGCCATGACCACTTCCGCCGATACGGGCGCGGTGCGTGATGTGTCGCAAGTAGAACGCCGTTAATTCTATAAAAACCCCACGCCACACATTTTTGTGCGTGGCGTGGGGTTTTAGCAGCAGCAAGTTCTGTTAGGACATCAGAAACGTTCGCAATTCCTCTTCAAGCAACCCAGAACAATCCACAACCTGTTGAATTATATTGTAAATATCCAAATCAATAACATCTTCAGCGTTATCCCATTGCAAAACCAGACCGTCCGATGCATGACGACTGATAAAATCATACAATTCTTCAAAAGTTTTACCATATTGAGCTGCCAGATAGCACAGTTCACTTTGTTTCAGGCTGAGTTTATTGCTGTTGGCTGCACGGAAAAATGCAAGACGGCGCTCATGCAAGGCCGCACAAGCAGCATACAGCTCTTTTGCCGCTGCACCTGCATCTTCAATGCCCGCTTCAGCCAAATGCCCTGTCCAGCAGTTTAAAAGACTGCTCCGTTTACTGTCTGAAGCATCGGGAATAAACGAACACAAACTTTGATGCTGTACAGGGTTACTGCGCGTATCTTCAAGAGAGAGTGCAATATAACCCGAAGCGGGAATCGTTCTACTGTGAATATTCAGATATTGAATTTGATGCAAAAAAGCCATTTGGGACTCCTGTTTAGCAATTTAAAAATACGGCGTGCAAGTCGGAATAAATGCGCCGCGTGTGTAAGCTGTATCAAACAGCCATAAAAAAATCCCGCACTTTCGCGCGGGTTATCCAAATTGTCTGCCAATGCAGACCACATCAAACCCATTTTTGGGTTTTATCCACCTTACCGCGTAAATCACGGCAGGTTGGCATGGTTTAACCAACTCAAAATGCTTGTTTTTATAATAAGCAGCCCGAGATTATTTGTCAAATATTTTTAGTATCTGGCAAACTACTTATCATATCAAAAAATATTATGCTATTGATATAAAACATTTTCTTTGTTCCACAAATTTTTTATTTTTCCTGCTATCGGCATGGGCAGTTCAAGCTACTCCGTCCAGTCGAAGCAATCATGGATTTAAATCAGACAAAGCCTTAACCCAATATTTTTAAATACCTCATTGCAGAGTTTGCACAACCTTTAACCAATATGGGTATAGCTTATTAATTTAACGGGTAATCTCTTGAATCAGTTCGCCGGTTTTTTCCATGCCGCGCCCAATCAGATTACCGCCCTGCTTAATTAGCTGTCCGGTTTTGGCGGCGGCGGCATCGATTTCATCGCGGTTATTTTCCACCCATTCGGATGCGGTTTTTAAATTGGTACTGCCGTCTTTTACCGCGCCCTGCATGGTGTTGGCGCAGGCAGTTAAGGTGCTGACAGCCATTAAAATCAGTAATTTTGTTTTCATATTGTCCTTTTCAGGCAGCCTGAATTTGCCACAAGCTGCCTGAAACCGTTTTACAAAGCGCGAATATCGGTAAAACGCCCCGTTACCGCCGCCGCCGCTGCCATTGCGGGGCTAACCAAATGGGTGCGCCCACCGTTGCCCTGACGTCCTTCAAAATTGCGGTTAGACGTAGAAGCGCAACGCTGCTGCGGCGCAAGACGGTCAGCATTCATCGCCAAACACATGGAACACCCTGGTTCGCGCCATTCAAAGCCTGCATCCAAAAAGATTTTGTCCAAGCCTTCGCGTTCTGCCTGCGCTTTTACCAAGCCCGAACCAGGCACCACCAGCACACGCGACACATTGTCTGCCTTGCTGCGCCCTTTGGCAACCGCCGCCGCTTGACGCAAATCTTCAATACGGCTATTGGTGCAAGAACCGATAAACACAATATCCACAGGAATTTCATTTAAAGGCGTACCTGCCTGCAAACCCATATACTGCAAAGCGCGTTCCATACCACTGCGTTTAACAGGGTCGCTTTCCGCCGCAGGGTCAGGCACTTTGCCGTTTACATCTGCCACCATTTCGGGCGACGTTCCCCATGTTACCTGCGGTTCAATATCCGCCGCATCAAAACGGTAAACCTTGTCAAACTGCGCCCCTTCATCGGAAACCAGCGTGCGCCAATACGCCACCGCCTTATCCCAATCTTCGCCTTTGGGCGCAAACGGACGACCTTGCACATAATCAATGGTAATTTGGTCCACCGACACCATGCCTGAACGCGCACCCGCTTCAATCGCCATATTACACAAGGTCATGCGTCCTTCCATGCTTAATTCATGCACGGCTTGTCCGCCAAATTCAATGGCATAGCCCGTTCCGCCCGCCGTACCGATTTGCCCGATAATGTACAATGCCAAATCTTTGGCGGTTACGCCGCTTTTCAGGCTGCCTGTAACCTCAATCAGCATGGATTTGGATTTTTTGGCGGTAATACATTGCGTTGCCATCGTATGTTCTACTTCAGACGTACCGATGCCGTGCGCCAACGCACCAAACGCGCCATGTGTGGAAGTATGCGAATCGCCGCACACCACCGTCATCCCTGGCAAAGTCGCGCCCTGCTCGGGACCCATCACATGCACAATGCCCTGCCCTTCGTCCATAAAGGGAAAATACGCCAATGCACCAAACTCTTTAATATTGCTGTCCAGCGTGTCCACCTGCAATTTGGAAATCGGGTCTTTAATGCCCTCTTCCATATCGCCCGTGGGGACATTGTGGTCGGCGGTAGAGACAATGCTGTCAATACGCCACAGTTTACGCCCCGCCATTTTCAGCCCCTCAAAGGCCTGCGGGCTGGTCACTTCGTGTACCAGATGGCGGTCGATATACAGCAATACCGTACCGTCTTCTTCTTCACGGACGACGTGGCTGTTCCAAAGTTTGTCGTAAAGGGTTTGTGCCATGATGTTTTTAGAGTTTAAACAAAGAAAGCGCGGATTTTAGACGTTTTGGACAAAAAAGGCAAGAAATCCACTTCAAAATAAAAATAAAAACCCATTTTTAGACTTTTTGTCTAAAAATGGGTTTGAAGCCTATCGGGTTCAGCGTCCGCCGTTTTGACGGTACCAATCAATAAAATCATTGACTTTGGCATAACCGAGCAAAGGCTGGCTGCGGCTGCCGTCTGCTTTTAACACAAACAGTCCGGGGGGGCCATACAAACCGTATTCTTTTAACAAGGCCTGATGTTCGGGCGTATTGGCGGTTACGTCAATTTGAAACAGCCTGTCCATCG
>JAUNOT010000146.1 GCA_030537065.1 Conchiformibius sp.
TGAAGCGGGCGAGCGTTTGGCGGTGATTGGCCCCAACGGCGCGGGCAAATCCACTTTGTTGAAACTCTTGGCAGGCGCGTTTGATGAAAAACTGGCAGACGTGCAAGCCGATTCAGGCAGCATCAAATGGGCGGAAAAAGCCACCATCGGCTATTATCCGCAAGACCACGAAAACGATTTTGACGTGACCATGGATTTGACCGAATGGATGCGCCAATGGGGTCAGGAAGGCGACGACGAACAAGTGATTCGCGGCACGCTGGGGCGTTTGCTGTTTGGCAGCAATGATGTGGTCAAGCAGGTTAAAGTGTTGTCGGGCGGCGAAAAAGGTCGGATGCTGTACGGCAAACTGCTGTTGCTTAAGCCCAATGTACTGATTATGGACGAACCCACCAACCACATGGACATGGAAAGCATTGAATCGCTGAATATGGCATTGGAAAAATACAAAGGCACGCTGATTTTTGTGTCGCACGACCGTCAGTTTGTATCGTCTTTGGCCACGCAGATTATTGAGTTGGACGGCAAAGGCGGTTTTGAACATTATTTAGGCGATTACGAAAGCTATCTTTCTAAAAAAGGTTTGGTTTAAATCACGGCAGGCTGCCTGAAAAGGATTTATCTTTTCAGGCAGCCTGATTTGCATTTTCCCCACTTGTTTTAAGGAGCATCCACCATGAAACCCTTAATCCGTAACACTTTTGCTTTGGCCGCCGCCATCTTGCTGGCCGGTTGCGGCAGCAGCGGCAGCGCATTGTTTACCGACATGATGAAGTCGGACAAACCGTCGTCAGCCGCCCAAGGCGCGGACGCGTTTGCCCCCGAACGCGGCACCGGCCGCACCGAACAAAAACTGGTTCATGCCAAACGCTTTATGGCCGCTTCCGCCAATCCCTTGGCCACCGAAGCCGGCTACGAAGTTCTCAAACGGGGCGGCAGCGCGGTGGATGCCATGATTGCCATTCAAACCACACTCAGCTTGGTTGAGCCGCAATCGTCCGGTTTGGGCGGCGGCGCATTTGTCGTGTATTGGGACAACACCGCCAAAAAACTGACCACTTTTGATGCCCGCGAAACCGCACCGGCCGCCGCTACGCCCGAGCTGTTTTTAGATGCCGACGGCAAGCCCCTAAAATTTATGCAGGCCGTTGTGGGCGGACGTTCGGTGGGTACGCCCGGCATTCCCAAACTGATGGAAGACCTGCACAAACGCTACGGCAAACTGGCTTGGAAAGAGCTGTTTGCCCAACCCGTGCGCTTGGCCGAACAAGGCTTCCGCGTTTCGCCGCGCATGGCCAAATCCATTGAACAAAACGCCGAACATTTAAAACGTTATCCGCAAACCGCCACCTACTTCCTGCCCGAAGGCAAACCGCTTCAGGCAGGCACGCTGCTGAAAAACCAAGCTTTTGCCGACAGCGTCAAAACCCTTGCCGCCCAAGGCGCCGCACCGTTTTATGACGGCAAATACGCGCAAAACATTATTGATGCAGTCAAAAACGCACAAGACAATCCGGGCGTATTGGCCATGCGCGATTTCCACAACTATAAAATCATCGAGCGCGAACCCGTATGCGCCGCCTACCGCCAATATCAAGTGTGCGGCATGGGCGCGCCCAGCTCCGGCGGCATCGCGCTCGGCCAGATTCTCGGCATGGTCGGCCAGTTTGATGCCAAAGCCTCTGCCGCCGATAAAGCCGATTCGTGGCGGATTTTGGGCGATGCCTCGCGTTTGGCCTTTGCCGACCGCGACAAATATGTCGGCGACCCCGATTTTGTACGCGTCCCCACCGCCAAGCTGCTGTCGCCCGAATACCTGAAACAACGCGCCGCCCTGCTGCAAACGACAGACAACGCGCTGCCTGAAGTATCCGCCGGACAAATTGACAGTACCCACGCCGCCGCTGCCGCCATTGAGCTGCCCTCAACCAGCCACATTTCCATTGTGGACGCACAGGGCAATGTGTTATCGATGACCACCTCCATTGAAAACGCTTTCGGCTCGACCCTGATGGCCAACGGCTATTTGTTGAACAACGAGCTGACCGATTTTTCCTTTGAGCCGCAAAAAGACGGCAAGCCCGTTGCCAACCGCGTAGAAGGCGGCAAACGTCCGCGTTCGTCTATGGCACCGACCATCGTGATGGAAAACGGCAAACCGTATATGGCGGTCGGCTCGCCCGGCGGCAGCCGCATTATCGGCTACGTTGCCAAAACGCTGGTTGCCCATACCGATTGGAATATGGACATTCAGCAGGCAGTATCGCTGCCGAATATGCTCAACCGCTTCGGCACTTATGAGCTGGAAGAGCAAACCGATGCCGCCAAATGGATTGAACCCTTGCAAAAACTGGGCTACAAAACCCAAGTACGCGATTTGAACTCGGGCGTACAGGCCATTTTGATTGGTAAAGACGGTCTGAGCGGTGCCGCCGACCCACGCCGCGAAGGCAAAGTAATGGGCGACTAAAACCGTATTAACCACCAAGCAGGCTGCCTGAAAGAAAATATTTTCTTCAGACAGCCTGATTTAACTTTTTCCCACATGAACACAAAAATTGACTTTACATCCCTGCCCCACCCGCTTGTCGCCCTTGCCCCGATGGCCGGTATCACCGACAAGCCGATGCGGCAACTGGCCAAACAGTTTGGTGCCGACTGGACGGTCAGCGAAATGATTAGCGACGACCCGTCGCTGCGCCACACCCGCAAAACCCGCAGCCGCAGCGACCACAGCGGCGAAAGCGGCGTGATTGTGGTACAGATTGCCGGCAGCGACCCGCAGCAAATGGCGCAGGCAGCGCAATACAATGCCGACAACGGCGCACAAGTAATTGACATCAATATGGGCTGCCCCGCCAAAAAAGTGTGCAATGTGGCGGCAGGCAGCGCCTTGATGAAAAATGAAAAGCTGGTTGCCGAGATTCTGCACAGCGTGGTGCAGGCGGTTGCCGTACCCGTTACCCTGAAAACCCGTTTGGGCTGGGATGATGAACACCGTAACCTGCCGCGTATTGCCCGTATTGCTGAACAGGCCGGCATTGCCGCTTTGGCGGTACACGGCCGCACCCGCACGCAAATGTATCGCGGCGAAGCCGAATACGGCCTGATTGCCGAAGTCAAACAACAAATCTCTATTCCCGTTTGGGTAAACGGCGACATCACTTCACCGCAAAAAGCCGCCGCCGTGCTGGCACAAACCGGCGCGGACGGCGTGATGGTTGGGCGCGGCGCACAGGGGCAGCCGTGGCTGTTTGCCGATATTCAATATTTTTTGCAACACGGCCGCCTGCCGCCGCCGATGCCGTTTCAGGCAGCCTGCGCCACCGTTTTGCAGCATCTGCACGCCATGCACGACTTTTACGGCGAAAGCGCAGGCATACGCATCGCCCGCAAACACAT
>JAUNOT010000023.1 GCA_030537065.1 Conchiformibius sp.
GTCGGATTCGGCACAGATTAAGCAGAGCCGTTAGGCGCAGTTGCTGTTTTTCCAAGTCAATGTTTTATCATGTTAAAGCTTTTAATATTGGATTTTGGGCAATCAACAATCCCAAACAAATTTAACCCAGCACACTTTTCAGGACCCCACCTAATTAACTATACATGGGAATTTGTCGCAAAGTGTGTTTCGCTTCGATTTGGCAAAAGTAGCCAAGGCAGCTATGTTGATTTTAATCAGTTTAAATTATCATTTACCACCTTGGCAGATTATGCAGTTTTTTATCGTGTACTTGTAAGGCTGCCTGAAAAACCTTATCCGGTTAATTGCTTGCTGATTAAGGCTTTTAACGGCGGCAGATTGTTGCTCAGGCGCAGCGCGGCACCGCGTAACAATTTGGCCGGTGCGGTGTCGGTGGTAAAAAACGTAACCATCGCATTGGTGCCGTGATAAAGCGGACGCGTGTGCAGCTGGTGTTTCAGGCTGTATTGTTCCAACAGCGCGGGCGCGGCAATGTCTTTGCCTTGACGTTCCGCCTTCAGTATCAGCTTGGACAGGATGTCGGTGCTTTCCAAACCCAGATTAAAGCCGTGGGCGGTAACGGGGTGCATGCCCACCGCTGCATCGCCGATTAAGGCGGCGCGTTGTGCGTAAAAGCGGTCGGCGTGTACGCCCATCAAAGGATAGCTGTGTACCGTGCCGGCTGCTTCCATTTCGCCCAGTTTGCCGCGCAGCATTTTTTGCGCTTCCTGCGCCAGCTCGTCGGGCGACAGCGACAGCAGCAGTTGCGCCTGCGTATTGGGCAGGGTAATCACGCAGTTGGTCAGATGCTCTTCAAGCGGCAGCAGGGCAAGGGTGCGGCCGTAGAAAAAACATTCGCTGGCGGTGTGTTGGTTGGACAGGCTGTGACGGGTGCGGAACACAATTACGGTGCGGCCGAAATCGTGCATATCGGCGGCAATGCCCAGTTGGCGGCGGGTTTGGGAAAAGCGGCTGTCGGCGGCCACCAGCAGACGGGCGGTTACGGTGCGGCCGTCGGCCAGTTCGACACGGGCGTTTTGTTTATCGGTACTGACTTGTTTGACGCCCACGCCGCACAGCAGGCTGACATTGGCGCATTCGGCGGCTGCCTGATAGGCGGCGCGGCGGATATTGTGGTTGGAAATCAGGTTGCCCAAACGGTCGGTTTTGCCGCCGCGCGCACGGGTGGGTTCTTTAAAGTGCAGGGTGTAGTCAGACGTGCCGTTATACACTTTGGCATCGCGCAGGCGGTAGATTTCATCGGCGGGAATGCGCTGCCAGATGTCCAAGCTTTGCATGATTTCGCGCGAACGGTGGGTCAGGGCGATTTCACGGCCGTCGTAGGCGGGGTTTTGCAGGTTTTCCAGAGGCGATTGTTCAATCACGGTCAGGCGCAGGCGGCTGTCTTTAAACTGGCGGGCAAAGGCCAGTCCGGCCGGTCCGCCGCCGATAATCAGAATGTCGGTGTCCATAAGCGTGTGGTAAGGTGAGCGGTAAAGGTTGGGATTGTAACGGTGCTGCCTGAAAAGGTATAGTTAAAATGCTTGATTTTCCATACGGCGTTGCCACCGCCTTGCCGTACTGCGCGTACTGTCTGCGGCGTTGTCGCCTTAATCATTTTAACTTTAAACTCCACCAATCCCCTGCTTGGGCAGGGCTTTCAGGCAGCCTGCGAAGCCTTTACAATAACCGCCTTTTGATTTTGTGTTTCAACCCGCAGTGCCGCACATCAACAAGCGCGGCCTGATGTGCTGCCCTGATTGGGACGGGGCTTCCAACCGAAAAGGAATATTAATGGAAATTTGGTTTGGACAACAGCCGCCGCCGCTTGCCGGCAGCGCGGTTACCATCGGCAATTTTGACGGCGTACACCAAGGCCACCGCCACATCCTGCAACGGCTGGCGGACGAAGCGCGCGCCCGTGCGCTGACGGCGGTGGCGGTGGTGTTTGAGCCGCAACCGGCCGAGTTTTTTGCACGGACGGCAGGGCAGGCGGCACCGTTGCGGCTGACCCCCCTGCGCGGCAAGCTGGCTTTATTGCGTGAAAGCGGTTGTTTGGATGCGGTGTGGGTGCGGCGGTTTAATGCCGGTTTTGCCGCACGCCATGCCGAAGATTTTATTGACGGCGTGTTGCGGCACGGCCTGAACACGCGCTATCTGCTGGTGGGCGACGATTTCCGCTTCGGACGCGGACGCGGCGGCGGTTTTGAGTTGCTGGCGGCGCAAAGCGATTTTGTTACCGAACGCACGCCCAGCATTTTGGTGGCGGGAGGCCGCGCCAGCAGCACGGCGGTGCGCCAAGCCTTGCAGCACGGGCGTTTGGATACGGCGGTGCAGATTTTGGGTCATGCTTACACGCTGACGGGGCGGGTAAAACACGGGGCGAAATTAGGACGCACTTTGGGCTGCCCGACCGCCAATGTGCATCTGCCGGCGCACCGTTATGCTTTGTGCGGCGTGTTTGTGGTGAAGGTGCGCGGTGCGTTCGGCGAGCGTGGCGGTGTGGCCAGCTTCGGCCTGAACCCGACTGTGTCGGACACGCCCGAACCGAAGTTGGAAGTGCATTTATTTGATTTTTCAGGCAGACTGTACGGTCAGCGCGTGGAAGTGGAATTTGTCCACAAGCTGCGCGACGAAGTGAAATTTGACGGTTTGGCGGCCTTGCAGGCGCAAATCCAAAACGATATGGATGCGGCACGCAATTGGTTACAGGCAGCCTGAAACAGTTGATTTATCGCTGTTTGGCAGTAAAGGCGCGCCGTTTGCAATAATCCAGCGCGGCGGTGGGCAAAAATTTACGCAGATACCAAAACACCTTGGTCGGCACGGTTACGCGGTAACGCGCTTTCGGTACGGCATCGGTAAACGCACGGGCGCACACGGCGGCACAGGCGGCGGCCGATACCGTGTAGGGCGTGGGGCGGTTCTGCCCTGACAGGCGGCGCAGATGCGCCTGATACGTTTCGCGGTGGAAGCTGGATTCAATATCCACATTCTGCTGAAACTTCGCCAGCGCGTTTACATTAAAACGGCTGGTAACGGGTCCGGGTTCAACCAGACTGACGCTGATGCCGCTGCCGCACACTTCATGGCGCAGTGTGTCGCACATCCCTTCCAAAGCAAATTTGCTGCTGTTGTACGCACCACGCATCGGCATGGCGGCAAAACCGAGTATGCTGCTGTTCACTAAAATGCGACCGTGCCCCTGTTTGCGGAACACCTTCATCGCCCGTGCCACGCATTCCCAAGTGCCGAACACATTGGTTTCAAACTGTTCGCGCAAAGCCTGCCGCGAAATGTCTTCCACCGCGCCCATCTGCCCGAAACCGGCATTGCAGAAAATGCCGTCCAAACGGCCGCCGCCTTGTTCCAATATCTGTGCGAAGGCTGCCTGAATGCTCAAGCTGTCGTCCACATTCAAAATCAGGCTTTCCAAACCTTCCTGCTGCAAACGCACGCGGTCGGCTTCCGCACGCACGGCGGCAAACACACGCCAGCCCAAACCGCGCATATACAGCGCGGTGTCGTAGCCGATGCCGCTGGAAGCACCGGTAATCAAAATTACTTTTTGCATCATGTTTAACTTGTTATTGCATTGAAATATTTTCTTGCCACCACCGCGTCGTTACGCTGTCGCGTTCCACCACCTGCCCCAGCTTCGGCGTCAACAACACAACGCCTACGGCTTCCGCCAAGGGAAGCGAACGGCGCACCGGCTCATCCCAAGCGTGCGTACTTAAAGCATACGCGCCCCAATGCACCGGCATAAAACGCGCCGCGCCCACATCACGCACCGCCTGCGCCGTTTGTTCGGGGAACATATGGTTGTCCGGCCACGCCGTGTTGTACTGGCCGTTTTCCACCAAAGCCAAATCCAAGCCGCCGAAACGCCGTCCGATTTCGGCAAAATGCGTGCCGTAAGACGAATCGCCCGAATAATAAATTTTCTCGCCGCCGCTTTCCAACACCCAGCCCGTCCACAGCGAACGGTCGCGGTCGCCGCCACCGCGTCCGCTGTTGTGCCGTGCCGGAACGGCGGTCAGGCGCAGGCTGCCTGAAAGCAACGTCTGCCACCAATCCGCTTCTTCAATCCGCTCCGCCGCCACGCCCCACGAACGCAGCAGCGCCCCCATACCCAAAGGCACAATGAAGCGCGTGCGGCCGTTGGCGGCAAAATGCCGTGCCGCGCGTTTATCCAAATGGTCGTAATGACTGTGGCTGTACACCACCACATCCGGCGGCGGTACGTCCTGCAAGGCCGCAGGCGGCGCTTGAAAACGCCGCATCATCCACGGCAGGGGCGACACCGAATCGGCAAACACGGGGTCAATAAACACCGTCTGCCCGCCCATCCGCAGCATCACGCTGGAATGGCCGAACCACACCAGCCGCGCTTTGTCGGGCGAGGCCGCCAAAAAATATGCCCAATCCACTGTTTCCGAGGGCAAAGGCTGCGGCGGCATAAAACGCCGTCCGTCCGTCATCATCGCCCACAATGCCGCCGCCGTTGCCATATGGTCAAGCGGACGGGTCGGCGGCGTATTGGCAAAACGCCCCGAGGCCGCATCAAACTGCGGGCTGGACGGATAAGCGGGATAATGAATGCGCATCAGCAGCCAAATCAGCAGGCTGCCTGAAAGCAACAGCAGAAACACCATTTTCATAAGCGCTCGGCACGTTTCAAATGGCGCGGCCGCATGCCCAACGTAATCAGCGTACCGAAATACAAAATCAAGGCCAGCAGAATCAGACACAGCAGTTGCACCGCCCGATGCCAGCCGCTCACGCCCACCCATTGCAAAGGCAGCAGCGCCTGCGTGGCATACAACCCTAGCCCCATCACCAGCAGCGCACAGCCGACACAAAACATAAACGCATCCCAGCCCTTACGCGGCCGGTAAATTCCACGCATTTTCAACAACATCAGCAGCAAAGACGCATTGATGCACGCCCCCAGCCCGATGGCCAGCGACAGGCCGACATGTTTCAGCTTCCACACCAGCAGCAGGTTAAACAACTGCGTGCCCACCAGCGACACAATGGCAATCCGCATCGGCGTTTTCACATTTTTTTGCGCGTAAAAGCCCGGCGCAAGGATTTTTACCATCATCATCGCCGGTAGCCCCACCGCATAAGCCATCAGCGCGTACTGCGTCATCTGCGCGTCGTGCAGACTAAATTGCTGATACATAAACAACGTCGCCACCAAAGGAAAACCCAGCATCGCCAAACCCAAAGACGCCGGCAGAATCAGCAGCAGACACAGGCGCAAACCCCAGTCCAGCAAAGCCGAAAACTCCTGCGTGTTTTGCGCGGCGGCGTGTTTGGACAGGCTGGGCAGCAGAATCGTTCCCAATGCCGCACCGATTACCCCCGAAGGCAGCTCCATCAAACGGTCGGCGTAATACATCCACGACACGCTGCCTGCCGCCAAAAACGATGCAAAAATCGTATTGATGACCAGCGACACCTGCGCCGCCGAAGAAGCGAAAATAGACGGCACCATCTGTTTCATCACACGATTGACTGCCGCATGACGGAAACTCAGCTTCGGCAGCCGCAAAAAACCCAGCTTAAACAGCCACGGCAGTTGAAACGCCAGTTGCAGGATGCCGCCGACAAACACCGCCCATGCCAAAGCCTTAACCGGCGGGTCAAAATACGGCACAAAAAATACCGCAAACACAATAAACGAAATATTCAGCAGCGTGGGCGTAAAAGCGGGAATGGCAAACTTGCCGAAAGTATTGAGAATACTGCCGACAAAAGACGACAGCGAAATCAGCAGAATATAGGGAAAGACAATTTTCAGCAGCTCGACCGATAATTCAAAACGCTCGCCGCCTTGTTCGGCAAAACCGGTTGCCGTCAGCCAGATAATGGCCGGTGCCGCCAAAATACCGATGGCGGTAACGATACATAAAACAAATATCAGCATCCCCGCCACATATTGGACAAAATGACGGGTTGCTTCGGGCGTGCGGTTTTGTTTGAACTCCGCCAAAATCGGCACAAACGCTTGGGCAAACGCCCCTTCGGCAAACACCCGCCGTAATAAATTGGGCAGCCTGAATGCCACCACAAACGCATCCATTGCCGCGCCCGCACCGAAAATCCGCGCAATCACGGCATCGCGCACAAAACCCAAAATGCGTGAAATCATGGTCATACTGCTGATTTTGGCTAAAACGGCAAGCAGGTTCATAGCGGGGTTTCTTCAGTCAAAATAAACGATGCGAGTTTACACCAAATTGCGGATGCGGTTGAAACAAAAAAATCGGATTCCTTTCATTACGGAATCCGATTTTCAGGCAGCCTGAAACGGGATTTAATGCAAAGACGGTGGCGGCATGCTTCCGGCAAACAGGGCGTCGATATCGGTTTCGTCAAACGTATAACGGGTATGGCAGAAATCACAAGCGGCGCTAACGCTGCCTTCCTGTGCTAATGTCTGACGGACTTCCTCCGCACCCAGCAACAGCAGCATATCGGCCACTTTGCCGCGTGAACAGGTGCAGGCAAACTCTAAAACTTCGGCGGGAAACACTCTGGGCGGATTTTCATGAAACAGGCGGTAGAGCAGGGGTTCGGTATCCAGTTCGGACAATTCTTTTGCCGTCAGCGTTTGCGCGGGCGCGGCTGCCTGAAGCCAACTTTCATTGTCGGGTTGGTTTTCAGGCAGCCTTTGCAACAGCAGCCCGCTTGCCTGACGGTTGTCGGCAGTTAAGAAAATGACCGTTTCAATTTGCTCTGAACGCGCCATATAGGCCGTCAGCATTTCGGCAATGCTGCCACCTTCCAAAGGGACGATGCCCTGACGGGGTTCGCCGTGTGGTGGTTGAAAGGTGATGGCGAAAATCCCACCTGCTCCCAACATATCATTTAATCCGGCATGCTCGGCAATATCGGCCTGTTCGTCCCAACGTGCGGTCGCCCGCACAGTTTGTCCCGATGCCGCTTCAGCCACCAGCATTTTCAGGCAGCCCGTACCTTGGATTTGTACAATCAGCGTACCTTCACTTTTCAGATTTTCCGACAATAAAGCGGCGGCGGCAGACAATTCGCCTAAAGCACGGGCGATGGCGGGCGGATAATCTTTTTGTCCGACAATGTGCCGCCAAACGTCTTGCAGGCGGACGTGTATGCCGCGTGCAGGCAGCGTGTCAAATAAAAAACGGCGGCGGTATGCGCCGTGAGCAGTATTGGTGGTCATAAAAACTTTCTGACAATTGATTATGAAAATGACGATATGGTTGTTAGCGGCGAAAAATCAAGATGAATTGAGGTTTGAGAACAGATTTGCTGATTTAAAATTCATAAGAAAACATCTGGATAAGTAGAATTTAAAATAAATGTTTTGACAAGAATATTAAATGGGCGTATAGTCTCACCTTTCAGACGCGGGGTGGAGCAGCATGGTAGCTCGTCGGGCTCATAACCCGAAGGTCGTAGGTTCGAATCCTGCCCCCGCAACCAAATTATTTAAACCACCCGCTTCGGGTGGTTTTTTGTTGGGGCAAAACCAATCAAAAAAAGGGAAAGCAGCTTTAGCTGCTTTCCCTTTTATGTTGTCATCAGTCTGAAAGACAAGAATTTTCATTTCTAATGAATATTGGAAGATAAGCGGCGCTCATCATTGAGCTTGACGGTAATATTGAAACAACTGCCGTTGCTTCCCGGTGTAACTGTCAGGCTGCTGGCTTGTAATTGGCCGTTCAGCCATGCCTGTGCATCAGTAGATTGCACGTTTAAAGCTTGCGCACCGCATTCAACCGGTTTTAAATCGTCTCCGCGAAATAATTTGACGGCCAGACGGTTGTCATTTTTACCATTTTCCGGAGGCGCAAGATGTACGACGCCGACCAGATTTTTAGAGCAAAAAGTCTGTGGGCGCAGCAAGGTCTGACCACGCCAGTTGATACGTCCCGTACCCCATTGAAACGTATTGGCTTGCCCTGCTACCGGCTGCCAGTTGCAGCCGCTGCTTAACGTATCTGCTTTTTCAGGCTGCGGCGCTTTGGTAAAAACATATTCATTATCAATGTTTTCAGAGCCTTTAGCATCAACCATTTTGGCAAAGGCCGCATTCAACTTGTTTTGATAGTCGGATTTTTGTAAGCCGTTACTTTCGCGGGTAATGGAAAAATGTTCGTTAAAAAGGGGTTTGCCGGTATTGTTGCTGAATAACAAATAGATATTACTGCGGCGGTCTTGCGTGATTTTATAGTGGTAGCCGGGGGTTTGCGATAAACCGCGTGTACCAACATAAATCAAGTTGTTGCACACGCCCTCACCATGTTGGTAGTTGCGCCATTCGTAACCGTGTTCGCTAAAGCGTGGCGGCAGCAAAACGGGAAAATGTCGTTTAATGCGGGTTTCACAGTCCTGATTTTTACTGTCGCTCCAAGGGTTATACAAATTGGCATCGCGCTCAACGGCAATCAGTGATGAAGCGTTAATATCGCTTAACTTGCTGGCTGTGGGAACTTGTGCAGTTGGCAGGTGCGTCGGTGCGGAGGCTGTTTGTGCATCGGGAAGCATGGATTCATCAGTCTGCTGGCTGGCATGCCAGATATGGCCGCTATTACCGTCTTTAAAAATATCCTGCACCCATACGGTCAGCCACACCGCTAAAATAATGGCAGTAAAAGAAAAGGTTATTCCGCCTTTGGGATAACGCCAGCGCACGGCGGCCGCCAACAGAATATAACCGGACGACAGCCACAGAGCTACCCCCGCGCCTACGGCAATACCGTTACGGAAAAAATACAGATAGATAACCGCCGTAAACATTAAAGCTGCCAAACCGCCCGCTTTCAAAATCGGAATGCGGATTTCATGCAGCCTGAAAATCAAGCGCACAAATGCCAGCGTACAAATCGGAAACAGCCAGTACACCACTTCAAACGGGTGTCCCAATATGGTGAACACGGCAGACAAACCGGCACTGTCGTCTTTGAACGGCATCATCATGGATGCACCGAAAAACACTACGGCCAAACCGGACAACAGCTTTTGCAAAGGACGGTTGGCGGTTTGATAGTTTGGAGACGGTGTTTTCGGTTTGTTTCGTTTTAAGGACATAAAGGGATTCCTGTTTCAACCGTTACGGTTGGCGCGGGTGCGGTTGGAAAAGGGTTATGGGCGGCGTTGTGGTTCGGGAAGCTGCTCGGAAGTGCGGCCGAAGCGGCGCTCGCGCTGCCTGAACGAGGCAAAGGCACGGTGCATCTGCGCTTCATCAAAGTCCGGCCACAGCACGTCAGTAAAATAAAATTCCGCATACGCCATCTGCCACAGCATAAAATTACTGATGCGCGTTTCGCCGCCGGTGCGGATAAACAAATCCGGTTCGGGTGCGTCGCCCAACATCAGTTTGGCGGTTAAATCGCTTTCGCTGATTTCACTTTTGCCTTCGCGCAGCAGGGCGTTGGCCGCCTGTAAAATATCCCAGCGTCCGCCGTAGTCGGCGGCAATGCTCAAAGTTAGGCCGGTGTTGTCGGCAGTTAATGCTTCTGCCGCTTCAATACTTTCTACAATAGTGCGGCTGAAGCGGCTGCGGTCGCCAATCACTTTTAAGCGCAGACCGTTTTGGTGCATTTTGCCGACGCGTTTTTGCAGCGCGTTTAAAAACAATCCCATCAGAAAGGAAACTTCTTCTTCGGGACGACGCCAGTTTTCGGTAGAAAAGGCAAACACAGTTAAATAGCGTACACCGGCATCGGCGCACACACGGCACATTTCTTCCAAAGTTTCCAAGCCCTGTTTATGCCCCATCACGCGGGGCAGAAAGCGTTTTTTCGCCCAACGGCCGTTGCCGTCCATAATAACCGCCACATGGCGGGGAATGTCGCTGTGGCTCAGAATATTTTGCGTGCTGCTGGTGTTCATGACGGGCTTTCGGGTGGGCATCGGAAAAACGGTAATTATATAACGGCTTGGTAAAAAACGGTAAACACCTTTTGTTCAGGCAGCCTGAAAAACAGGATTGTATCAGACACTCCGCCCTCTTATGGCAAATAAAAAAAGCCGTCCGACAAAGCGGACGGCGGGCAAAACGGCGGGACAAAAACCGGCAAACGGCTTAACGGTGCGGGTTGCGGCCTTTGTCGGACTTGGACTTATAACGGCCTTGACGCATTTCGTCCTGCATATTTTGATACTGTTGTTGTTGCGCCGGTGTCAACACTTGGAAAATGGCATGACGTTTTTTCAACATTTGCAGTTCGTATTCGGTACGTTGTGCTTCATCGGCCAAACGCGCTTGACGGCGTTCGGCAATCATTTTGCGTGCGGCCTGTTCGTCAAACTGTTTGCTGCCGAGCAGGGCGCGTTCTTGTTGCAGGCGGGTTTGTGCATTTTGTCGGAATTGCTGACGGCGCTGCTCGCGCTGTTGGGCATGGTGTGCTTGTTTGCCCTGACGGTCGGCTTCGACAATAGCCTTGATTTTGGCCTTTTGTTCTTCACTCAGATTCAGACGGTCAAAACCGCGCGGCAGTTCGGATTTGCTGCCTTTCATATGGTGGAAATGTTTGGCGGCCTGAACACCTGCGGGGGCGGCGGAAGCAAAATTACCGGCCAGTAAAACGGCCAAAGCCAAAGCGGTAGTTTTTTTCATCTGAAAGTCCTTTTGTAATGGGGGAGAAAGGGTGAATCATAGCCGCCGCCCGCGTTAAAGTGGGCAATTGGGCGGTAAAGTTAGCTTTAAACCGTGCAAAGGACGATTAAAAGCGGCATTCAGGCAGACAAAACTATACAATTTTCAGCACCAATATTACAATCCGACCATTTTCAGCCGTTTAGCGGAATCCTACCCGTGAACCAACTCAGCCTAGACTTTGATGAACCGGCCTATCCGCGCTTTGACAAATTGCTCGGCCATGCCAATGCCGAGCTGATTTATACCCTGCAACAGGAACACGACCAATTCCTGTATCTATGGGGCGAACGCGGTTCGGGTAAAAGCCATATTTTACAGGCTTGGGTCGGGCAGGCCTTACAGGCAGGATACAGTGCCGTTTATATTGATGCCGCGCAAACGAGTCTGACAGACAGCATGGTTGCCGATGCCGATTATGTGGCGGTGGATCAAGTGGAAAAACTGCGCAGCCGCGAGCAAAATGCCCTGTTCAACCTGTTTAACCGTTTCCGCAACAGCCGCCACGGCTACCTGCTGCTGGCATCCGACTTGCACCCGTCCCGACTCAATATGCGCGAAGATTTGCGCACACGCGTGGCCTACTGCCTGCCTTACGAAGTCAAACCGCTCAGCCGCGAAGAAAAAATCAACGCCCTCACCAATATGGCGCACACCCGCCAACTCAATATCGACCCGAAAATCTACACCTATCTTTTAGACAACTGGCGGCAGGATATGGACAGCCTGCTGCATATGTTCAATGACTTAGCCGCCTATTCCATCACGGTCGGCAAACCGATTACCCTGCCGCTGTTGCGCCAACTTTTAAAACAACAGGAACAATTATGTTTCAACCCGCAGGGTGAGATATAAAGCTAAACCAAAAAGGAATTTTAATGAGCAATTTGGCCGTTTTTGACCTCGACCACACCCTGATTAACACCGACAGCGACCGCGCCTTTGTGGATTTTCTGATTGAAAAAGGGCTGTTGGACAAGGATTTTGCCGCTGCCGAAAACGCCCGTTTTTACCGCGATTATCAAAACGGCTGTTTGGACGTGCGCGAATTTGTGGTGTTTCAGATGCGGCCGCTGCGCCGTTTCAGGCAGCCTGAATTGGACGCGCTGCATCAGGAATTTACCGAACGCATGATTCGCCCGTATATCACCCAGATGGCGCGGATGCTGGTGCAGGCACACCGCGAAGCGGGCGACACCCTGCTGGTGATTTCGTCCACCAACGAATTTATTATCAGCCCCATCTGCCGCCTGTTCGGCATTGAAAACATTATCGGCACGCGCCTGCAACGCGATGCGGACGGCTGTTATACCGGCGTAGTGGAAGGCATACCCAGCCTGCGCGAAGGCAAAATCACCCGTTTGAACGAATGGCTGGCTGCACGCGGCGAAAGCCGTGCCAGCTACGGCAAAATGTATTTTTACAGCGATTCACACAACGACCTGCCCCTGCTGGAGTTAGCCGATGAAGCGGTGGCGGTTAATCCCGATGAAGCCCTGCGCCGCCATGCCCAACAACGCGGTTGGGAAATTCTAATGATGGTGGCATAAAAAATCAGGCAGCCTGAAACAGATTCTGGCTACCTGAAAACCGTTTAGAAAGACGAATTAGGTTCTTGCAAAAAAGCAATTTCTTCTGCGCTGCTTTCGCGCCCCAATACCGCGTTACGATGGGGATAGCGCCCGAAACGGTCAATAATCACTTTGTGTTTGATTTCAAAATCCAAGGCGTAGGGCATCGTGTATTCGGCAAACAATTTTTCCGCCTGCGCATGGACGATGCGGCTTTCGCTGTGCATCAGCGGCATCAGCATCATATGGCGCTCGCTGTCGCTCATTTGCGCGAAACCGTTTTGTTTGACGGCTTCCTGTGTCAGCGCTACCGCCATATTGTCTTGGGCAAACGCTAAAGCACTGTTGCGGTGCAGATTGCGCGAAAACTGATCCAATACAATAATTTCCGCCAAACGTCCGTGCAGGCTGTCACGCCAGCCGTATAACTCACTTTGCGCGGCTTGCCGCCACAGCGTGAAAAAACGGGTGCGGATTTGAGCGTCAAACTCATCGCTTTTTTTAAACCAAAACGGCTGGTTGTCGGGGGAAAACCAAAAATCTAAAACAGTTTGCGGAGTCATGGGGTAGCCCTTGTAAAAATGGTGGTGATATGCGCTTGATTTCCCATTGTGGCTTGCAGATGGCTGCTCAGCTGAACCATAACAGGCTGCCTGAAAACGATTTCAGGCAGCCTGAAAAACATAAAGCGGATAATCAAATTAATGTTCGGACGGGTTTGGCGATACAGTTTGATTGCTATTATTTAAAAATGATGAGGCCAAGTTGGCACAGCAACCGCAACAACTGGCCACGCCCAAACGGTCTTTCAAATCCGTCAGCGATAATGCCCCTTCGGCAACGGTTTCTTGAATTTGGCGGTCGGTTACCGCATTGCAGATGCACACATACATGGTATATCTCCAAAACAAGCTGCTTTATAGTGTCTGACTATATACTCCGATAGAATTTAATGATAATGCACTTTATTTCGGATAGCAAGCCTAATTTATGACTGATAAATTGATTTTTACAGCCATGTCGCAAGTAGGCCAAAAATTTTCGGCTATAATCGGCCATCGCCAACTCAATCCCACCCGCACGCATCACGCCATGAATATTTTCTACGAAGAAAGCGGTCAATTTAAAGCCGCCACCATTGTGCAAAAGAACGACAGCACCTATCAGGCCGACACCCAGCACGGCAAACGCACCAAAATCAAAGCCAACAACGTCTTTTTTGAATTCAGCGAAGCCATCGACCCGTTTTTAGAACAAGCGCGGCGAGAAGCCGCCGAGATGGACACCCAACTGCTGTGGGAAGTGTGCGGCAGCGAAGAATTTACCGCTGATGCGCTGGCCGCCGAATACTTCGGCGGCAGTCCCAGCAAAGTGCAACAGGCCGCCACCCTGATGGCCTTGTATGCCGCGCCCATGTATTTCCACAAAAAAAGCAAAGGCGTATTCAAAGCCGCGCCCGAAGACGTATTAAAGCAAGCCCTTGCCGCCATTGAGCGCAAGCAGCAGCAAGACGCACAAATCCAAGCATGGGCAGATGAAATGATTGCGGGCAAGCTGCCTGAAAACGTTGCCGCCGAACTGCCGCGCATCCTGCACGCCCCCGACAAACAATCCCTTGCCTACAAAGCCTTTCACAAAGCCGCCGACCAACTCAAACTGTCCGCCTACGATTTGGGCAAACACACCGGCGGCATCACCTCCGTACCGCAATACCTGCTGGAACGCTTCGGCATAAAATATTTCCCCGACGGCACCGGCTTTCCCGAATTGGCCGACCCACACATTCCCGAACTGCCTTTGGCCGAAGGCGTGTCCGCCTTTTCCATTGACGATGCCGACACCACCGAAGTGGACGATGCAATCAGCCTGCGCGACTTGGGCAACGGCTGCAAACGCCTCGGCATCCACATTGCCGCGCCCTCCCTTGCCGTGGCCGCCGACAGCCCGATTGAACAGACCATTATGAACCGCCTCAGCACCGCCTATTTTCCGCAGGGCAAAATCACCATGCTGCCTGAAAACTGGATTGGCGCGTTCAGCTTGGACGAAGGCAAAACCTGCCCGGCATTCAGCATCTATTTTGACATCGACCCCGACCTCAATCTCTCCGAGCCGGTCAGCCGCATCGAGCGCGTCCACATCGGCCACAACCTGCGTATCCACGCCATCGAACCGTTTTTTAACAGCGAAAGCGGCATCGGCAACGCCGAGCAGCCGCAGTTTCCCCACCACGCCGACTTAATTTACCTGCACGGCTTGGCCGTCCACCTGCAAAAACAACGCGACCGCTACGAAGAAAACGCCGTCAAAAAATACGATTACCACATCGGTTTTGACGAAGCAGGCAAAGTCAAAATTATCCGCCGCGAACGCGGTTCGCCGATAGACACCGTTGTCAGCGAAATGATGATTCTGGCCAACAGCCGTTGGGCGCAAATGCTGGATGACAACGACTTGGGCGGCATATTCCGTGTCCAACCGTCCGGACGGGTACGCATGGCCACCCGTTCCGAACCGCATATCGGCATGAACCTGCCGCACTACGGCTGGTTTACCTCACCCCTGCGCCGCGCCGCCGACTGCATCAACCAACAGCAGCTTTTCAGCCTGCTCGGCAGCGATGTGCCGCCGCGCTACCAAAACAACGACAGCATGCTGTTTGTCGCCCTCAGCCAATTTGAAACCGCTTACAGCGCCTACCGCGATTTTCAAAATATGATGGAAAGCTATTGGGCGATGGTGTATATGCAGCAGGAAAACATTAAGGAAATTAACGCGGTGGTGTTGAAAGAAGATTTGGTGCGGCTGGACGGCCTGCCGCTAACCGCCCGCGCCACCGGCATTCCGATGGAAACGCCGCCCAAAGCCTTGGTCAAGCTGGCCGTTACCGATATTGACCCCGAAAAACAATTTGTCGGCCTGCGTTATCTGACCCTTGCTCCGCAAACAGAAACTTAAAATTAAAAATCGGGTAATCTGAAAAATATCAGATTACCCGATTTGAATTTTCAGGCTGCCTGAAAATTAAAGGCTGTCTTCGTCAAATAAAGCCTCTACAAAAGCCTGCGTATCAAATGGCCTTAAATCATCAATTTTTTCGCCCACGCCGATGTAACGCACAGGGATATTATAATGGCTGGATAATGCAGCCAATACACCGCCTTTGGCCGTGCCGTCCAATTTAGTAACAATCAGGCCGGTGATGTCTAAAGCGTCATCAAAGGCTTTAACCTGATTCAGCGCGTTCTGACCGATATTGGCATCTAAAACCACAATAATTTCATGCGGCGCATCGGGAATAGATTTTTGCAGGACACGTTTTACCTTTTTAATTTCCTCCATCAGATGCAGTTGGGTCGGCAGACGGCCGGCAGTATCGGCCAAAACAATGTCAATTTTGCGTGCTTTGGCGGCTTCTACCGCATCAAAACAAACGGCGGCCGAATCACCTGAAGCCTGCGAAACCACCATAACTCCGTTGCGTTTACCCCATTCTTGCAGCTGTTCGCGTGCGGCTGCGCGGAACGTATCGCCTGCCGCTAAAACCACACTTTTGCCCTGAGCCTGAAAATATTTGGCCAGTTTGCCGATAGACGTGGTTTTACCTGCACCATTGATACCGGCCACCATAATGACAAACGGTTTACCCGGAGTAGGGTCAGGAACACAAAGAGGCTGTTCTAACGGTTTGAGTAAGTCGTATACCGCATCTTTTAAGGCCTGACGCAGTTCGGTGCCGTTACTTAACCCACGCAGGGAAACGCGGCGGCGTACTTCGTTCATTAACTGTTCGGTTGCCTCAATACCCATGTCGCTGGTCAGCAACACTGTTTCCAATTCCTCATACAAATCTTCATCAATCTGTCCGCCGCCAAAAACCGAAGCGAGAGATTTGGCCATATGATTCCGTGATTTGGCCAGACCTTGTTTCAAGCGTTCTGCCCAACCGATTTTATCGGTCGGCTCTAAAACCGTTTGGCCTGACTCGGTATGAGCCATATCACTTGATGTTGAATCGGATTCTGCTTTGCTTTCTTCTGCCGCTGTGGAAAGCTCGGGCTCGGATTCGGTCTCGGACACTTTATTGGCGGCAATATCGGCAAAAGCCGGAGTTTCGCCCGCAGCTTCTTCGATGGCCAGCATTTCGGCCTCAACGGTTTGGGCATCTATTGTTTCGGCATCGTCAGGCAACACTAAAGGGTCGGGCGGATTACTGTCGTCCGTATCATAAAAGCCGATATGAATGGTTTCATCATTATTATCATTATTTAAATTGGTTTCTGTATTCTCTTGCTCTGCGGGTTGTTCTAGGCTGAAATCAAAAATGTCACCACCCCATGCTTCCTGCATGGCTTTAACGGTTTCTTTGATTTCTTCATCTTGACTTTCGATATTTATGTCAATAGGCGGTTGGTACATTGTTTCCGCAGTATGACCCAAGGGATTTTCAGTCAGATTGTCACCCAGTAATTCGGAATCAATTTCAAATTCGTCTACCGGTGCGTCGGAAGGTTCCGCCGGAATGGTTTCACCTTCTACGCTCAACATGCTTTCGACAGTTTGTTTTTCGGATTCCGGTGAATCGGATACGGATTGTGCTTTTTCTAAATCAATATTAATATCAAAAGCTTCTTCTGGTATTTCGGTTGGGTTGGCGCGCTCGTTGTCCTCGTGGGCAGTAGGCTCGGGACTGTCTATACTGATGATACTGTGGTCGGTTGTTTTGTTTTCTGGTGCCGCTTCTGGTGTCTCATGCTGGTGTTCGGAAGGGGCAGGGGCTGTTGTTTCAGTAACTGTTTCCGTGGTTTCGGCAACTGTTTCTGAATGTTGTTGTACGGCAGGATTTTGTTCTGCGGTTTCTTCTAGGGTTTCTTCGGTTTGTGTATTGGGGGTTTCTGCCGGATTCTCGTTATTTTCGGTATTGTCGTCTTCCGGTGTTTGAAGACGGTCCTGACCTTGCCCTAAATCAATATCAAAAGATTCTTCTGACTCTTTGGGGCTGTCGGGCAGGACGGATGCACCGGCCTCCGTATGCTCGGTTGTTTCATGCTGCTCTTCTACGGCAGGTACCGGTTGCTGCGGTTTTTTACGTTTAAAAAAGCTGAACATAATGATTTCTTTTATCTGGATATTGTTGAAGTAAAAATTCGGCTTATTGTAGCCGAATCCGACACGGTTCGGAAACGTTTTAAGGATAAAATCAAACAAATATTGACGGTGTTTGTTTCGTTTAGGGTGCAAAGTAGACGATTTTGGTGGTTTCTATATTGATTTTGCAGGATTTTTTGAGTTGCTCGGCTTCGGCAGCATTGCAAAACAGGTTTAATTCGCCCCAATGGGGATGCAAGGCTTCAGCACGGTAACCGAAGGGGTGGGCATATAGGGCACGCAGGCGGCAGTCTTGGCCGTGTGGGTCGGCATGGACGGCTTCGGGCGGAATATAGTGTTGTTCGGATACATTCAGGCAGCCGAGCAGGCGCGCGGCGTGGGCGTTTATCGGGCGGGACAGCAGTTCGGCGGGCGTGCCGCTTTGAATCAGGCTGCCTGAAGAAAGCAGGGCAATGCGGGCGGCGGTGCGGCAGGCTTCGCCGGGGTCGTGGGTAACCAGAATGGCGGGAATGCGGTATTGCTTGACGGTTTGGCAGACTTGTTCCTGCAAACGGCCGCGCAGAACGGTATCCAAGGCGGAAAACGGTTCGTCCAGCAGCAGCAGTTCGGGTTCGGACAGCAGCGCACGCGCCAATGCTACCCGTTGCTGTTCGCCGCCGGACAGGTTGGCAGGCGGACGGCTGCCGAAACCGCTTAAGCCGACTTCTTCCAGCACGGCATCGGCTCGCTGCCGTGCCTGTGCTTTGGGCAGGCCGCGCAGTATCAGACCGAAAGCGGCATTGTCGCGGACGTTTAAATGCGGCAGCAGGGCGCTGTCTTGAAACATCATGGCGGTGCGGCGCTGTTCGGGCGGCAGGCCGTTTTGTTCCGCACCGTTGAGCAGAATACGGCCGCTGTCAGGCATCAGCAGACCGGCGGCGATATTGAGCAGGGTGGATTTGCCGCTTCCGCTGGTGCCGAGTACCGCCACAATCTCGCCGGCGGGAACGTCAAGGGAAATGCTGTTGAGAATGGTTTGTTTACGGAAGGATTTGCTGATGTGTTGCAGGGAAAACATGGTGTGGCCTTTGTAAAGTTTTCAGGCTGCCTGAAATTCAGCCGATGCGTTTGAACGGCGGCAGGCAATCCAGCATCTGCCGCCCGTAGCGTTGGGTCAGGATGCGGTTGTCCAAAATGGTCACGCGGCCGTAGTCGTGTTCGGTGCGAATCAGGCGGCCGGCAGCCTGCACCAGTTTGACCGAAGCTTCGGGTACGGTAATTTCAATAAACGGGTTGCCGCCGCGCTGTTTAATCCAGTTGTTTTGGGTTTTTTCAATCGGGTCGTCGGGCATGGCAAACGGCAGTTTGGCGATAATGACGTGGACGCAGGCTTCGCCCGGCAAATCCAGCCCTTCGGCAAAGCTGTCCAACCCAAAAATAATGCTGGCTTTGCCCGCTTTCAGGGCGGCGTGGTGTTGCGCCAGCAATGCGCTTTTGGATTGTTCGCCCTGCACCAGCAATAAGGGCAGGTAATTTTCAGGCAGCCTGAACGCCACTTCCTGCATTTGTTTGCGTGAGGTAAACAACACCAGCGTGCCGACCGCCTCGCGGTGGTTAATCAGCTTGGGCAGCCATTCGGCGATTTCGGCGGTGTGGGCGGCGCTGTCTTTGGGGCTGGCGGACACGGGCGGCAGATACAGTTCGCCCTGCCGTTCAAAGTCAAACGGGCTGTTTAAGGCGAGGGTGGCGGTTTCAGGCAGCCACGTCAGGCCGCTTTGCCGCAGCAGCAGGTTAAAACTGCCCAAACTGCGTAAGGTGGCGGAAGTCAGCAGCACGCCGGCCGCGCGCCGCCACAGGCCGTTGGCAAGGTGGTGGGCGCTGCTGATGGGGCTGGCCTGAAACAGCCAGTCGGTTTTGCCGTTGTCGCGGCGGCAGGACACCCATTTGGCCAAGGGTTCGGTTTTATCGTCTTGGCGCACGGTGGCCAGCAGCTCCCACACCGCCGCCATTTGTTCGGCACGGGCCAGCGTTACGCCGAAGTCCAAGCTGAGGCGGTCAATATAAGCGGCGTCCTGTTCTTTGTCGCGGCGGGCAGCCGACAGGGCATCGCGCAGGGCATTCAGGTTTTTTAACAGGCTTTGGGCGGACACGCAGCAGTTTTGCACCAGCGTTTCCAAGCCTTCGGGAATATTGCCGTCCTCCCACAGCCACACCGCTTCGCGTTCGTATTCGCTGTTTTGCAAGGCAGCTTCGTCTTGTAAGTGAAACTGCCATTCGTTCATACACTCCAACAGGGAAGCGGCGGCTTCGTCCGCCCAGTCGGCTGCTTCGGTTTTGCCGGTCAGGGCGGCGATTTTGGCGGTTTGCTGCGGCAGTTTTTCCAGTATCCACAGGGCGTTGAGCCAAGAATGTTCGGCAGCAAAACGGCTTAAGGCTTTTTTGGGCAGGTGGTGGGCTTCGTCTATGCAGTAAAAGCTGTGTTCGGGCGCGGGCAGAATCACGCCGCCCCCCATGGCGATGTCCACCATCAGCAAATCGTGGTTGGCAACAATTACGTCAACATTATCTAAGGTTTCACGCGCCAGATAAAACGGGCATTCGGGGCGGTTGGGGCAGGCGGCTTTCAGGCAGCTGTGGTTGTCGCTGTTTACCTGCGCCCACAGGCGGTCGTCAATTTTATCCGGCCACATATCGCGGTCGCCGTTAAAGCGGCGGTCGGCAAAACGGTCGGCCATTTGCCGCAGTTGTTCCAGTTCGGCGCGTTCGGGTTTGTGTTCAAACAATACCGGCGGGGCTTCAAAGCCGCTTAAGGTTTGTTGGGCGTGGTTTTGGGTCAGCTGGTAGAGCTTGTAGGGACAAAGGTAGCGGCCGCGCCCTTTGGCCAGCGCAAAACTCAGTTGCAGGCCGCTTTTTTCCACCACAAACGGCAAATCGCGTTCCACCAACTGTTCCTGCAAAGCCACGGTCGCGCTGGACACAATCAGGCGTTTACCGCGCATCTGCGCCATAATGCCGCCCGCCAGCAGGTAGGCCAAGCTTTTGCCGACACCGGTCGGGCCTTCCACCACGATAATGCTTTCGCCCTCGCGCACGGGGGCATCGCCGCCTTCGCTGCGGCTGAGGGTGCGGGAAAAGGCGTTGGCAACGGCGGCAATCATTTCGCGCTGGGCGGCACGCGGCCGGAAACCGGGCAGGTTGTCGGAAACGGCGCGGTAATGGTCGCGGATGGCGTTTTTTTCAAGGTCGGTGAGCATGGCAGACGGCTGGTAAAAAAGCTTATTCTAAATGGAAAACGGGTTATTTGCCTCATTCACGGCAGGCAGCCTGAAAAGATTTTTCCAGTAATCGGTAAAGATTAAATGTTGTGTAATAAATACATTCTCGGATAGGCTGAAATAATATGCTGCATGAATGATGATGCTTGCCTGATGCGGGATGACGCGGTTTTTGTTGGGTTGGTGTGTGGTTAAATATTGGAAGTATAAATGTTGGGGCTGTCCTAGATAACGACTAAATTCTCATTTATAGGTTAAGATAATGCCA
>JAUNOT010000024.1 GCA_030537065.1 Conchiformibius sp.
CGCGGCAGACGTGGATTTGTGCCAAAAATACCGCCGCATAAGCAAATGGGGACACACCCTGAGCAACCTGAAAGGCTATTTGCCCTGTTCTACTTTGGTAATAAAACCCACTTTGCTTAATTTGGCTTCACGCGCCGCATCCAATACCTGCGCGACAAAATCGTAAGGCACGTTTTTATCGGCGGAAATGGCCACCACGGTATCGGGTTTGTCTTTCGCCAGCTCGGTCAGGCTGCGTTTGACCGCATCCAAGTCCACCGCCTGCTGCGACTCCGCACCGATGCGGTAAGCACCGTCTTCGTCAATGGCGATGGTTAGCGGTTTGATTTCCTGCTTGGGTTTTTCGTCCGCCTTTTGCGAAGTGGTGGGCAGTTCCAAAGGAATGGAATGGGTCAGCACCGGCATGGTAATCATAAACACAATCAGCAACACCAGCATCACGTCCACCAAAGGGGTCACGTTGATGTCGGCCATCGGCTCGTCTTCGCCGCCGTTTGTAGAAAATGCCATTTCGCGCTCCTTACTGTTTCTCTTTGCCGTTAATCAGATACAGGTGCATATCGTGGGCAAAATCGTTCATATAACGGGCAAAAATTTTATTAACGCGGGTAAAGTAGTTGTACGCCAACACCGCCGGAATCGCCACAAACAGGCCGAATGCGGTCGCCACCAAGGCTTCGCCGATGGGGCCAGCCACGGCGGCAATGCTCATTTGGCCGGTGGCGGTAATATTAATCAGCGCGTGATAAATGCCCCACACCGTACCCAGCAAGCCGATAAACGGCGCGGTCGCCCCCACCGATGCCAAGAAACTCAAGCCGCCGTCAAAGCGGTTCAGGATTTTGGTTAGGCTGTGGCTGATTTCGCGCTCCAAAAACTGGTTTTTCGGCAGGCTGGCCGACAACATGGTCTGCTGGCTGTCGTTGTAGCGGCGGTTGGCGGCCATCGAGTCGCGCACCAGCTCGCTCACGGGCGAATCAAACTGCTTGGCGTAGGTTTCGGCAATATCCAGCGATTGCGCCATGCGTACCGCTTCATAGGCTTCGCGGCTGGAGGTTTTGGCGGCACGGATTTTAATCACGCGCCAGATAATCAGACACCAAGTAATAATGCTCATCAGCAGCAAAATAACGAATACGCCGATTAAAACGGGGTCGCCGCTTTGAAACACCAATGCTAAATTCATAATAAATTCACTTTCTTGAAAATAAACTGAAATACAGGCAGCCGTGCCGCTGCGGTTTAATTAGTTAATGTGAAATTACACGGCGCCACAAAAGCGGTACGCACCGGCTGGCCGCCGTCGGTTTTCAGCTTGAAACGGCCGACTTTAGCACCACGCATACAGGCTTGGTCCAAAATTGGCTGACCGCTGGAACTGATGACTTCCGCGCTGGATACCGAGCCGTTGACTTCCACTACAATCCGTACCTTCACACGGCCTTCAATCCCATCATTCTCAGCTTGAGGCGGATATTTCACCTTTAACGGCGCCAGCAAACCGCCGTCTACAATTCCGCCGGACGGTTTCCGCACAGGCGAGCCGTCTCCATCGTTTTTACGCTTATTCTTGCTGCCGTCGCCCTGTGCATCGGGATTGCCGTCGGGTCGGCCGGGCGGATTGCCGGGTTTGCTGCTGTTGGGATTGTTGCCGTTATTGCCGTTGGGATGACCGTCGGGCCGTCCCGGACGGTCGCCGTTACCCGGCCGCTCGGGTTTGCTTGGATTGGCTGTGCTGCTGCGCTCGCTATTGGTAGCAGGCGTGGCCGATTCGGGCTTAGCTTCCGGCTTTTTCGGTTCAGGCTTGGGCTCGGGTTTGTGCGGCTCGGGTTTGGGTTCGGGCTTAGATTCCGGCTTTTGCGGCTCAGGCTTCGGCTTGGGCTTCGGCGGCTCGGGCGGACGAATATCCGCCGGTTTGTCGTCTCTGACCACCGCTTTAACCTGCGGCGGCTCGACCCGCTTCGGCTCGGCTTTGGGCTTGGGCTTCGGCGGTTCGGGCTTTTTGACCGGTTCGGGTTTGGGCTTCGGTTTGGGCGGTGCGGGCGGAGGCGGCGGCGCGGCATCACCCAAGGCGGGTGCGCCGTCCAAGCCTGCTTCATCCGACCCGTCGCCTGCATTCAGGTCAATCATGGTCAGATTTTCCACCTCAACCGGCTCGGGCGGAATGGCTGCCCGCCATGCCGCCGTCATCAGTCCGGCATGAAGTGCGCAGACCACCAGCACAATCACGGTTTTTACGGTTTGTTCGTGTTTCATGGATGACAATATTAATGCAAACCATTACCGTTTGCAAACTTTCTTTTGCTTATTTTTGCATTTTCAGGCTGCCTGAAAAAACGCCCTGTTTTGCCGCAACAAAACAGGGAACGGTAAAGTTTGATTTTTTAAGGTCAAAGCGGCGGTTTAGAACGTGTCGCCATTTGCTTTGCCAAGCGGTTTTTTGAGTAAAAATCCGCACAAGGTTAGACACCTTGCCAGGATTTTGAACACGGCAGAGGCGGATTGATGCCCAAAATACCGCCGTATAAGCAAATGGGGACACGACTTAATGTCCCGCTACGGTCATTTCCGCCACCAGCACCGAACCGGTGCGGTTGGAAGCACGCGGCAAGGCATCATCGGCCACCGCCACAATATGGCGCAGCATATCCTGCAGGCGGGCGGCAATGGTAATTTCGCTGACGGGGCGGACAATCACGCCGTTTTCTACCCAAAAACCGGCAGCACCGCGCGAATAATCACCGGTCAGGATATTCACCCCCTGCCCCATCAACTCAGTAACCAGCAAGCCCGTTCCCATCTGCCGCAACAGGCTGTTTTGGTCGGGAGCGGTGGTGGTTAGAATCAGATTATGCGCCCCGCCCGCATTGCCGGTGGTTTGCATGCCCAGCTTGCGCGCGCTG
Source organism: Conchiformibius sp. (assembly GCA_030537065.1). GTDB lineage: Bacteria > Pseudomonadota > Gammaproteobacteria > Burkholderiales > Neisseriaceae > Conchiformibius. The sequence goes on from JAUNOT010000024.1 coordinate 2,904, forward strand.
TAACTGCCGAGAAAGTATCCCTGTACTACGCCGTTTTCAATTACCTTGCGCGGACGGGTGGCCACGCCTTCGCTGTCAAAATAAGTGCTGCCGCCCAAGCGCGGCAGATGCGGTTCTTCCCGCAAATCAAGAAAATCGGGCAGGACGGTTTGACCCAAGCTGCCGCTTAAAAAACTGTTTTGCCGGTATAACGCCCCGCCGCTTAACGCCCCGACCAAATGCCCGACCAGACTGCCTGAAACGGTACGGTCAAACAACACCGGATAGCTGCCCGTTGCCACCGTTCCCGCGCCCAAACGGCGCACCGTCCGTTCCGCCGCCGTGCGGCCGATGACATCGGCGCTGTCTAAATCGGCAGCATCACAAGAATAATCATACCAATAATCCCGTTCCATGCCCTGTTTATCCGCCGCCACCACGCTGCAAGACAGACTGTGGCGCGTACTGCGCTGGTGCTGCATAAAGCCGTGGCTGTTGGCGTACACAAACTGATAATGGCCGGTTTGCACCGCCGCACCGTCCGAATTGCTGATGCGCGGGTCGTAATCCAAAGCCGCCGCTTCACAGCGTTTGAGCAAATCCACGGCGGCGCTGCCGTCCAAATGCCATTCGTGGTAGCGGTCCAAATCACCAAATTCGGTGGCCATATATTCGGCATCGGCCAAGCCGGCGCACTCGTCCTGTGCCGTATAACGGGCAATATCCAAGGCGGCACGGACGGTGCTTTCCAAAGCGGCACGCGAAAAATCGGCGGTACTGGCACGCCCCTTACTGTGGCCGCTGTATACGGTAATGTCCAAAGACTTGTCCTGCTGGTGTTCAATCTGCTCGATTTCCTGCAAACGCACCTGCACGTTTTGACCGACCGATTCGCTGACATCGGCTTCGGCGGCAGTTGCGCCGTATTGCGCCGCCAGTTGCAAAACATCGGCGGCAAGCTGGCGCAGCTCGGCGGCGGAGTGTTGGAACATAACAAACTTTCTATAATAAAAACGCCGCATTCTAACCCGTTTTTCAGGCAGCGCGGACGGGGTGCGGGCAGGCAGGTATAATCACCGTTTTTGACAAAACAAATCCATTTTTTAAATGAATGAGTTAATTGAACAGTTGCTGGAGCATCTGTGGCTGGTGCAACGTTTGTCGCAAAACACTTTAGATGCCTACCGCCGCGATTTAAACAAAGTGGCGGCACGGCTGGACGCGGCACAAACCACCTTTCTGTATGCCGACAGCGTGCAACTGGCGGCGGCGGTGTATACCGAAAACGAGCTGCCGCGTTCACAAAACCGCGCCCTGTCTGCCTGCAAACGCCTGTACGGCTGGCTGGAAGAAAACGGCCGCCGCAGCGACAATCCCACCCGCGATTTAAAAGCGGTCAAAACCGGCCGCAGCCTGCCCGACATTATTACGGAAGAACAGATTGACCGCTTGCTGGACGCGCCCGATACCGACAGCATACTCGGCTTGCGTGATAAGGCCTTATTGGAATTGATGTACGCCACCGGTTTTCGCGTCAGCGAAGCGGTCGGCCTGCGTACCGATGAAATCAATTTGAATGCCGGTATTGCCAATACGGTCGGCAAGGGCGACAAGCAGCGCATTGTGCCTTTGGGCGGGGAAGCGGTGTATTGGCTGGAACGCTATCTGACGGAATCGCGCCCCGCTCTGTTGAAAAAACGCACCTGCGACAGCCTGTTTGTCAGCCGAAAACGCGTCGGCATCAGCCGCCAACTGGCGTGGATGATTGTGAAAGAATACGCGGCGGCGGTTGGTATTCGCCGTTTGTCGCCGCACGGCCTGCGTCATGCTTTTGCCACCCATCTGGTCAAACACGGCGCGGATTTGCGTACGGTGCAGCTTTTGCTTGGTCATGCCGACATCGCCACCACGGAAATTTATACGCATATTGCCAACGAGCGCTTAAAACAGGTGGTCAGCCAACATCATCCGCGCGGGTAAACATTCTTTCAGGCAGCCTGAAAAACATAAGGGCAAACAAAAGGACGGAAATTATCCGTCCTTTTCTATGTTTTGGTATATACCTCTGCATATCGCATAACATGCTAACGTCAGCATTCCATTCAAGGTTGAGTCTTAATCGGTACATACCTCTGCATATCGCATAACCCTCCCTTGCGGGAAGCCTTGATATTGCAGGCTTGGCGGGGGGTGAAATTCGGAACCTCGCCGTTTTATCCACAAGCGGGGGCGATTATAGCACAGGTTCCGAATGATTTTTTCAAAATTCATTATTTGCCGTTTACTTTCAGGCTGCCTGAAAAATATTAACGACTTAAATCATCGGTAATTTTCTGCAAAAACGCCACTCGTTCCGCCCGCACCGCGCCCGTTTCGGCGGCGGCTTTGACCGCGCAGCCCGGTTCGGCGCGGTGGCTGCAATTATGAAAACGGCATTGTCCGGCCAAATGGCGCAGGTCGGGAAAATAGCTTAACAAATCGGCGGCGGCAAGGTGGTGTAAACCGAATTCTTGCAGTCCGGGCGAATCAATCAGTTGGGTATCGGTATCCAAATCATACAGTTGGGCATGAGTGGTGGTGTGTTTGCCGCTGTTGAGTGCGGCGGACAATGCACCGGTACGGGCGGTGTCGCTGCCGAGCAAGGCGTTGGTCAGCGTGGATTTGCCCATGCCGCTTTGTCCGAGCAGGATGTTGCTGTGGCCGTGCAGCAGGGGGCGCAGACTGTCGGCACCGGCCAATGCACTGACGCGCACCAGCGGATAGCCCAAACCGGCGTAAAAACCCAGCTGCTCAAACAGGGCTTCGCTGTCGGGCAAATCGGCTTTGTTTAACACCACTGCCGCTGTAATACCGGCTGCTTCCGCCGCCAGCAGGGCGCGTTGCAGCAGGGTTTCGTTGGGCGCGGGCACGGCTGCCAGCACCACGCAGACTTGGGTCACGTTGGCGGCAATCAGTTTGGATTTCCACGCATCTTGGCGGTAGAGCAGGCTGCGGCGCGGCAAGGCGGCTTCAATCACGGCCTGTTCGCCGTTGATGATGCCGATGCGGACAAAATCGCCGCAGGCATAATCGGTGCGTTTGCTGCGGGTGGCGGCTTCGTAGCGGCGGCCGTCCGGCGTGCGGACAATGTAGCGGCGGCCGTAGCTGGTAATAATTTGGGCGGTATCGGACATATTATTCAATTAAATGGAAAATATTTTTTCAGACTGCCTGAAGAAAATCTAACCGTATTCGTCCTGCCAGTTTTCGCGCACGGTACGGGCTTCGTCAAAATAACGGTATAAGGCTTCGCGGTCGCCCGTTTGCAGGCAGCCGTGTAAATAAGCAAGCTGTTGCTGCTGGCGCAGCAACAAAGCCGACAGGCTGTCGCGGTTGGCCAGCGCAATATCCGCCCACATCTGCGGATGGCTGGCGGCAATACGGCTGAAATCGCGGAAACCGCTGCCGGCAAACGGCAGTTGCGCCTGCCCGTCGGGGCTGTCCAGCAGTTGGTGGATATAGGCAAACGCCAGCAGGTGCGGCAGATGCGACACGGCAGCAAACACTTCGTCATGCTGCCGCGCACTCATGGTAAACGTTTGCGCCCCCACTGCCTGCCACAGGCCTTGCACCATTTTCAGGCAGCCTGCGTCCTGCGCTTCATGCGGACACAAAATCAATTTTTTATCGCGGTACAGCCCGAACTGCGCCGCCAACGCACCGCTGCGGTCGGAACCGGCAATCGGGTGCGCCGCCACACAACGCGGAAAATGCTGCGGCAAACATTCGCGGAACGCCGCCAATGCCGACTGCTTGGTGCTGCCGACATCGCTCACAACCGCCTGTTCGGGCAAATACGCCGCCAACTGCCTGCACACCTTTGCCAAAGCCGCCACCGGCGTCGCCACCAGCACCAAATCGCTGTCCGCCACCGCTTCGGCACACACGCCGCCGTAAGCCGCATCAATCACACCGCGCTCCAAAGCGCGTTCCAGATTGTCGCCGTCCACGTCCACGCCGACCACGCGCCCGACCCGTTTCAGCCGTTTCAAATCCAAAGCAAACGAGCCGCCAATCAAGCCGACCCCAATCAGCGTGATTTGTTTCAGGCTGCCTGAAACGTTCACGGCACACGCTCCGCTAAAGTAATCACTTGTTCAGGCAACAATTTTTCCAAACAATCGGTATGCCCGAGCGGACATTCGCGCTTAAAGCACGGGCTGCACGGCAGATTTAAAGTGGCAATCACGGCATTGGGGCTTAAAGGCGGCGTGTGTTCGGGGCTGCTGGAACCGTACACCGCCACCACGCGGCAGCCCACCGCCGCCGCCAAGTGCATCAAACCGCTGTCGTTGCAAACGGCGGTATCGGCGCAGGCGAGCAAGTCCACCGCTTCCGCCAAATCGGTTTTGCCGCATAAATCGGTGCAGATATTTCCCGATAATTCATTGATTTGTTGCGACACAGGCGCATCTTTTGCCGAACCGAACAGCCAAATCTGCCAGCCCTGCGCGGCAAAATGGCATGCCGTTTCGGCAAAATGGCGCGGCGGCCAACGTTTTGCCGCGCCGTATTCCGCGCCCGCACACAATGCCAGCACGGGTTTTTCCCTGTTTAAAGCAAACTTTGCCAACGCCGCCGCCTGCGTGTCCGCCGCAATCTGCAAACGCGGCGGCGCGGATTCGGCAACGGGGCTGCCTGAAGGGTCTGCCAAAGCGGTGTAACGCTCCACCATCAAAGGCAAAGCCGCTTTATCTAACCTTCTAATATCGTTTAACAAAAAATAACGCTGCTCGCCCACATAGCCCGTGCGCTGCTTAATGCCCGTTGCCGCCGCAATCAAGCCCGACTTCAACGACCCCGGCAATACAATTACCTGCTCATAACCGCGCCGCCCCAGTTCGCGCCCCACACGCCAGCGTTCACGCAAACGCAATGCGCCGTGGGCAAACGGATTAGGCAAAATTTCATTGACTTCGGGCATACGCGCAAACACCGCTTGCGACCACGCGGGCGCAAACACATCAATCACACAGCCTGTGCCGTGGCGTGCATGCAGGCGGCGCAGCAAGGGTTGCGTCATAATGCAATCGCCAATCCACGACGGCGCAATAATCAAAATCTTCATCTTACCGCTAATTGTCCGTGCAACTGCTGCGCCGCTGCATACGCAGCATCGGCATTTTCCGCCAACACGGTAAAATGCCCCATTTTGCGCCCAACCCGCGCCTGCGTTTTGCCATATTGATGCAAATGTGCAGTGCCATGATTTAAAACTGCTTCCCAAGCCGGTTGCGCCCCATCTGCGCCCCACACGTCACCCAAAATATTGGCCATGCAGCAAGGCGACAACAGGCGCGTATCGGCAGGCGGTAAACCGCACATCAGGCGCACTTGTTGTTGAAACTGGCTGGCGGCGCAGGCATCAATGGTGTGATGACCACTATTGTGCGGACGCGGCGCAATTTCGTTTACCAATAACTGCTTATCATCGCCCACCACAAACATTTCCACCGCCAACACGCCGACATAATCCAATTCTTCCGCCAAGCGCAGGGCAATCTGCCGCGCCTGCGTCTGGACGCTTTCAGGCAGCCGCGCCGGTACGACAGAATAAGCCAAGATGCCGTTTTCATGATGATTTTCGGCTGCATCGTAGGCGGCGGTATGCTGCGCGTCCAAGCGGCACACCACCACGGAAATTTCGCCGCGCAAATCCGCCAAGCGTTCCAAAACGCACACCACGCCGCCCAAATCGGCAAATGCGGCACGGGCTTCGTCCAAGGTTTTCACGCGTACCTGCCCTTTGCCATCATAGCCTAAAGTGGCGGTTTTTAATACTGCAGGCAGCAGGACTTCGCAAGCTGCGTCCAAATCCGCTTCGGAAGCAATCACGCGGTAATCCACGGTCGGCAGTCCGGCCGCGCGAATCCGTGCTTTCTCCAACACACGGTTTTGTGCCACCGCCACGCATTCGCCGCTGGGCGACATGCGCGTTTCCAAAGCCAAAGCACGCATGGCATCGGCATTAACGTTTTCAAATTCGGTGGTAACGGCCGCGCATTGCGCCAGTTCGCGCAGGGCGGCCACATCGTCAAAGGCAGCGCACAAATGACGGTCGGCAAAACGGGCGGCAGGCGCGTGCGGGTCGGGGTCCAAAACGGTTACGCGGTAGCCCATGGTTTTGGCGGCCACGGTAAACATGCTGCCCAACTGGCCGCCGCCCAAAATGCCCAACATGGCGGGGGGAAGAATCGGTTTCATCAAGTTTCCTTTTCGGTTTGAAACCCCGCCGTTTACGGCGGTAAAATAAGCGTTTGTTCGGGCAGGGTGTAACCCGTCCGAATCAGGGTAACACATAGGGCTATGCTTTATGTACACCCCTGTGTATTGAAACATGCTGCGCCTTTCAGGGTTTGCAATACGGCTTCGGCGTGTCCCGCCACTTTGACTTTGCGCCATTCGTGGGCGATTTCGCCATCGGCATTTAAAACGAAGGTACTGCGCTCAATACCGTAAGATTCTTTGCCGTAAAGTTTTTTCAGTTTAATCACATCAAACAGGCGGCAGACGGTTTCGTCGGCATCGCTTAATAATTCAAAGCTGAAGCCTTGTTTTTGGCAGAAATTCTGATGGGTTTTAACGCTGTCGCGCGAAATGCCGACCACGGTATAACCCAAAGCCTGAAATTCAGGCAGCCGCGCCTGAAAATCCAAGCCTTCGGTGGTGCAGCCGGGCGTATTGTCTTTCGGATAAAAATACACAATCAGCGGCAGATGCGCCGCGCTGTCAAATTCTGCGCCGGAAGAAGACGGCAAAGTAAAGTGGTAAGTCATGCTTATTTCCCAACAAGTTTTCAGGCAGCCTGAACAATGCAAGACAGCCGCAAAACCGGTTTAAGGGCTTTGCGGCCGGCATTCAGGCTGCCTGAAATTACAGTAAATTCAAATCGCTGACACGGTCAAAGATATGCGTTTCCGCATTGCCTTCTTCCCACAGCTTGATACGCAGGCGCAGGTCGTTCACCGATTCGGCCTGACGCAGGGCTTCGTCATAAGTGATTTTGTCTTCGGTGTACAAGCGGAACAAATCTTGGTCAAAAGTCTGCATGCCATCTGTTTCCGAACGCGACATCAAAGCCATACATTCCATCAGTTCGCCTTTGAAAATATGGTCTTGCATGGCAGGGGTGTTAATCAGCAAGTCCACAATCGCGGTACGGCCGCCTTCTTTCAAACGCGCCAAACGCTGGCCGATAATGCCCACCGTATTCAAGGCCAAATCCATCAATACCTGCTGATGGCGCTCTTCCGGATAGAAGTTCATAATCCGTTCAATGGTTTGCACGGCATTATTGGCGTGAATGGTAAAGATACACAAGTGACCGGTTTGCGCCAGTTGCAGCGCGTATTCCATGGTATGTTCGTTACGCACCTCACCCACGCACACCACATCGGGTGCCTGACGCATCGCCGACTGTACCGCCATGGACCAGCTATTGGTGTCCGCACCCAATTCACGCTGGGTAAAGATACTCTTAATCGGCTTGTGCAGGTATTCCACCGGGTCTTCAATGGTGACGATATGGCCGGCGGCATTTTTATTGCGCCAGTCCAGCATCGCCGCCATAGACGTGGATTTACCCGAACCAGTCGCGCCCGCCAAAATCAACAAGCCGCGCGGCTGCATCGCCAGATTTTTCAGGCTTTGCGGTAACTGCAAATCGTCCACCGTCAGAATTTTGGTGGTAATGCGCCGCCACACCATGCCCAAACGACCCTGCTCGTGATAAGCATTGACACGGAAACGGATGCCTTCCGCCGACTGAACCGAATAGTTCAGCTCCAATTCCTTATCAAACTTAATGCGCTGCTCCGGCCCCATAGTGGAATAAACCAGCATTTGCGTGTCGTGGGCGCTTAATGTTTTTAACGGAACTGGGGTCAGCTCGCCGTTAATTTTGAATGACGGCGGAAAACCGGCACTGATAAAAATATCGGATGCGGCACGTTTTTCACATTCTGCCGCCATTTTTTCCAGCAAGGGGTGCAGGGCGGGACCCTGCATCAGCATACCGCGCTCACCCTGCATGGCGGCAGGCAGTTCCTTGGACGCGGCGGCATCAAAGGCTGCCTGACGTGCTTGCGCACGCTCTTTGGCGGCCACTTCGGGGTGACTGGATTTGTAGTCGCTTACCAAACCCGACAGCAGGGCTGCCAAATCCTGGGGTTTGTCATTTTGTTCTGCCATAAAGATTTATCCCAACTGAAATAATATTTACGTTTTATAGCCAATGTTATTTACTTTTCATACAGCCTACAGCGGCGCATCAAGGGTAAATAACATCAGCTATCGTTTTAAGTACAGAGTGGTATCGGGCAGGTGTGTCGGCAGGCATCATCATACCCGATAACGGCACGTTTTAGGTAATCATATCCGGATTGGCGGCTTTGGAGCGTGCGGCTTCCAGAGAAACCACGCCGCGTCGCACCAAGTCCTGCAAACATTGGTCTAGCGTCTGCATACCGAAGTTTTGACCGGTTTGCAGTACGGAGCCCAACTGGGCGATTTTGTTTTCACGAATCAGGTTACGCACGGCAGGGGTGGAAATCAGAATTTCATGTGCGGCCACACGGCCGTTGCCGTCTTTGGTTTTCATCAGCGTTTGCGCAATCACCGCGCGTAGCGATTCAGACAGCATGGAACGCACCATTTCTTTTTCACCGGCGGGGAATACGTCAATAATACGGTCGACGGTTTTGGCGGCGGAGGTGGTGTGCAAGGTACCGAACACCAAGTGACCGGTTTCGGCGGCGGTCAATGCCAAACCGATGGTTTCGGGGTCACGCATCTCACCCACCAGAATAATATCCGGGTCTTCACGCAGGGCGGATTTCAGGGCGTTGGCAAAGCTGTGGGTGTGCTCGTGCAACTCACGCTGGTTGACCAGTGCTTTTTTACTTTGATGCACAAACTCAATCGGGTCTTCAATGGTGAGGATGTGACCGGGCTGATTTTGATTGACATAGTCAATCATCGCCGCCAGCGTGGTGGATTTGCCCGAACCGGTCGGGCCGGTTACCAGCACCAGTCCGCGCGGGGTATCGGCAATTTTTTGGAACACGCGCGGGGCTTTAAGTTCTTCCAGCGTCAGCACTTTGCTGGGAATGGTACGGAATACGGCGGCCGGCCCTCTGTTGGTGTTGAACGCGTTCACACGGAAACGCGCAACATTCGGCAACTCAAAGGAAAAGTCGGTTTCCAGATTTTGCTGGTAGTGTTTACGCTGCAAGTCGTTCATCACCGAGCTGATCATATTGCCGACTTCTTCGGCATTCATTTCAGGCAGGTTGATGCGGCGGATGTCGCCGTGCACACGAATCATCGGCGGCAGGCCTGCGGAAAGGTGCAAGTCGGAGGCTTTGTTCTTGACACCGAAGGCGAGTAAGTCGGTAATCTGCATGGTTCTGTGGGAAATTTATTAAAGTAAATATGTGGTATTTTAAAGAAATTTCACGGTTTTGGTAAGACGGAAAACGGAAAACAGCTACAAATATCTTTTATTCTAGCTGTCGGGTGCGGCAAACGCGGCTGCCTGAACTTCGGAAACGGCGGCTTCGGGATGGAAAAAACGCCATTGTCCGATTGCCAGCCCGTCTGCTTGCCAACTGCCGAAAGCATAGCGGTGTAATGCTTCCACGCGGTTGCCTGCGGCCGCCACCATGCGCTTGACCTGATGGTATTTGCCCTGCGTAATCATCAGCAGCAAGGTGGTGCTGTTTTCCAACACGGCTTCATCAGCGGCAACGGTTTCGTTGTCGTCATGCAGCAACACCCCTTGTTTTAACTTGGCGCACAAATTTTCATCGGCCGGATGCTTCAGGCTGGCGCGGTAATGTTTGGCAATATGGTGTTTGGGCGAAGTCATGCGGTGGTTAAAGCCGCCGTCATTGGTCAGCAGCAGCACGCCGGTGGTATCGGCATCCAGTCGGCCGACTGCCTGAATGGCGGTGGCACGCAGCTGGTCAGGCAGCAGGGAAAACACAGACGGGTAATCGCGCGGCTTGTGTGAGGTTTCGTAACCGGCGGGCTTGTTCAGCACAATATAATAATACGGCAGGGGAATCACCACTTTTTCCTGCCCGTCAATATTCAGGCTGCGTACTTGGCTGCTGTCAATGTCGTCATGCTCGGATACGGGGCTGCCGTTAATGCAAACCGCTTCGTAACGCAGCAGGGTTTGGCAGGTTTTGCGGCTGCCGATGCCTTGTAATTGCAGATATTTAATCGGATTCATGGTTTTAATATACCGCCGTGCATGCGGCACGGCGGCTTTCAGGCTGCCTGAAATGCGTTTACAGCCATTCAAATACAAAGAAAATCAAAGTATGGACAATAAATAACGGTACCAAAATACCGAATGACCACATCATATAACCGAAAAAGCTGGGCATCGGCACTTTACGCTGTTCGGCGATGGCTTTAACCATAAAGTTCGGCGCATTACCGATATAGCTTAACGCCCCCATAAACACCGAACCCATAGACACCGCCAGCAAGGTATGGAACAGCTCGCCGCGCATCAGCGTAAGCGCATCGCCGCCGGCCATATTGAAAAACACCAGATAAGTTGGGGCATTGTCCAAAAAGGCCGACAAAATCCCCGTCATCCAAAAATACATGGTGTTAATCGGTTCGCCCGCCTGATTGTGTACCAGCGCAATCAGCGGGGAAAACGCCCCTTTTTCACCGGCTTTCAAAATCGCCAGCACCGGTGCAATGGTAATAAAAATGCCGAGAAACAATTTGCCCACTTCGGCAATCGGTTCCCAATTAAATTCATTGCCTGCCCGTACCTGATGCGGGGTAATTTTCAGCGAAACCAAAGCCAGAATAATCAAAATCACATCGCGGGTCAGGTTTTGCCATTCATAAAACGTACCGAAAACATTAACGCCCGGATGCTGCGGTTTCCAAATGCCCGACAGCAATACCGCACCAATTACGCCCCCCAATAACAGAAAATTCCACTTGCCGTACAGGCGTAGCGGGCTTTCGGGGCTGGGGTCTTTCGGCATGATTTCGTCTTCGCGCGCAAAATAGCGGCCGTCCAGCCAGTAAAACAACGCCAGCAGGGCAATGCTGCTAATCAATACCGGCGGCAGCATATGCTGCACCGTCCACATAAAGTCCACGCCTTTTAAAAAGCCCAAAAACAGGGGCGGATCGCCCAAAGGGGTCAGGCCGCCGCCGATGTTTGCCACCAGAAAAATAAAAAACACCACCACATGGACTTTGTGTTTGCGGTTATCGTTGGCACGCAGCAAGGGGCGGATAAGCAGCATGGCTGCACCGGTTGTCCCCATAATGGAAGCAAGCAGCGTACCAATGGCCAAAATAGCGGTATTTAATTTCGGACTGCCGTGCAGGTTGCCCCAAACCAAAATGCCGCCGGAAATGGTGTACAAAGCCCAAAGCAGCAGGATAAACGGTATGTATTCGGCCACAAGGGCATGGGAAACGATATGAACGCTCTCGGAAAAACCAAAGATTAAAGTAAACGGTATCAGAAACAATAAGGTCCACACGGCGGTGATTTTGCCGAAATGGTGGTGCCAAGTATGGGAAAACAATAAAGGTCCGGTCGCAATGGACAATAAAATCAGGGCAAACGGTATGCCCCACAACAGGCTCAGGCCTTCGCCGCTAAAACCGCCGGCCAAAGCCGGCAGGGGCAGGAAGAACAGGGAAGCGAGAACGGTTTTGACGCGCATCAGAGTTCCTTATATGGATGGGTTTTGCGGATAGACGGGAAATATTTCCGCCAAGACAGTGGTTTGCATCCTACTTTAAGATAGGGCGCGGTGTTGCCCGCCGGATACGGGTCGCCCGATTGTAAGCAAAAACCAGGCATCGGGCAAATCAGGACGGTTTCAGGCAGCCTGTTTTTGGAGAGAATAAAGATGCGGTAAAAACGTTCAGGCAGCCTGAAAAATCCATTTCGGGCTGCCTGAAACACAGGGGCTTAATTATTCATTTTCTTTTTTATCTTCTTTTTTCGGCAGGGGTTTTTTGGCTGCCAAACCGAGCGACTTTTTCCATTGCGCAGGGTTCTTAATCAAATCTAAGGCCTTACGCAACTGGTCGTCTTTTTCGGGATTCGGCTTGCGGCGCGATGACAGGTCTTCGTCGTCTTTTTTGTCTTTTTTCTTGTCCTCATCATCGGCTTTGGCTGCTTCGGAAGCGGCGTGTTCCAACAAACCGCCTTTTACTTCGTCATTGCCCAAAGGATTACCGATATGGCCGGATAAATCCGCTTCACGGCTTTCAAAGGTACGGTTTTTGTCCACCACTTCCACATCCGGCACAATGCCCGTTGCCTGAATGGAACGGTCGTTGGGCGTGTAATACAGCGCGGTGGTGATTTTAACCGCCCCCTCGTTGGACAAGGGAATCACCGATTGCACCGAGCCTTTGCCGAAGCTGCGTGTGCCGACAATAACCGCACGTTTGTGATCTTGCAGCGCACCGGCGACAATTTCCGAAGCCGAAGCCGAACCGGAGTTAATCAACACGGTTATCGGAATGTTTTTCATGCTTTCAGGCAGCCCCGCCAAGGGGTCGGGGCCGGCTTTCATAATATAGTCTTCGGGTGTGGCTTTCAGCAGCATGGACGGCTTGTTGTCGCGGCCTTTGGTGCTGACCACCACCGCATTAGGCTGGAGGAAAGCAGCCGACACGCCGACTGCCGCATCCAGTAAGCCGCCGGGGTCGTCGCGCAAGTCCACCACCAAACCTTTAAGCGGTGCTTTATTTTCATCGGTCAGCGCGGCAACGGCTTCCGCCAATGCGGCCACGGTGCGGGTTTGGAACTGGCTGATGCGGATATAGCCGTAGCCGTTTTCCAGCAGGTGATGGCGCACGCTTTTCACTTTAATAATGGCGCGGGTCAGATTGACCACAATCGGCTTGGTGCTGTCTTTGCGCGACAGGGTCAGCGTGATTTTGGTGCCGGGTTTGCCGCGCATTTTTTTCACCGCATCGGTGGTACTCATGCCGCGTGTGGATTCGCTGTTGATTTTGACAATCAAATCGCCGCTGCGGACACCGGCACGCTCGGCAGGCGTGTCTTCAATCGGGGCGATGACTTTGATAAAGCCGTCTTCCGAACCGATTTCCATGCCCAAACCACCAAATTCGCCGGACGTGCTTTCACGCAATTCGCTGTAACCTTTTTTATTCAGGTATTCGGAATGCGGGTCAAGGCCGGATACCATGCCTTTAACGGCATTTTCCAGCAGTTTGTCATCGCTTTCGGCGGTAACGTAGTTGGCTTTAATCTGGCCGTACACTTCGGCCATGGTACGCAGCGACTGGACGGGCAGGCCGTCTTTTTTTTCTTTTTCGGCGGCAAGGCTCTGCACGCTCACGCTCAAGGCTATACCGCTTACCGCACCGGCGGCATACAGGGCAATTTTCTTTAAAGTATGGTGTTTGGACATGGTTTTCTCTTTTGTTTGCTGCCTGAAACGGGCAAAAACCGTAAGGTTAGGCGATTTTGTGCAAATAGGAAAGGGGGCGTGTGGAAAAAATGGGCAAATCCGGCCTGTCGGCGGCGGGCTTATTTTTTACGTTTGCCTTTTTTGGCTTTAGCGGCGGGCGCGGCCGACTGTACCGATAATACGTCAATATCAAAAACCAGCGTGCTGCCTGCGGGAATGTCGTCCGAAGGCGGTACGTCGCCATAGCCCAAATCGGCGGGTACATACAGGGTGTAGCTGCCGCCCTGACGCATCAGTTGCAGGCCTTCGGTCCAACCGGCAACAAAACGGCCGTCTTCCAAGGTAAAGCTGAAATCGGCCTGTTGGTCAAATACTTGTCCGTCAGGCAGGCTGCCTTTATAGGATACGCGCACTTCGTCGCCCAATTTGACCGCCGCGCCCTTGCCCTGCCGTTTGATACGGTATTGCAGGCCGGAAGCGGTGGATTTGATGTTTTTATCACTTTGATTAGCCGCCATAAAATCGCTGCCTGCTTCGCGGTTGTCGGCCGCTTCGCTGCTGCGGGCTGCCTGAATGCGCTCGTTCAGTTTGTCAAACAGGGCATTGGCTTCGTCATCGGACAATTTGCTCGGCTGACCGCTTAAGGCCGCACGCAGGCCGTCAAAAGCCGCTTGCGGGTCGGCGTGAAAGCCCTGCTCTTGAAAACCGGCCAGTTGCTTACCCATTTCATAACCGAAATAATAACTTAAACGGCGGTCGTCTTGAACTTCATCGGCATGGGCGGCGGCACCCGCACACACTAAGGCGGCGCATACGACCGTAGTACGGAATTTCATGGTTGTTTCCAATCTTTTTATTCAAACGGGCGTATTATACTGAAAAAATAAATGCAAACAGCAAATTGCCCGCAAACGGACAAGAAAAGTGTGCGCCTGCCGCCGCAACGGCGCGTTCAGGCTGCCTGAAAACGGTTTGTTTACAAATAGACAATGGTTTTAATAGCCCTGCCAATACTTGACTGAATCACTAGGTTATCGCACAATCCGCCCCCAATCCGAGCGACTTACCAACATGATGTTATGCGACTGACCACCAAAGGACGTTTTGCCGTTACCGCCATGATTGATTTGGCGATGCACGCACAAGAACGCGCCGTTAAATTGAACGCCATCAGCCAAAGGCAGCAGATTTCCCTGTCTTATTTGGAGCAGCTGTTTGCCAAGCTGCGCCGTGCCGGTTTGGTGGAAAGCGTGCGCGGGCCGGGCGGCGGTTATGTGTTGGCCAAGTCGGCCGAGCAAATCAATATCGCCCAAATTATTGCCGCCGCCGAAGACAGCTTGGATGCCACCTTATGCAGCGGCAGGGCAAACTGCCAAAGCGGTGCACCATGCCTGACCCATCACTTGTGGGAAAACCTAAACCGCACCATAGACGATTATTTAAGCGGCATCACGCTGGCCAGCCTGCTGCAGCCGCCCCCAACAGAGCCAACCGCCCAAGCGGTTAAAATAACCCATATTCACTGATTTCCCGATTATTCAGGCTGCCTGAAAAACAAAAACACATCTTTTAAGGATATAAACCATGACCGTTAAAACCCCCATTTACCTTGACTACGCCGCCACCACCCCCGTTGACCCGCGCGTTGCCGAAAAAATGATTCCCTACTTAACCGAATTGTTCGGCAACCCCGCATCCAACAGCCACAGCTTCGGTTGGACGGCGGAAGAAGCCGTAGAAAACGCCCGCGCCGAAATCGCCAAACTGATTAACGCCGATGCCAAAGAAATCGTGTTTACCAGCGGCGCCACCGAATCCAACAACCTTGCCATCAAAGGCGCGGCGCAATTCTACAAAACCAAAGGCAAACACTTAATTACCGTCAAAACCGAACACAAAGCCGTGTTGGACACCATGCGCGAATTGGAACGCCAAGGCTTTGAAGTGACCTATTTGGGCGTAAAAGAAAACGGTTTGCTGGACTTGGACGAGCTGAAAGCTGCCATCCGCCCCGACACCATTTTGGTTTCCGTGATGTGGGTAAACAACGAAATCGGCGTGATTCAAGACATTCCCGCCATTGGCGAAATCTGCCGTGAACGCAAAATTATTTTCCATGTGGACGCGGTTCAGGCAGCAGGCAAAACCCCGATTGACGTAGAAGCCGCCAAAGTGGATTTATTGTCTGTTTCTTCACACAAAATTTACGGCCCCAAAGGCATCGGTGCGCTGTATGTGCGCCGCAAACCGCGTGTACGTTTGGAAGCGCAAATGCACGGCGGCGGACACGAGCGCGGTTTCCGCAGCGGCACTTTGCCCACCCATCAGATTGTCGGCATGGGCGAAGCCTTCCGTTTGGCGCGTTTGGAACTGGAACAAGACCGCGCCCACGCCTTCAAATTACGCGAAATCTTCTTAAAAGGCATTGAAGGCATTGAAGAAGTGTACATCAACGGCGATTTGGACAGCCGCGTACCCACCAATCTGAACGTCAGCTTTAACTATGTGGAAGGCGAAAGCCTGATTATGGCGGTAAAAGAATTGGCGGTTTCCAGCGGTTCGGCGTGTACTTCCACCAGCTTGGAACCCAGCTATGTGCTGCGTGCCTTGGGTCGCAACGACGAATTGGCGCACAGCTCGCTGCGGATTACTTTCGGACGCATGACTACTGAAGAAGAAGTCGCCTATGCTGCTGAATTGATTAAATCCAAAATTGACAAACTGCGCGAATTGTCGCCGCTGTGGGAAATGTTTAAAGACGGCGTGGATTTAAGCAAAGTGGAGTGGGTGGAGCACTAAACTTTTGTTTTCAGGCTGCCTGAAAGACGTCTTTCAAATTTAATTAATCTTATGGTTATTAATAATAATGTCTAGAATTCCATATCAAGTTGCTTTCGGGCAATTTTTTACTCCTGAACCAATAGCTCAATTTATGGTTGGGCTACTTGGTGTGGGCAGTGATGCTGAGATTTTAGAGCCTGCAAGTGGTGAAGGTGTATTTTTAGATGCTTTACAGCAAGCAGGTTTTCAGAATCTATCGGCTTATGAAATTGACAAACGTATTATTCGTCATGAATGGGTTAAAAATGAGAGTTTTGTTAGTTCTAGGCTGCCCGAAAATCATTTTGATGCCATTATCGGAAATCCGCCTTATATTCGTTGGAAAAATTTAAACCCAACCGCTAAAACTGAATTGGCAAACAGTACATTGTGGCAGCTGTATTTCAACAGCTTGTGCGATTATCTGTATATTTTTATTTTAAAATCTATATTGCTGCTTAAAGAAGGTGGGGAGTTAGTATTCATTTGCCCAGATTATTGGCTTTCCACTAAATATGCTAGAAATTTACGTCACTTTATGCTGGAAAATGGTGGATTTGAGAAAATTATCCGTTTTCATGAAAGCCCTATTTTTGAAAAAGTTAATTCATCTGTCATGATTTTTCATTATCGGAAAAGATGTTGGTCAAAGAGGATAAAAATATGGCAATTTGAGGGAAGGAATAAAGTTACAGCCGAAGCACTGGTTAATCTAGACAATTCATTGAATATAAAAAAATTTCTTATCCCGCAATTTACTCAAGCGGATAATTGGCTATTGGCAGATGAAACCGTTTCAAACAGTATTGCTATACTGGAGCAAGTATGTACGTCTGTTCATGGTTTATCGGATAAGACTACTTATACTACCGTTGGAGATATTTGCGACATTGGTAACGGTATGGTAAGTGGATTAGATAAAGCTTTTCAAATAACCTTAAAAAATAATATTCATACATCAGATGAATATGTGTCTAGTATTCAAGTTGCTAAAGCCAAGCACCTAAAACCTTATCATATCATTCAGACTACTGATTATATTTTTGTTCGGGATAACTGTACTGAAACTGAATTTGCCGAACGTTTTCCGAATTTTTATCAAAAATTGCAACCATACCGTGAACAATTGGATAAACGGTACAGCTATAGTAAAGAATTACCTTATTGGAAATGGGCATTTTTACGTAATTACAACCTATTCGGTCGTATAGAACCTCGCATTTTTGTTCCATGTAAAGAGAGAATTACAAATAAAAACCACTTTCGCTTTGCGCTTGCAGATGCAGGTATTTATCCTACACAAGATGTAACAGCCTTATTTAAAAAACGGCACATACGGGAAAGTTTGGAATACATAACTGCTTATTTAAATCAACCTGCTGTATTTAATTGGTTGAAATATAAAGGGGTAGTAAAAGGTGGGATTGTAGAGTTTTCTGAAAAACCGTTGGCATCAATTCCGTTTCGTTTGATTGATTGGAATAACCCTAAAGAATGCTATGTTCATGAACAAATTA
>JAUNOT010000147.1 GCA_030537065.1 Conchiformibius sp.
ACCGCGACCGCCGCCAACGTAAACGACAGTTCCGCCAACTGTGGATTGCCCGTATCAATGCGGGTGCGCGTTTGAATGGTTTGTCTTACAGCAAATTTATGAACGGTCTGAAACGTGCCGCCATTGAGCTGGACCGCAAAGTATTGGCAGATTTGGCCGTATTTGACAAAGCCGCATTTGCTCAACTGGTTGAAAAAGCCAAAGCCGCTTTGGCCGCATAATTAAAGTTTAATGAAAAAGGGAAAATCCGATTTGGATTTTCCCTTTTTGGTTTTCAGGCTGCCTGAAAGCCGCCCAAGCACTTAAAACAAATTATCAATACCCTGCTCTTCACCGGCCTGACTTTCCGCAGCCTCATCACCGCCATCATCCTGCGGCATATCGTCCAGCATGCGTCCTTGGCGGAAGCCGCCGTTGTAACTCAAGGTTTGTGTGCCGTCTTCAAGCAATGTTAAAACCGCTTGACTGTCTTCCCACAAGCCGTTTTTATGCCGCCCTTTATAGCGAATCAGCACATCGCCGTCACGATAGGTGCAATCGGCATGCGTGCGGCTGAATGTCCCTTGACACAAGGCTGCGCCCATACTCAAACCATGCTGTCCGGCAAAGGCTTTGATGTCCATGCCGGTCATCGCCCCCCTGCCCTTGCCTTTGATGTCGTCATTGGCAAATTCGCCTTCATAAACCGCACCGTTGGGATACACCATTTTGCCTTTGCCGCTTAATTTGTCGTTTACAAAGCCGCCTTCATAACGGTATTCGCCATCGTTCAGACGGTAGGTGTAGCGTCCCCAACCGAATTTGCGGTCATTTTTCCAAGCGCCTTCATAAACGCTGCCTTTCGGATAGGCACAGCGTACATTGCCTTCGCGCTTATTGTTGATGATGCTGCCGACGCATTCCGTACCGTCAGCAAAAGACAAGGTCGCACGACCGCTACTGTCGTTGGCACGGCCGTTTTCAATCCTGCCGTTAAATACCGCGCTTTTACCCGCCACAGTCAGATTCAGACGGCCGTAATATGGTTTGCCTTCTTCCGCCGCCCGCCCGCCAAACCATTTGTCCCAAGCAACATGGTTTAAAGCATAATACGCCCCGCCTGCCAACACGCCCAACACGATGACCGCCTTTGCCATCAGGCCAAAACAGCCGCCCATACAGCCGCGTTTGGCAGGTGGCGGTGTTTCCACACGGACGGCGGCATATTCGGTTTTGGGAGCGGCAGGAGGCGGCGCAGCCGACTCAGACGGATTGGCAGGCAACAAGGCAGCCTGCATTTCAAACGCGCTTTGAAAACGGTCGCGGGCGTGCAGGTTTAAACCTTTGTCCACCGCCTGTAACCAGTATTCGGGATAACGGCGGCGGTATGAGGATGTTTTGGCCAGACGGATTTGGGTGTCGTTTTCCAAACGAGCAGGCGCTTGTTCGGGCAACTCGCCGGTGATGGCCTGAAACATACAGGCAGACAGGCTGTAAATATCTAGGGCAGGCGTAAACTGGCCGTTGCTGCGGTATTGTTCGGGCGGGGCAAAACCGGGGGTGAAAATAGTGGTCAGCTGTTGGCTTTTGCCCATCGCGGCAAAACGCGCCGAACCGAAATCAATCAGAATCGGACGGCCGTCTGCGGCAATCAGGATATTGGCGGGCTTGATGTCGCGGTGCAGCAAGTTTTGGGCGTGAATGTATTTCAAGCCTTCCAATAAAGGAATAAATACTTTGGCCAGCGCGGCGGCATCCGGTTTGGGGTGTTCGGCAATCCAGTCCAACAGCGTTTGCCTGCCCAGATAGGGCATTACAAAATAAGCCGTGCCGTTTTCTTCAAACAAATTATTCACTTCAACGATATTTAGATGCCGCATACCGTGCAGCAACTTGGCTTCGTTAAAAAAGCCGCTCAAGCCTTCGTCAAACAATTCCTGCTCGCTGCTGCTGCGCGGCACGACATGACGGCCGCCGGCACGGACGGCGGCGGCGGGCAGATATTCTTTAATCACGCACAGGGATTTTAAATGAATATGCTCGGCCAAATAGGTAATGCCGAACGCACCCGAACCCAATATGCGTTCAATGCGGTAAACATGGTGAAGCAGGCTGCCTGAAGGCAGGGCGTCATGACGGTCTTGCTGCATAAAATGATTCCGATTACGGTTGTGAAGCGGCGGCGGATGGCGAAGATGCCGCACGGGGAACAGACGCACCGGAGGCCGCAGACGGTACGGCGGCAGATGCGGGCAAAGGCACGGCGGAAGCGGCGGCCGGTTTCAGGCTGCCTGAAAGCGGCGGCGCAACAGGAGAAACTTCAGGTGCAGACGGCCATATCGCCCACACCAGCACGGCCGCCACCGCCACACCGACTGCCGCAAAATACGGCCATAACAGCCGCCGTGGCGGCGTTTGTGCCAGCGTAGCCGGATTTTCAGGCTGCCTGAACGGACGGGCAGACGTTTTCGGTGCGTGCAGCAGCAAAACGCTGGTATTGTCCTGATGTGGACGCTGCTTTGCCGCCACCGCATCCAGCAGCGCCGCCGTCCCCTGCTCTGCCGATGCGCCCCGCCGCGCCAATACGGCAGCAATTTCGTTGTCGTTCAGCGTATGAATGCCATCGCTGGCCAACAGCAGCCGCATTCCCCGCGCCAATACGCCGCTACCGGTGTCGGTATGCGGAATGTCCCCACCGGTTACCGCGCTGGTAACGGCATGGCGGGCGGGATGCTGTGCCGCTTCTTGTGCGGTCATTACCCCTGCCGCCACCATTTTTTTTAAATCCTCGGCAAAAGCATGATTGGCATTGATACGGCGTATCTGCCCGTTTTCCCAACAATACAAAGGGCTGTCGCCCACACTGATAAAGTGAAACGCCCCGTTACGCACGTCCAGCAGCACCGCCAACAGCGTTGTTCCCATGCCGTTTAATTCGGGGCGGGCGGCAATCTCGGCAGCAACACGGCGGTTGGCCTGTGCCAATGCCTGCCGCAAACCGTGTTCTGCCGTATCGGCCGCCTGCGGATTCTGCTCAAAATAATCCAAAAACGCCATCAATACCGCCGCCGATGCCGTTTCCCCGCCACGATGGCCGCCCATACCGTCTGCCAACACATACAGGCGGTAATGTGCCGACACCAGCAGGTTGCCCACCGCATCCTGCTGCGCCGAACGCATACCGATTGTCTGCTGGTGATGAAAATCGGACGTGTGCATACCAAACTCCTGAATAAGGGACGGCCGATTGTACCAAATCTGTACGCCATACCAAACCGCCTGCGGCTTATTTTCAGGCTGCCTGAAAACGGGCTCTGCCGTATAATATGGTTAATGTGATTTATTTTTCAGACAAGGCGGCGAGCCGCAGACAGTACAGATAGTACGGCAA
>JAUNOT010000025.1 GCA_030537065.1 Conchiformibius sp.
GGAAAAAGTCTTTGTTACCCAATAAGTAAATAAGCGCTTATCCCGAACTCACGTTTATTTATTCAATTAAATATAAAGGCTTATTTCTCCGCCTGATTACTCAAATAACGCAGCAGCAAAGGCACGGGGCGGCCGGTTGCGCCTTTGTCCTTGCCCGATTTCCACGCCGTACCGGCAATGTCCAAATGCGCCCACGGATATTTTTGGGCAAAGTGCGCCAAAAAGGTGGCGGCGGTAATCGTACCGGCAGGGCGGCCGCCGATATTTTGCAAGTCGGCAAAATTGGATTTAAGTTGTTCTTTATATTCGGAAAATAGGGGAAGCTGCCAAGCCTTGTCGTTGGTTTCGCGCGAGGCGGCGAGCAGGCTGTCGGCCAAGTCTTGACGGTTGGCGGTCAGGCCGCTGGCGACATGACCCAAAGCAATAATGCACGCGCCGGTCAGGGTGGCAACGTCAATTACCGCCTGCGGCTTAAACTGTTCGGCATAAGTCAGCGCATCGCACAATACCAAACGGCCTTCGGCATCGGTGTTCAGGTTTTCCACGGTGGTGCCGTTCATGGTTTTGACGATGTCGCCCGGCTTGGCGGCACCGGCATCGGGCATATTTTCGCAAGTGGCCACCAATGCCACCAAATTGATTTTCAATTTGGATTTAACCGCCGCGATAAAAGTGCCAATCACGCTGGCCGCGCCGCACATATCGTATTTCATCTCGTCCATGCCTTCGCCGGGCTTCAGGGAAATACCGCCCGAGTCAAAGGTTAAGCCCTTGCCCACCAATACAATCGGCGCGGCTTCAGCATCAGACGCGCCGTTGTAGCGCAATTCCAGCAGCTTGGGTTCTTCTACGCTGCCTTTGGCCACATTCCAAAAAGACGGCATATTGGCTTGAATATAGTCTTTGCCCAAAATTTTAGCGGTCGCGCCCCATTTTTCCGCTTCGGCGGCGGCAGTTTCCGCCAAGAAAGTGGGGGTGCAGAAATTGGACGGGGCATTACCCAAATCTTTGCAGAAGTTCACGCCGTCCAGCAGGGCTTGGGCGCGGCTGACGGCGGCTTCCACCACCGTGCCGTGTTGGTTATGAACAAAATCGGCAGCGGTCAGCGCGGCAGGCTTGGCTTCGGACTTGAAACGGTCAAAGCGGTACACCGCTTCGCCCAAGGCCGCCACCAGCACTTCGGCTACACGCGGGCTGTCTTTTTCGCAAAACGGGTTCAGGTCAATGCTGACGGCCGTTTGTTTCTGCGCCCAAGCGGCGGCTTCGCGGGCGGCTTTTTGTAGGGTTTCCAGCTCCAAATCGGTAAAACGCAATACGGCAACATCTTGCAGGCTGCCTGAAACGGGCAGGCGGGCGGCGGCAAAGCTTTCGCCGTCTTTTAAGGCGGCAAACAGTAATTTGGCGGTTTCGTCTTTAAGCTGCGCCGCTTCGGTGCAGACAAACAGGCTGGCGGCGGCGGCCGCTTGGATATTTACGCTAAACTGCATAACATCAAACTCCTAAACAGGTGGGAAAATCAATCGTCGTCTTCATCGCCGCGCCACAAGAATCCGATAATAAACATCGAGATAAATAAGGAAATAAACAGACTGTCTTCGTCCATCATTATCCAGGCGGGCAGGTTAATCAGGCAGTAGCTGCCAATCATTGTCCACATCAGCGTGCGCGACGGCGGGTCGGGCTGTATGGTGGCGGTGTAGCGGCGGCCTTCTTCGGGGCTGAGTTTAAACCATTGCGCGACATCGGCAAATGCCACCGGCAGACTGAGACTCCACGCCAATTCGTGAGCAGAACGCTCGGCACAGAGTTTGCCCGAACCGGCGGCGTAATCGCGGTAGTAAGTTACATCACCGGCGCGGATATGCCAGTAAAACGCACCGGCGGCATAACTGACGCGGCCGCCGTAGGCATACAGCAAACGCCGCCCCTGCGGTTCGCCGTTGGGGTTTAGGTGTGGAAAACTGTGTTGGGTTTCGGACAGAAACCAGCCGTCTTCGGGGGTTTCCACCAGCCATTTAAAGCCTTGTTGCGGATGGTAAAGCAGGTATTCAAACCACCAGCCGCGCGGATAAACGCCGCTGTTGGGATAACCCTCCAACACCGCCAGCGCGTCATCGGCGGCCAGTTCTTCCATGCGTACCGCGCCGATAACGGTGTAGTGTTGGCCGTCAATTTTGCCGGTTTTGCCCAGCGGCAGGGTCATGGCCTGCTGCTGTGCTTCGCGCATGGTGTTGGCGGCCATCAGTTCGGCCTTGCCGGAGGAGGTGTCCAAATCGCTGCCGCACGACGGGCAGATAACGGTGTGGGTCAGCCCCGCCTGCCAATGTACGGGCGAACCGCAATTGGGACAGCTTTCGTTGCGGCGCGTGCCTTTCAGGCTGCCTGCGCTGCGGCGGATGTCTTCAACGTTGCGGGTGTTTTGTAAGTCCAGCTCAAGTAAATGTACGGTTTTGCCCAAAAAGGCGGTCGGCGGATACTGGGCATAATCCAAGGTTAAAAACACGTTTTCACTGCGCCAGTCGGCCACACGGTTTTCGCCGTTTTCAGGCAGCCTGAACGGTAATTCGCCCTGCGCCGCCGCCTTGTCTAGGGTAATATGGCGCACATCGGAAGCGATAAACAGTTTGCTGTATTTGAGCAGGGTTTCGCCGGCGCGGATGCGTTCAAATTCGGGCGCATCGGGCGGCGCGGCCACTTCGCGGGTAAACACATACAAATCGCCCGCTTCCGACAGCCAGCCGCTGCTGCCGTCGTCAAAGCGGGCATACCATTCGTTCCACACGCCGGCATCGTAACGTACCTGCAAACGCCCCACCAGCATAAAACCGCGTGCGGCAAACCGCCCTGTGGTGCCGATTTGCAGGGGGCTGAAATCTTTCAGCAGCGCGGAATCGCGGCCGCTGTCGTGCAGGCTGCCGTCCTGACGCACCAGCATGCTGTTGCAGTAGCCGCAAACCACGGTTACGGCGGTGGCGGAACGGACGGCAACGGGCGCACCGCAGGCGGGGCAGTCGGTGTGGAACAGGGCTTGGTCAGACATGGTATTCCTTACGGGCAGTCGTGGGCGGGCGGACGGGTCAGGTATTGGGAAAAGGCAAGCAGGTCATCAAAAATCAGCGTGTTTTCAGGCAGCTTGTCGCCGTCGTTTTCCAGCGTTTTCATGCCTTTGCCGGTTTTAACCAGTACGGCTTTGCCGCCGACGGCTTCAACTGCCTGCAAATCGCGCAGGCTGTCGCCGACCAGATAGGTGTCGGCGGCATCGGCTTGGAAGCGTTCCAGAATATCCAGAATCATGCCCGGCTGCGGCTTGCGGCAACGGCATTTGTGTTCGCTCAAATGCGGGCAAAACCAGATGCCGCTGATTTCGCCGCCTGCCTGATGCACCAGTTTGTGCATTTTGGCGTGCATTTCGCTGAGGGTTTCTATATTAAAGTATTTACGCGCCAAGCCCGATTGGTTGGTGGCGACGGCAATGGTGTAGCCTGCTTGGGTTAAAAAGGCGATGGCGTCCATGCTGCCGTCTATTGGCTGCCATTCGTCGGCAGATTTCACAAAGTCGTCGCGGTCGTGGTTTATCACACCGTCGCGGTCAAGGATAATCAGTTTCATTTTTTAAACCCCAAATAATTCATGGCTAGGTGTTTCAGGCAGCCTTTTGCACTACGGATAATGATACTGCTGCGTTTGGGTTGCAGGAAACCGTCCGGTTCTTGGCGGATGGTGCTGTCCAGACGGCTGGCGTCTTCCACAACAAAGGCGGGACGGCTGTGTAGGATACGCACGCCGTGCCGTTGTTCAAAATACAGCCAGTCGTCTGCCGCGCAACAGGGCTTGGGGTCGGACAGCAGTTTGCGTGCGCCGGCGGCACTAACAATATATGCCACTGCCCCACAGCCGTATTGTTGCCACGGTGTGCCGAAAATAATTTTGCCGTCTGCCGTATCCAATGCAGCACAGCGTTTAAGCGGCTGGCGGCGGTAGTAATAGGGCAGGTGTTCAGGCAGGGTTTTGACATAGCCGATAATCAAAACATCAAAGGGATATTGCTGCGCCAATGCGTTCAGGCTGCCTGAATCCAGTAATGGGAGGGGCGTACGGATAAAACGGGCATCGTCTTCCAAAATCAGTGCGTAATCCTGCCCGCGTGTTAAAACGGTTTGATAAACGTTGCGGTGGCTTAAAAAGCAGCCCAATTCGCCTGCGTGCAGATAGCGGCGTTTGTGCGGCTTCAGATGATTGGTTGGCTCGGACAGGCGGCGGATTTCTTCATCTGTAGCGGTACGCATATCCACCGCATCAATTATTTCGGCTTCAATGCCGATGCGGGCGCATTCTGCCTGAATATGGCGGCGGCGTTCAGTATGGCCGGATAGGGAAATGGCGTAGGCGGGAATCATCATTTATTCAAACGGAATAATATGGTAACGGCGCTTTTCACGCATACGGGCAGGTTTGGTTAAAGCTCGCAGGATACGCTGTTTGAGGGTTTTGCGGTTGTTTTGTGCGGCTGCCTGTTTGAGTTTTTGTTGGTTTTGGTAGCGTTCGTCTTCCAGTTGGCTGTTGAGAGTGCTGTGTTGCCGGTGCAGTTGTGGTTCTTGAATGCAAACGGCGGGGCTGATTTGGTAAACAGTTAGCGTCGGGTCGTTAAAATAACGGTTAAACATCAGCATATCCACCGCATCCAACTCTTTTCCGTCCAACTGGGCAAAATCCGCCAATAGTTTGCGGGCGGCCGCTTGCGACAGGATATAGGCAGCCGCGCCCCAATGCACGCTGTCGGCCAGCTTGAATTGGCTGCCGCCGTGGTCGGCAATGTTGCAAGGACGGGATTTAACCGGCATTAAAAAAGTTTCCAAGCGGATAATAAAGGCTTCGCCGTCCGCAAAACGTTGTTTCAGCCAAGCATCATCACAGAGAAAATCAGCCGACCGTTTGCCTAAAACAACATCGTCTTCAAAAACGGCAATATAGGGAAGGTTTTGCTGAATGCAGTCGTGCCACAACAGGATATGGCTGATAAAACAGGCTTTCTCGCCATCGGTAAGCGGGGCGGAGGCTAATTGGGGCAGCAGATTACGGATATGTTCTTTCAGTGGCTCGGACGGGGTTTGGGCATCGGAAAATTGAAACGGTACGGCGTGGCGTTCAAATTCGCGGCGGATGTGCTGGCGGCGGTGTTCAGCAGTGGCGATACTGCTAACGTGGTTGTGTAGCATGGTGGTAGATTCTGATGTTAGCGGGCATGGGCAAGGGTGGTATACCATTGTTCAAATGCTGCCTGAAACACGGGGTTCAGTACGTTTTGATGCAGCGGAATGTCGGTCACGCGGTAGAACGCTTCTTCGCTTTCCAAATTCAGCGCGGTAAAGTAGTCGGCGATAAAGTGGCCGTAGCCTTCGTCTTCGTCGGCGTAATAGTATTGGGTAAAACGGTTGCCCAAGTCGTTGAAACAGGTGGGGTCAATGCCGCCGTGAAGCTGGCTTAATACAAAAGTTGCTCCGGAAATCTTGCCTTGCAGCATCATAGAGAAGGTAGGCAGCCTGCCGGCAGCGGGGCTGTGCAGGTTTTGTGATGCCGCCCAAGCGAAATAATAACCGATATGGTGGGCGGCGTGTTTGGGTGCGACACCGACGGGCAGGGCGGAAAGGTGAAAGCTGATATGGTCGTAGTGCATGGTTTTCAGGCTGCCTGAACATGAAAATGAAACGTCTGATTATAACGCTGATTTTCCCGCCCACTCAAAAAACTTCAGCAGCGTTTCAGGCAGCCAGCGCAAATGGCCGCGTCCGCTGCCCGACACAAAGCCGCAATGGCCGCCGTGCGGCGGTTGCATCAGATACACTTGTTCGGACACTTCGTGCGGCTGCGGCAGGAAATGCGCCGGTAAAAACGGGTCGTTGCGGGCGTTAAGCAGCAGCGTGGGGCGGCGGATATGCGGCAGATAGGGCTTGGCGGCGGCACGGGCATAGTAGTCGTGCTTGTCGGCAAAGCCGTGAAAAGGGGCGGTGTAAGTGTTGTCAAATTCGCCCAAACTGCGGCATTTTTGTGGCGGTTGCGGTACTTTGTGCTTAAGCGTGTGCAGGAAATAGGGGGTGTAGAGCAGGCGCGACAGACCGTGTTCCAAGGCCTCGGCGGCATTGGGCAAATCCAAGGGCGCAGACACGGCGGCGGCGGCGCAAACCTGTGCCTGTTCGCCTTGTTCGCCCAAGTATTTGGCCAGCGCGTTGCCGCCCAGCGATACGCCTGCGGCATAAACGCGGCGGTAGCGGCTGTTGAGCAGGGCAAGGGTATGGGCGATTTCGCGGGTGTCGCCGCTATGATACAGCCGCCGCGACTGTACGCCGCCGCAACTGCGGAAATGGGCAACCGCGCCGTGCCAGCCGTGTGCGTGTACGGCGTGCATCAGGGCGGTGGCGTAGTGGCTGCGGCTGCTGCCTTCCAAACCGTGAAACAGGACGACAAGCGGCGCATCGGCATCGGCGGCATCAACAAAATCGTAGGCGGTCACATCTTCGCCGTAGCTGTCGGGCAGCAGTTCACGGCGGTAGCGCGGCGGCGGCGGTTGCAGGGTTTTGGCGTACAGGGTTTGGGCATGGCCGCCACGCAGCCATACGGGGCTGTCAGGCAGCGGGAAACGGTCGGCAGGCAGAAAGGGCATAATGTTTAAAATGGTTAAGGTCATAAAGTTTCAGGCAGCCTGAAACGCGGCTGCCTGAAAAGGTCGGGTAAGGTTTAGTGCAGTTTTTCCTGATTGGCCATCATACGTTCCCATTCCAAGCGGTAGCTTTGCAGTTCTTCGTATTCGGGAAAGTTGTCTTTGCCGCGCAGGGTCAGTTCGTCCAGCAAATCGCCCAACAGTTCAATCGGTTCAATTTCGGTGCCGTACAGTTCGCTGTCAAAGGCCACACCCGCCAAAACCTGTTCTTGGTCCATATCAATCAGGACTTCGTACATAAAATCAATCAGGCTGATGGAGGTAACGTGGTAATCCGCCCATTCTTCCTGACGGCATTCGGCGGCGGCTTCGGCGGTATGCCAGAAACAGTAAACGGTTTCTGCTTCGCCAAAACGGTTTTCATAGGCTTCTGACGGGCATTCGGCAAAATAATCTTCGCCGTCCTGAAGGGTATAGACGGTTTGACGGTTCAGGATGGTGTTGATAAAGCTGTTATACGCGGCATCGGAGGCATATTGTTTATTCATAATCGGGTTCTTTGGGTTGTTCCATAACATTTTTCAACTCTTGGTATAAAGCACGGAAATTCTTGGGCGCTTTGGCCTGTTCGCGTTCTTTGCGGGCATTGCGGATAAGCGTGCGCAGTGCGGAGGCATCGGCCTGCGGGTAGCGGGCGATAAAGCCGGTTAGGGCGTCATCGCTTTCCAGCAGGGCGTTACGCAGGTGTTCCACACGTTGTAAAAAGGCATTGTGTGCCTGATGCTCGCCTTTGAGTTTGGCCAAAAAAATGCGTATCGGTTCGGGGTCGGTATCGCGCATCAGCCGCCCGATATATTGGGCCTGACGTTTTAATGCGCCGTTGGCGGTGATTTTGCGGTAGTCGCATACGGCGCGGTACAGGTCTTCGGGCAGGGGGGCTTTTTTCAGGGTCTGTTCGGACAGGCGGGTCAGTTCCATACCCAAATCCTGTAATCCGTTCATTTCTTTTTTGCGGGCGGTTTTGCTGGGCGCGTCTTCTGGAAAGGTCATAGTAAATGTATTCCGGCCGCCAAGCGGCCGGATGAAAGATAATCTAAACGGTCTTTGATTTTAGCAAAAATTATTCTGTTGCGGATTTAATCTTAATAATGGGCCGCATCGGTAAAATATTGTCGGTGTGTGTCATATCTGACGGATTATGCCGCATTAAATGATAAAAACATCAAAAAATGTCATATATACGAATATGTAGCATGAGCTGTGCCAGTTTGAGAATAAATAAACGAACTGCCTGAAACCGATTTTTCCGTTTCAGGCAGCCTGAAAAAGCGGACGGGCAAAACGGCTTCAGCCTGCCTTGCCGTCAATACGCGGGCGGGTTAGCCACGGGAAATAACGCCACAGGTAAATCAGCAGGGCGGCGGCAAACAAAACGGCCGACAGGCGCAGCGAGTGGCGGTAGGCGGTGGCATTGACGCTCATCAGCAGCGCGGCCAGCGTACGCACGGCGGCAGCGGCGGTCATCAGCCAAAATGCCGCCGTTAGGCCGTGCGGTGCGGGATAAAGCGGGCGGCCGGTGTGGCCGAGTGCGGTGCGGGTCATCATGCCAATGGTAAGCAGGCCGATGCCGCCGACCGCAATCAGGTGAATGCCCAAAGAGGCGGCAATGCTGTAGCCGCCACCATTTAACTGCGACAGGCCGTAAATCAATAAGCCCAGCGAACAGGCGGCATAACCGGCGTGCAATACCCATAACATCGGTTCGGGCAGAATGGCGCGTTGAAACCAGCGCACACCCTGTACCAGTCCGAGCAGTCCGGCCGCCGCTGCGGCGATGCCGCTTAAAACGGGCGGTGTGCCGCATAAGGTCAGCACGGCGGCAACAGCCGGCAGCAGCAATGCCGCCGACACCAGCCAGAGCGGTGAAGCCGTTTGCGGCGTATTCAGACGGCGGGCGGTAAAAAACGGAATAATACGGTTGCCAATCAAGCCGATAAATCCCGCTACCATCAGCAGCCCCGCCAACAGGCCGTGATGCAGGGCGGCGGCATCCAGCGGATGCAGGTGAAAATGGAAAACGGCATGGCTTAAACCAAATAAAAACAGGGCGGCAACGGCGATATAGTTGCGGCGGTTTTGGCTTTTGACCACAGCCTGTCCCATAGCGGCGGCGGCCAGCCAGAAAAACAGTGTGCCGGCCAGATGGGTCAGGCCGATAAGCGGGGCGGAAAATACCGCCAAACGGGCGGTCAGCCACAGGGCGGCCAACACCATCAGCAGGCGGCCGCGTACCGGCGGTTGCCCGGTCCAAGTGGCGACGGCGGTCAGCAGGAAGGCCACCACAACGGCACCGGCATAGCCCCAAATCATTTCATGGGCGTGCCAGTATTGGGCGGGCAGGGCAGATGTGCCGTTGTAACCGAAGCCCCACAACAAGACGGAAAATGCGCCGTAGGCGGCGGCCAGCAGGTAAAACGGACGGAAAGCCATCGCCCAAACGGGGTGTTCGGCTTGATAAAACATTATTGTTTCCTTTTGTAAAAACAGTTTTCAGGCAGCCTGAAACGGCGGCAGGGCATAACGGGCAAAGGCTTCAAACAATTCGCGTTCTTCAAAACGGGCGTGTTCGCGCAGTTGCAGGGCAAAACGGCGTTTCCATTCGGCATCGTCAAACGCGGCTGCCTGAAACATTTGCCGCAACGCGCTGTGTTCCGCTTCAAAACGGCGGCGCAGCGCAGGGTCGGGCAAGGTGTGCCATAAAGGGGCAAACAAGGCTTCTTCTTCGCTGAAATGGCGTTCCAATTCGGCGCAATGGCTGCGGATTTCATCGCTGCGGTCGTGTTCGGGGTCGCGCAGGATGCGGGCGCACAGCGACAGGGTGTGGTGGTGGTCTTGTGAAAACGGGATTAAGTTGGGATGGCGTTTGAGCGGTTTCATGAAAATTCCTTATGGACGGCGTTTCGGGGTAGGGCATCAGGCTGCCTGAAATGCTTGTTGTTTACGGGATAACAGGATAAGATGCACTTATTATGAAACTTCACAAACCAATCTGCAACCATGTATCTGACCCAACAAACCGATTATGCCCTGCGCGTTTTGATTTACGCGGCCATCAATGACGATGCTTTGGTCAATATTGCCACCATTGCCGATACTTACGGCATTTCCAAAAGCCATTTGATGAAAGTGGTCACGGCTTTGGTTAAAGGCGGTTTTTTATTCAGCCTGCGCGGCAAGGGCGGCGGTTTGAAGCTGGCGCGTCCGGCGGCGGAAATCAGGGTGGGGGCGGTGGTCGGTTATATGGAGCCGATGAATCTGGTGGAGTGTTTTGGGCAGAATAATCAATGTGTTTTAACGCCCTGCTGCCGTTTGATGGAAATTTTGGGTGGCGGCATGAAGGCGTTTTTGGGACATTTGGACGGCTTTACGCTGGCGGATTTGGTCAATAACCGGCAAACTTATGATTTGCTGTATTTTTCTAAAATCCCGATTGTGGCGGAAAAAGTATAGTAGAACACGGTTGAATAAACGGGGACGGTTTGCCGTCCCCGTTTGTTTTTGCTTTCAGGCAGCCTGAAAACCCCTGCCGACTAATTTCAGTTCGGCAAACGGCAGCCCGTCCTGCCAATGCAGGTGAAACCACCAAAACGCCCCTTTTTCTACCGCCCAATTGGTATAACCGTCCCAACTTTGCGTCAGCAGAAAAGCGCACAACTGTCCCAGCCACGGCTGATGGCCGACCAGCACCGTGCAACTGTGGTCGGGCAGGGCGGCCAGAAGCGGCGGCAGGCTGCGGGGGTCAATATCGGGATTGAGTGCGGGCAGAATGCGGTAATACGGATGCAGGCAGGCGGCGGTTTGGCGGCTGCGTACCGCTTGCGAAGCCCACACGCGGGCGTGTGCGGGCAATCGTGTCTGTAAAAATCCGGCTGCGGCTGCAGCTTGTTTTCGGCCTTTGGCAGTCAGCCGCCGTGCCAAATCATCGCTACCTGCTTCGGCATGGGCGTGGCGCAATAAAATGATGTCCATTGTGTTGTTTTCTCTATGCTTAAATATACCGTAATTTTATCAACTGTTTTCAGGCAGCCTGCTTATTGTTTGACCGTTTGTTTAACTTTCCGCCATCGCCATCAGGCTGGCATTGCCGCCCGATGCGGTGGTATTGACGCTGCACGCGCATTCTTCAAACAGCGGCAGAATATCCAGCCCTTGCGATGCGTCCAACACCCGCACCAATGCGCCCGTGCGTGCCGCCAAAGCCGTTTTGGTTGCAACGGTCGGCGTATCCAAAGCCACCAGCGTGCGGATATCGGCTTCGGCCAAGGGGTCGGCGGATACGGTCAGCACATCCGCCAATTCTTCTTTTAACAGCGTAATCGGATGGTCATGCGCCACCACCGCTTTGCCGCCTGCCGAGGCGATGCGGATTAAGGCTTCCAAAGCGCGTTCCAAATCGCCACCGTCCAGCCACACGCGGCCGTGCATCTGCCACGACAGCACATTGTCTTCGCCGGTCGGGCCGGTCAGCACCGCCTGCGCCTGACGCAGGGTGTGAATCCGCACTTCGCCCAAAGCCGCCGCCAAACGCAGGCGCGTTTGCTGGTTGAAGCCCTGTCCGCGGATAATTTGCTCCAACTGCTGCTGCACCGCTTCGTCGGCTTCACCCGTGCGGCTTAACTCGGGCAACTGCCACAGGCTGCCGCTGCTGAGTTTTTGTAGGTAGAACGGGCCGCCCGCTTTCGGGCCGGTACCCGACAGGCCGTGTCCGCCAAACGGCTGTACGCCCACCACCGCGCCGACAATATTGCGGTTTACATACAGATTGCCCGCCTGCAAATGTTCGCGCACAAATTCAACGGTTTGGTCGATGCGGCTGTGTACGCCGCCGGTCAGCGCATAGCCTTTGGCATTGATGCGCTCGATTAGTCCGCCCAACTCGGCAGCGCGGTAAGTCACCACATGCAACACGGGGCCGAACACTTCGCGCTGAAGCTGTTCCAAATTGTCCAATTCAAACAAGATGGGGGCAACAAACGTACCGTCAGCCGCGTTTTCAGGCAGCCTGATTTCGTGGAACGATTTGGCCACGCCTTTCATTTTTTCAATATGGCTCAATAAATTGGCTTGCGCTTCGGCATCAATTACCGGCCCGATATCGGTTTGCAGCAAACGCGGATTGCCGACACGCAGCTCGTCCATCGCACCCTTAATCATTTCGAGCAAATGCGGCGCAACATCTTCTTGCACGCACAGCACGCGCAGGGCGGAGCAGCGTTGTCCCGCGCTGTCAAAAGCGGAGTTCAGCACATCGGCGCACACTTGTTCCGCCAAAGCGGTGCTGTCCACAATCATGGCGTTTTGACCGCCGGTTTCGGCAATCAGCACCGGCAGGTCTTCGCGCTGCGCCAAAGTTTGGTTAATCAGTTGCGCCACTTCGGTTGAGCCGGTGAAAATCACGCCGGCAATACGCGCATCTTGCGTTACGGCCGCGCCGACATCGCCTGCGCCCAACACCAGTTGCAACACATTGGCGGGTACGCCTGCTTCGTGCATCAGTTGCACGGCGCGGTAGGCAATCAGGCAGGTTTGTTCGGCAGGCTTGGCCACTACAGCGTTGCCCACCGCCAAAGCTGCCGTCACTTCGCCGGTAAAAATCGCCAAGGGGAAGTTCCACGGGCTGACCGCCGCCATCACGCCCAAGGCGGCGCGGTCGGCGCAGGTGCATTCCGCTTCATCGGCGTAATAGCGGCAAAAATCCACCGCTTCGCGCACTTCGGCAATGGCGTTGTTCAACGTTTTACCCGCTTCGCGTACTGCCAAGGCCATCAGTTCGGCAGCGTGCTGTTCAAACAAATCGGCCACGCGGCGCAACACGGCGGCGCGTTCCGCAGCCGGTTTGCCTGCCCAGTCGGCCTGTCCGCGTTGGGCGGCATTGACGGCGGCCGCCACCGCATCGGCTTTTAAAAATGCCGCCGTGCCGACAATATCGTTGTGGTCGGCAGGATTGCGGACTTCTACAGCCGCCAGCACATCGGCTTTTTTTAAACGCCCCGATACCAAAGGCACGGCAGCCACGCTGTTGGCAGCGGCATTATTTAAGGCTGCCTGAAGCGTTTCCAAAACGTTTTCATTGCTTAAGTCAAAGCCCTGCGAGTTCAAACGTTTTTTGCCGTACAAATGGCGCGGCAGGGGCAGGGCGGCGTGCATCGCGCCCTGCGCGGCTTCGGCGGCGGCCAAAGGACAACGCACCAAGTCGTCAATGCTGACGTTTTCGTCCACAATCTGATTGACAAAAGACGAGTTCGCGCCGTTTTCCAACAGGCGGCGCACCAAATAGGCCAACAGGGTTTGATGCGTACCCACCGGCGCATACACGCGCACGCGGCGTTTTAAATTGTTGTCGCCGACCACTTGGTCGTATAGGGTTTCGCCCATGCCGTACAGACATTGGAACTCGTAGTCTTTGCCTTCGCCCATTTGGTAGATGGCCGCCAGCGTGTAGGCGTTGTGGGTGGCAAATTGGGGAAACACGACATCTTGTGCCGCCAGCAGCTGCCGCGCACAGGCCAAATAGGATACGTCGGTATAAACTTTGCGGGTGTAAACGGGGTAGCCATCTAGGCCGTCCACTTGCGCCCATTTGATTTCGCTGTCCCAATACGCGCCTTTTACCAAGCGTATCATCAGTTTGCGCTGATGTTGGCGGGCAAGGTCAATCAGATAGTCCAACACAAACGGGGCGCGTTTTTGATAGGCCTGCACGACAAAGCCAATGCCATCAAAGCCTTCCAAATCGGGGTCGGCCAGCAAAGCGGCCATTAAATCCAGCGACAGCTCCAAGCGGTTGGCTTCTTCGGCATCAATATTCAGGCCGATATTGTAGGACTTCGCCAAAATAAACAGTTGTTTGAGTTTGGGCAGCAGCTCTTCCATCACCCGTTGATGTTGGGCGCGGACATAACGCGGATGCAGCGCCGACAGTTTGACGGAAATGCCGTTGCCCTGATACACACCCGCACCGTCGGCATCGCGGCCGATGGCGTGGACGGCATTGATGTAGTCTTGATAATAACGCTCGGCATCGGCCTGCGTCATGGCGGCTTCGCCCAACATATCAAATGAGAAACGGTAGCCGCGCTGTTCGGATTCTTTGCCGTTTTTCAGGGCTTCGTCGATGGTTTCGCCGCTGACAAACTGTTTGCCCAACAGGCGCATGGCATAATCTACGGCTTTGCGGATAAGCGGTGCGCCGCCTTTGCTTAACAAACGGTTCAGGCTGCCTGAAAGCGTGTCGGTGTGAACGGGGGCGGTGGTCAGTTTGCCGGTCAGCAGCAAACCCCACGAAGCGGCATTGACAAACAGCGACGGGCTGTTGCCCAAATGGCTTTTCCAGTCGCCGCCGGAGAGTTTGTCGGCAATCAGTTTGTCGCGGGTGGCGGCATCGGGAATACGCAGCAGCGCTTCGGCCAGACACATCAGCGCCACGCCCTCTTCGCTGGACAGGGCAAATTCGTGCATCAGCGCGTCCACGCCGCTGGCTTTGCTGCGTTCGGCGCGTACTTTGCCGACAAGCAAACGCGCCAATTTGTCGGCGGCTTTTTTTTCCGCATCGGACATTTTGGCGCGTGTGAGCAGGTCGGCCACCGCTTCGGCTTCAGGGCGGCGGTAGGCGGCGGTAATGGCCTGCCGTAAAGGATTGGTTTGGGGAAGGGCAAATCGGAACATATTTTTTCCCTGACGGTTGGGGTGAATTGGAAAGGAGAGCCGTTTTTTAACACGGAAACCGGCTGATTTTAGCAAAATCCCGACAAGGCAGGACAGGAAAAAACCGTTCAGGCTGCCTGTCGGGGTGAATGATGTGTAGGGACACGCCCTAGATATAACTTATCAATGTATATACGGCCACGCCGATATAATTACCGATAATATAACCAAGCGTACCGATTAACAAAATCGGGCCGGTCAGATTGTGCCAGCCACGGCTGACCGCCAATGCGGCGGCGGTGGTCGGGCCGCCGATATTGGCGTTGCAGGCCATAACAACTTCTTCTATGCGGTATTTGAGCAACTTGGCCGCCAACAGGGTCAGCAGCAGATTGGTAAGGGCAACGGTTAGGGTAAACACAAATAGCAAAGGCGCAGTTTGTATAATCAGCGGCACGGAAGCGGGAATGCCGATAACGACAAAAAACAGGTAAATACCGTACATACCCAAATCCTGACTGCCTGAAAGCAGTTTGGCGCGGCCGCGCAACAAGAAAGTTGCGACAAGGGTAAAAGTCGTCAGCAGCAGGTATTTATCGGTGAACAGGCCGGTAAACAGCACGGCAAGCGGATGGGTGGGGCTGCCGAACAGGTTTTTTAATGCCGCCGACAGACTAAAAGACACCGCTACCAGCAATACCGCCAAGCCCAATGAAGCCGCAATATTTTCCAATGACGGTGCGGCTGCTTCGTCCTGTACGGTCGGTGCATGCTGTGCGGCCGTGTCGGACTGGCTGCCCCAAATACGTTTAGCCGCCGCTGAACCCGCCAACATAATCAGAACCAAAAAATAACAGGCCATCATCAGATTATCGGCCACGATTGTGGCGGCCGTCAGGCTTTCGGACGGCTGGAGTTTAGCGGTCATGGCGGCAAAATTAACTCCGCCGCCAGTATAGGATGCCGCAATCATGGCGGTAATTTTATCCAAACCGGCGATGTGTCCGCGCAGCAGAACAAAGCCGAGTACCGCACCGGCCACGGTGGCCGCCGAGCTGATAAGAAACAGCAGCAGTAAACGCCTGCTTTCCTGCCACAGCGAACGAATGTCAATTTGAAACAGCAGCAGGGGAATGGACAGCGGTACGATATACGCCCAAACGGCGTCATAGACCGGCGTATCGGTGGGAATCAGACCCATATTGGAAGCGGCGGCGGCAATCAGCAGTGCGGTCACGGCACCGGGAATATTGGCCGCCCAGCGCGTGCGGCGTTCCAAAAGAATGGCGGTTGCGGCGGCCAGCATAATAAAAGCCCACAGCATCAGCGTATTATCGGCAGCAATCAGCGGCATGGTTTCACCCTCCAATTAAGTAAACAAAACGGTTTTACGCCGGATTGTTTTCATCAAAAAACTCGGTTTCCACGGCAAATTCGGCCGCCAGCGCCGCGCCCAAAGCCTGTATGCCGAAACGCTCGGTGGCGTGGTGTCCGGCAGAAATAAACGCCGTGCCGGTTTCATTGGCCAGATGGTATTGCGCTTCGGAAATTTCACCGGTCAGATACACATCTGCGCCTGCGTCAATGGCTTGCTGGAAATAGCCTTGTGCGCCGCCGCTGCACCAAGCGATTTTGTTGATTTCCTGTTCGGGGTTACCGGCAAAAACGGGTTTACGCCCTAAAATGGTTTCTACCGCCGTCAGTAGTGCCGACAGGCGGTTTTGGCTTTCAGGCAGCCTGCCGTAATTGAGCAGGTTTTGTTCGCCGAAACGGTATTCGGTGTGCCAGCCGAAATGTTGCGCCAGTTGGGCGTTGTTGCCCAGCTCGGGGTGGGCGTCCAAGGGCAGGTGGTAGCCGACCAGATTGATGTCGTGCGCCAGCAGGGCGGCCACGCGTTGTTTTTTCCAGCCGGTTAGGGTGACGGGTTCGCTTTTCCAAAACAGGCCGTGATGCACCAGCAGCATTTGTGCGCCCTGTGCGGCGGCGTGGCGGATGGCAGCGTGGCTGGCGGTTACGGCGGTAATGATTTTATGGATGGGGCGGCTGCCTTCCACTTGCAGGCCGTTGGGGGCGTAGTCTTTAAACAGGGCGGTTTGCAGGGTGGCGTCGCAGTAGTCCAGCAGGGTTTGGCGGTCGGTCATGGCGGTTTCCTTTCGGGTGGGGCTTGGATTATAATTTGTCTGTGCCGCAGCTTGTGCTTTCAGGCAGCCTGAAAGCGGGCGGCACGGACTGTGCAGCAGGTGTCAAGTTAAAATGATTTGTTTGCATCCTTGCAAAATAAAATCTTTTAACCTGTAATTGTAGCGGTTTTACCGCCGTTCAGGCAGCCTGCACAAGTCTGTTTATCAAGTTTAATCAAGGAAAAATCATGCCACAGGTCAAACCTGCCGCTTCGCTGATGCACAAAACCAATCTGGCCTTTGCCGTTTTGTTCGTCTCCATGGTGGGGTATTTTGTTTACTGGGGGCTGGGCTACACCCAGTATAACCATGTCGCCCTGTTTTTACTGGCCACGCTGTTCGGCGTGTTTATGGCTTTTAATATCGGCGGCAACGATGTGGCAAATTCTTTCGGCACTTCGGTGGGCGCAAAAACGCTGACCGTGCCGCAGGCTTTGCTGGTGGCGGCGATTTTTGAAGTCAGCGGCGCGGTGATTGCCGGCGGTGAGGTAACCGCCACCATCCGCAGCGGCATTGTCAATTTGGACGTCTTGCCGATGCAGCCTTTGGATTTGGTATTTATTATGATGTCGGCGCTGCTGGCGGCGGCGTTGTGGCTGCTGTTTGCGACCTACAAAGGCCTGCCGGTGTCCACCACCCACGCCATTATCGGCGGTATTGTCGGTAGCTCGCTGTGTTTGGGCTTTCTGCTTTCTACTGACGGACACACGCCGTGGGCGATGGTGCAGTGGGACAAAATCGTTTCCATTGCCGTATCGTGGGTGTTGTCGCCGGTGTTGGGCGGGGCGGTGTCGTATGTACTGTTCGGGTTGGTTAAAAAATATGTGTTGGACTACAACGATGTGGTTTCCAAGCAGCTGAAAAAACTGAAAGCGGAAAAGAAAAAATACAAGGAAGAGCATACCATCCAACTCGATGCCTTGGACGAGCAGGAAAGAATCAAAATTATCAACCAGATGGCGCGGGACGCACAGATGTACAGCGACGGCGATTTTGAGCCGGAGGAGCTGGAGTCTGACTATTACCGCCATTTGTATGAACTGGAACAACAAAAACAAAATATTGATGCCTTTAAAGCCCTGTATTCGTGGGTGCCGGTGATTGCGGCGGTGGCGGGCATGATGATGGCGTCGCTGCTGATTTTTAAAGGGCTGAAAAACGTCAATATGGGCATGGACCATATTACCAGCACACTGGTAATTATGATGATTGGCGCAGGTGTGTGGCTGACCACCTTTATCTACGCCAAAACCTTAAAACGCAAAGATTTATCCAAATCCACTTTTTTGATTTTCTCGTGGATGCAGGTGGTGACGGCCGCCGGTTTCGCCTTCAGCCACGGTGCCAACGATATTGCCAATGCCATCGGCCCGTTTGCTGCGATTATGGACGTTTTGCGTACCAACGACATTGGTGCGAATGCGCCGATTCCGCCGGTGGCGATGCTGACCTTCGGTATTGCCCTGATTGTCGGTCTGTGGTTTATCGGTAAGGAAGTGATTCAAACGGTCGGCACCAATTTGGCGGAACTGCACCCGTCTTCAGGTTTTACCGCCGAATTGTCGGCCGCTTCGGTGGTAATGGGCGCGTCGGTGTTGGGGCTGCCGGTATCCAGTACCCATATTTTGGTCGGCGCGGTGTTGGGCATCGGTTTGGTCAATAAAAATGCCAACTGGAAAATGATGAAGCCCATCGGTTTGGCTTGGGTGATTACCCTGCCGGCCGCTTCGCTGCTGGCGGTGGGCAGCTTCTTTGCCTTACGCGCTTTTTTCGGTTGATACCGCAGGCAGCCTGAAACCGTGTTTCAGGCTGCCGCGCTTTGTACAGGACGCATTTTGATGCTGCTTGCCACACCGCCGTTTGCCCCGTCCGTATTACGTGCCCTGCACGGACAGGGCATTTTCCATGTTGAAGACTTACGCCGCGCCGACCCCTGCCGCGTATTCCTGTTGCTGAAACAACAGCATGCAGGGCTGACCCGCAGCGTGTTTTGGCATTTGGCGGCGGCGGCAGACGGCTGTACCGCGCCCGAATTGGACGCGGCACGGCGCGAATGGTGGCAACGGCGTTTGCGCGACTGTCCGCCGGTGGCGCAGTTTCCGCCGCAAAAGGAAATGGAAACGCTGATGCGTGCGGCTTTGGCACAGGCGCGGCAGGCGGCGGAAGCGGGCGAAGTGCCGGTGGGGGCGGTGGCGGTGCATCACGGGCGGATTATTGCGGCGGCGCACAACGGCTGCATTGGCGGCCGCCATATCGGCCTGCACGCGGAAATGCGCGTGTTGGCGCAGGCGGGGCAGGTGCTGCAAAACTACCGTTTAAATGAATGCGATGTGTATGTGAGCTTGGAGCCGTGCTGTATGTGTGCCGGTGCGCTGATACAGGCGCGGGTGCGGCGCGTGGTGTATGCCGCCGCCGAGCCGAAAACGGGTGCGGCCGGCAGCGTGTTGGACGTGTTTGCCGAGCGGCGGCTGAATACGCATACGGCGGTGTTGGGCGGTGTCTTGGCTGATGAGGCGCAGGCTTTACTGCAGCAGTTTTTCAGGCAGCAGCGCGGATAAAAAACCCCTTCTGGTATGTGGAAGGGGTTTTTATCGGGGGATTTAAGCGGTAGCTTGTGCCAAACGTGCTGACAGTTCGGCAATTTCCGCTTCTAAAGCGGCGGCGGTTTCGGCAAAATAATCGTCATAATCGCCTGCCAGCGACTCAATTAGCTGATAGGTTTCATCTTCAGCCAATTCCGCCAACTCATTTTCCAGCTTGGCGATACATTCGCGCAAGTGGGCGATATAGCGGCGCAGTTGTTCTTTATCTCGTTTATCACGCTGCAAACTGTTGTCTTCGGCAAATTGGCCGTTTGTTTGAAGCTGTACCAATATGGATTCCACCGCCGCCAAATCATTTTGGCGGTAGGCTTCGGAAAGCTGTTGGAAAATTTCGGTATTGCGCCGTTGCAGGCAGGCCGCCAAACCTTGTATGCACTTTTGATATTCGGGTGTTTCTGAATTAAAGATACCGCGCTGCTGCCATGCGGATAACAGCGCATCGGTTCGTTCATCATCCTGTTGATGCAGCGATTCATGCAGGCGTTGGAATGCTTTCAACAATTTTTGCCCGTCTGCGTCCAAGCCTTCGCCGTCTGAAGGCAATACCGATAAAGCCTGTTCCAAATTTGCCCAATCGCGGCTGTGTCGGGCAGCTGCTACCGTTTTCAGTAAAGCCGCAGCCTGATGTTTGACTTTTTCGCCCATCATATCGGGATGGCACAAACGGCTGGCTTCACGATAGGCTTTTTTCAAACGTTTTTGCTCTTCTTCGTCCAGTTCGTCAGTAGGTGGTTCGTACTGCGCCTGCCGTTCGCTTTCTGCTTGAAAATCTTCAAATGCCTGCCGTGCGCGGCGGAAAGCTTCTTCGGCTTCGCGCTGGCGTTGTGCCGCCTGCTGTGCCGCTTCCATTTGCTGCTTTGCCAATTGCTCATGCAAAGCAAGGATTTGCTCCAATAATTCGCCCAAGTGCTGATGGTATTGATGATTAAACGCTTCAATACCGCTGATGCGCTCTTCTTTTTGCCTTTGCAATTCGGCAAGCTGTTTTTCCAACGCGGCGGCTTCCATTTTTAATGCCTGCCATTCGCCGTCTTGATACACAGTTAATTGATGCTGGGACTGCAAAAACTGACTGATTGCCTGCTCGGCATCGGCAAAACGCCCCTGCACCAGCGCATCGCTAATCTGTTGCAAAGCTTCGCAAACAGAAACATCAGTACAGGCATCGGCAAAACGGCGCACGGGCGCAAGCTGCATTTCAATCAATTCATGATCGCCCAAGGCAATAGCGGATTGGATAATAGACAGGCGTTTAAGCAAGGTGTGCATGGCGGTTTTCCAAATGGTTTTAATTCCAATAAACATCTTCCGAATCCAAAAAGGCGCGGACGGCAGGGGACTGGCTGTTGTAGTCTAGCGGATTGTCGCGAAGGTCAAGCGTGGTGAGATTATGCAGTTGACAAATGGA
>JAUNOT010000148.1 GCA_030537065.1 Conchiformibius sp.
CATATCATCAACGCTTTGCGGATGATGGTAGAAACCGGCGGCAGGGGGCAGCACGGTGCAGCCTGCCTGTGCCAGCTTAAGCAGGTTTTCCAGATGGATGGTGGACAGCGGCGTTTCGCGCGGCACGACAATCAGGGGGCGGCGTTCTTTGATGATGACATCGGCGGCGCGTTCAATCAGGTTTTCTGACAGGCCGTGCGCTACAGCGGCAACCGTACCCATGCTGGCCGGACAAATCACCATTGCATCGGCGGTGCTGTTGCCGGAAGCGGGTGGGGTAAACCATTGTTCGCGGCCGAATACGCGCAGTTGTTCGGGGCTGACGTTGTAGCGTGCGCACAACATTTGTTGCGCTTCGGCAGGAGAGGTGGGCAGTTGCAGCGCCATTTCCTGTTGGGCGACGATTTGGGCGGCAGGCGAGTACATCAGCCACACGGTTTTGCCGGCTTTAAGCAGCTCTTCCAGCAGACGGATGCCGTAGGGCATACCGGATGCGCCGGTCAGGGCAAGAGCAACGGTTTGAATACTGTTGCTGCCGTTGTCGGTAGCGGGACTGCCTGAAAAGACGGGCGCGGCGGCGGCAGGCGCATCGGCATCGTGGGGAAAGTCCATCCAACCGGCCGGTTTGTTCATGCCTTTTTCCAGTTTGGCGGCCATGCGGTCGCCGATTTGCAGTGCCTGCCCGTTGGGGCGCACGGTTTTGGCGCGCACCTGATACAGGTAA
This sequence comes from Conchiformibius sp., assembly GCA_030537065.1. Classification (GTDB taxonomy): domain Bacteria; phylum Pseudomonadota; class Gammaproteobacteria; order Burkholderiales; family Neisseriaceae; genus Conchiformibius. The sequence goes on from JAUNOT010000148.1 coordinate 725, forward strand.
GCGGCTTTGTTGTAGCCGCAGCGTTTGGCGAGTTTGGATACGCCGCCTGCTTCGCGAATCAGCAGTTCAAAGTTGTCAAAACGGTTGTCTTGTACGGATTTCATTGTTTATTCCTAAATTAAGCCTTGGTTTGGATATAAATGAAAGGCAGGCCGCTTTAGCTGACGCGGCTGCCTGAAAGATAGGATTTGTTTAGCTGCTTTCTAGCAAACTGTTTTTGTATTATACAAAAGATTGTATATGATGTGAAAAGAAATGTGCGGATTGTGAAAATATATGGGGCAGTTTGCAGTAAACCTGTATCGGACGGGAAACAGCGCTGTGGTGGAAAATCAATAATATCAATCAGGCTGCCGTGCGCTACTTGATAAAATCGGCAGGTGGCCTTATTTGTGGGGGCTGACAAGGGGAATTGTTATGAATTTGACCAATCATTTTTTAATTGCCATGCCAGATTTGGGCGACGGCCTGTTTTCAGGCAGCGTGGTGTATGTGTGCGAACACAACGACGACGGCGCGATGGGCGTGATTATCAACAAGCCTTCGCCGATTCCGATGGACGTGGTGTTTGCGGGCAACGGCAAATCGGTGCCGGAGCGGTTTTTAAACGAATTTGTGCTGATGGGCGGGCCGGTGCAGCCCGAACGCGGCTTTGTGGTGCATACGCCGGTGGGCGCGTGGATGAGTTCGCTGGCGGTGGGCGGCGGCGACAATGCAGTCACCACTTCGCGCGATATTATTGATAATTTAGCCGATACGGAAAAAGTGGAAAAAGTATTGCTAACCATCGGTTACGCCAGTTGGAGCAAAGGGCAGCTTGAAAAAGAGCTGGCCGACAACGCTTGGCTGACGGTGGCGGCCGACAATCATATTTTGTTTGACGTACCGGCCGAACAGCGTTATCAGGCAGCGTTTGCCAAGCTGGGCGTAGAGCGGGTCAGCCTGATGAACGGGGTGGGGCATGCCTGATATTCCGCAGGGCTGCGTGCTGGCGTTTGACTTCGGCGAAGTGCGTATCGGCGTGGCGCAGGGCAACGGCGAAACGCGTTTGGCGCACCCTTTAACCACGGTAACGGGGCAAAGCAATGCCGACAAGTTTGCCGCCATCGGCCGTTTGGTGGACGAGTGGCGGCCGGATTATTTGGTGGTGGGCGTGCCGCTGCATGCGGACGGTACGGAACACGAGTTAAGCCGCTTGGCGCGTTTGTTCGGGCGGCGTTTGCACGGGCGTTTTGCCCTGCCGGTGTATTGGGCGGACGAGCGTTTTACTTCATTGTATGCGGAAGAATTGCTGCATCAGGCGCGTGTATCGGCAAAAAAACAGAAAGCGGTATTGGATAGCGTGGCAGCACAGGCAATTTTGCAGGGTTTTTTTGACGGCGGCGGCGTGGGTGAGCCTTTGCTGGAACGGGCTGCCTGAACCCAATCCGATAATGCGAACGCCCCGAATGCTCGGGGCGTTTTTTCAGGCTGTCTGCGCGTTGATTTGCTCGTGGGTGCGGTTGATGCGGCGGATAATTTTCAATAGGCAGAAAGTACAGCCCAGCAGCATAATATTTGCTATGCAGCCCAAGACCAACGAATATTCCGTGCTTTCCATCAGGGCAATAAATTGCTCTGTGCTTGCTGCGGTATCGGCACTTTTTTCTATGTAGTCAGACATACGGTCGGATATTCTGGATACGATGGTTCCGCCCAGCCACAGTGTCCACCACACGGCAGGCAGAACGGCGGAAACGGGTTTGGCTTCGGCGGCATTCAGGCTGCCCAGCCACAGTTGTTTCATGGCGCGGTAGGGCAGAAACAGGTTGGCAATCGGTACAAAATAGCTGCCCACCGCCCAAGCAGGCGAAACGGTTAAACCCTCAATATCCAAGCTGCGGGCGTTGTGGTGGCTGCGGTTGGTCCAAATGCCGATTAAAACGGCGCAGACAATAAAGCTGATGAGGCTGATGATTGGGAGAAGCGTACCCACATTTTCCAGCGCGGCGAGTGTATCCAGTAGGCTGCCGATTTCGTCGCTTAGGCCGTGTTGGCGGGCGGTGGTAACGATGCGGTGGAATTTGGGCAAACTCCATAGGGCGAATAGAAGGTCTGTTAAAATCAACAGGGCATAAATAGCTGTGGAAACATATATCCATTGGCTTAGGGCGCGGATGGGGCGCATTATTTTTCCTTTGTAATCAATATAACAGGCTGCCTGAAAAATCTTTCAGGCAGCCTGCAGTTTATTCAGGACGCATTTGCGGGAACAACACCACATCGCGAATGGTTTGCGCGTCTGTCAGCAGCATCACCAAACGGTCAATGCCGATGCCGCAGCCGCCTGTGGGGGGTAAACCGTATTCCATGGCGCGGATATAGTCGGCATCGTAGTGCATGGCTTCATCGTCGCCTGCGTCTTTTTGTGCCACTTGCGCTTTAAAACGCGCCGCTTGGTCTTCGGGGTCGTTTAACTCCGAATAACCGTTTGCCAGCTCGCGCCCGACCACAAACAATTCAAAACGCTCGGTCAAACCTGCCTGCGTATCGGAAGCGCGTGCCAAAGGCGACACTTCCACAGGGTAGTCCACAATAAAAGTGGGGTTCCACAATTTGCTTTCGGCACAACCTTCAAACAATGCCAGTTG
>JAUNOT010000026.1 GCA_030537065.1 Conchiformibius sp.
ATGGATATGCTTAAATCCAAGCTGTTTGAACTGGAAATGCGTAAGCGCAACGAAGAAAAACAGGCTTTGGAAGACGGCAAATCCGATGTGGGTTGGGGACACCAAATCCGTTCGTATGTATTGGATTCTTCAAGGATTAAAGACCTGCGTACCGGCTACGAAGTGGGCAATACCAAAGCGGTATTGGACGGCGATTTGGACGGCTTTATTGAAGCCAGCTTAAAACAGGGCGTGTAAGGTTTCAGGCTGCCTGAAAGAAAAATATGATTGCTGAACTAATTGATTTTATTTTACATATTGACCAACACTTGGCCACTTTGTCGGCGCAGTACGGCACTTGGCTGTATGCCCTGCTGTTTCTGATTGTGTTTTGCGAAACGGGGTTGGTGGTTACGCCGTTTTTGCCGGGCGATTCGCTGCTGTTCGCCGCAGGCGCGGTGGCGGCCGCTTCGGCAGGCAGCCTGAACGTGCATCTGCTGGCCTTGCTGCTGCTGGCGGCGGCGGTAATTGGCGATGCGGTCAATTTTGCCGTCGGCAAATACTTCGGCGAAAAACTGTTTGCCAACCCCGATTCTAAAATCTTCAAACGCGAATATTTGGACAAAACCCACGCCTTTTACGAAAAATACGGCGGCAAAACCATTATTTTGGCGCGGTTTGTGCCGATTGTGCGTACCTTTGCGCCGTTTGTGGCCGGTATGGGCAAGATGGATTACGCGCAGTTTATCCGCTACAACATTATCGGCGCGTTGGCGTGGGTGCTGTCGCTGACCTATTTGGGCTACTGGTTCGGCAATATGCCGATGGTAAAAAACAATTTCGGCATCGTGATTTTGGCGATTATTGTGATTTCCGTGCTGCCGATGGCGGTGGAAATTGTGAAAGCCAAGTGGCCGAAGAAATAAAATAAAAGCCGTATGTTTTCCACATACGGCTTTTTTCAGGCTGCCTGAAACGGAAAATTCCTTTCAGGCAGCCTGTTTAAACTGCTTAACGCTGGCTGTCTAACCACCGTTCCGCGTCTAAAGCCGCTTGGCAGCCCGAAGCCGCGCTGGTAATCGCCTGACGGTAGGTGTGGTCTTTCACATCACCGGCCGCCCACACGCCTTCAATATTGGTAGCCCCAACATTTGCGCCTGTGCCGCCTTGCGTTTTCAGGTAGCCTGTTTCGTCCATATCCAGTTGGCCGACAAACAAATCGGTATTCGGTTTATGGCCGATGGCGACAAACACGCCCTGCACGGCAATATCTTCACGGCTGCCGTCGGCAAACTTCAAACGCGCACCGTTTACACCGGCTTCGTTGCCCAGAATTTCTTCCAGTTCCGCATTCAGCTTCAACTCGATTTTGCCTTCGCCAACGCGCTGCATCAGCTTGTCCACCATAATTTTTTCGGCGCGGAAAGTATCGCGGCGGTGAATCAGCGTGACTTTTTCCGCCAAATTAGCCAGATACAGCGCTTCTTCTACGGCGGTATTGCCGCCGCCGATAACGGCAACATTTTGACCGCGATAGAAAAAGCCGTCGCAAGTGGCGCAGGCCGACACGCCGCGTCCGGCGAACTGCTGTTCGCCCGCCAAACCCAAATATTTGGCAGAAGCACCGGTGGCGACAATCAGCGCATTGCAGGTGTAGCTGCCCATGTCGCCGTTTAAGGTAAACGGGCGCTGTTGCAAATCAACACTTTGGATGTGGTCAAAAATAATTTCCGTGCCGAAACGCTCGGCGTGCGCTTGAAAACGCGCCATCAGCTCGGGGCCTTGTACGCCGTCGGCATCGGCCGGCCAGTTGTCCACTTCGGTGGTGGTCATCAGTTGGCCGCCCTGCGCCATGCCGGTAATCACAACCGGTTGCAGGTTGGCGCGGGCGGCGTAAACGGCGGCAGTGTAACCGGCGGGGCCGGAGCCGAGAATAATCAGTTTGTGGTGTCGGGTTGTCATTTCAAATAACTCTGTTGGGAAAAAAGGGCGAAAAGGCTGCCTGAAAATTTTTCAGGCAGCCTTGTGGCAGACGGGGTTTAGCTGGAAATCAGTTTAATGGTCTGACCGGTTTTCAAATTGGCATTGCCGTTATTCAATTTTTTGATTTCATTGACATTTAAATTAAAGCGTGAAGCAATGCTGTGCAGGGTGTCGCCTTTACGCACGGTGTAGGAAGCGGGCGTGGTGTTTTGCGCCGACTGCTGTTTGCCTGACACTTTTTGCAGGGGATTGCGCTGTACGGCGGGCGTAGCACCTTTTTTGCCGCCCGACAGTTTCAATACCTGACCGATGCGGATATGGTTGTTGCGGATATTATTGCTGCTGACCAAATCGGCAACGTTCAAGTTGTAACGTTGGGCGATATTAAACAGGGTATCGCCTTCCTGCACCTTGTGTGTGCCGCCGTGTTGCGGCAGCTTGGCAGAAGTGCGGATGGCTTGGGCAACCGAATTGCCGTTTTCGCGTGCCTGACGGATGCTGGCCAGTTGTTGAGCCTGTTCCATTTTCTCGGCGCGCAGACGTTCCTGTTCGCGGCGTTTGGCTTCTTTGGCTTCGGCTAACTTGGCGGCGCGTTCGGCGGCGGCACGGGCAGCACGTTCGGCACGCTCGCGGGCGGCTTCTTCACGGTTGGCTTGGGCAACGGTGGCGCGGGTAGCCTGAAGGGCACGCTGACGCGTACCGGCCAGATTAAGCTGCTCGCTGGCCAAATTCATCAACGGGTCGCCTGAAGCGGCAACTGGCGAAGATGCGGCTGCTGCCTGAACATTATCCAAAGTCGGTGTATTTTGACTTTCAGCGGTAAAAGCACCGGCCAAGACATTTTGCGCTGAAGCGGTTTCGCTGGCGGCCGCTGCGGCTTTAGCCACAACCGGCGCAGTAACGGTTTGCGGTTCAGGCAGCTTGGCGGCAGAAGCAATCTGATTGTTTTCAATAAAATTGATAAAATCAGCCTGTTTTTGCCGTTGCGGGGTTTCCGTGCGGGGCGGTGTGGCCACGGCCATGTTCAGCACGGGTGCCTGCTCGACGTAAGTGTCGGGAACGGGGTCGTTGTCTGCCTTGGCAAAATTCAGGGTGATGTTTTGGCTGTTGGGACTGCCGTTGCGGCTGACCAGAATGGTTTTACCGGCGGCCACTTTGCTGCCGTTCAAGCCGTTCAGGCGGCGCAGTTCGCCGACAGGGGTGTTGGTTTGTGCGGCCACGTCGCTAATGGTCATCTGATAGGACGGGGTAAACACATCCCAAGAGAGCAGGGCGCGGCTGTCGGCATTGCGGTAATTGGTTTCAAAGGTTTTGGCGGCAGTAATCGGCAGCAGCATTTTGCGGCCGTTTTTCGGAATAAATACGGGGGTTTTAAAGCCCGGATTTAAAGCCAGAAATTCGCTTTCGGAAATATTGGCCAAATGGGCGGCCGCCATAATGTCCATCGGCGCATTGACGCTGACGGGAGTGAAATAAGGCGTGTTTTGGATTTCAGGCAGGTTGATGCCGTAGGCCTGTGGATTATTGACCAGATTGCGTACCGCCAGCAGTTTGGGGACATAGTTGCGGGTTTCGCTGGGCATACGCAGGTTTTCGTAAGTGGGGGCGATACCGGCTGCCTGCGCCTGACGCACGGCGCGGCTGACGTTGCCTTCGCCCCAGTTGTAGGCGGCCAAAGCCAAAGACCAGTCGCCGAACAGTCGGTGCAGGTATTGCAGATAGTTCAGTGCGGCATCGGTGGCGGCGTACACGTCGTGGCGGCCGTCATACAGGGGGGTTTGTTCCAAGCCGTAGTGGCGGCCGGTAGCGGGCATAAACTGCCACAGACCGGACGCGCCCACGCGCGATTTGGCTTTGGTTACATACGCGCTTTCAATAAAGGGCAGCAGGGCGACTTCGCCGGGCATTCCGCGTTTTTTCACCTCGTTGGTGATATGAAACATATAAGGCTTGCTGCGGTCGATGGTACGGTTGAAGTAGGCGCTGTTGGCAACAAATTTGTTTTCGTGGCTGCGAACCAGTGAAGGATTGACTTCGCGCATACGAAAATCGCTTTTGAGGCTGTTCCATACGCTGCCACCGTAAATCTGCCGTGCCGTGCCGTGGTTGGCGGCGGCATAGCTGTGCGGGTCGTTAACGGTTAGTTCAGCGGCATTCAAACGCATCATCGCCATGCCGGACGGTGAGGCGTTTTTGACTTCTTTTCCGTGTGCGGCGGCGGGCAGGGCGCACAGGCCGCCGACGGCAATGGCAAGGGACTTTTTAAATGATTTCATGGTTGTGTTGCTCAAAAATTGAGGCGTAATTTGCGGATAAGCCTAATCCTAAATTGTTCATGTTGGCATGTCAACCGTAACCCTGTGTAAAATATATCAATGGTCGGACAATCGGCCGACGGTGTGTCGGCGGTCAGACAAAAATGTAACATTCGGCTGAAAATCGGGAGGGTTAAATGGTTGATGTACGGACAAAATGGCTGGACTGGTGGGAAGCGGATGGAGCGGGGCGGCATCTTTGGGCATTGGAACGGGCATTTATTGTGCCGACATTGGCTGATGCGGGGGCGAGTCGGATTTTGGTAAGTGGCTGCCTGCCGTATCGGGCGGCGGCGGATATAGGCGTGTTGCAGGGGGCGTACGGCGCGAATGTATTGGCTGCCTGCGGTAGTTTGCCGTGGTGTGACGGGGCGTTTGATGCGGTGGTGTTGGCGCACGAAACGGATTTTGCGGCGGACGTGGGGCGGCTGTTGGCGGAGGCGTATCGGGTGGTGCGGCCTTACGGTTGTGTGGTGTTGACGGGCTTCAATCCGTATTCTTTATGGCGTTGGGGAGCAGCGGCGCAGTGGGTGCGGGCGTCGCCGTCTTTGCCGGAAATTAAGGCGCGGCTGCCTGAAACGGGTTGGCGGGTGGCCGGCGGACGTTTTATGAATTATCTGCCGCCCTGTGTTTCGGAGCGTGCGTTGCGGCGTTGGCGTTTTATGGAGCAGGCAGGCAACCGTTGGTGGCCACACGCGGCGGCGGTGTACGGTTTGGTGTTGCACAAGCGGCCATTGGGGGTGCGTTTGCGCGGCGAAGCGGCGGCGGAGGGTGTGCCGGACGGGGTGGTGTGGGCGGCGGCGCGTTACGGAGAATAAGGCTTTTGCAGTTGCTTCAGTTGTTGTAAAACGGTGCGGCTGCGGATTTCAGGCAGCCTGAAATCAATCAGCATCCGCATCAGTTTGCTGGCTTGGCGGCGGCTGTCGGGGTCAGGCAGGGCGGCATCAGGCAGGCCGAGCAGTACGGTGCCGGAAATGTTTAAGCCATGGCTTGGGCGATGCTCGGGCGACACGGCTTGGGGTGGTGCTTCGGGGCGGATGAGGTAGTGTTGTTGCGGCTGTATGGGCTGTTGGTCGGCATCGTGGCGGAAATCGGGACAGAGGCCGAGCGTGTGCAGCAGCGCCCATTCAAAGCGGCGTAGTTCGGCGTGGTGGTCGGCTTGGGTGCAGAGATGGCGGAAGATGCGTTCCAAGGCGGCAAAGACGGTAGGGGCGGGGTCTTCGCGGGCGGTGAGTTTGAGAACGAGCTCGTTGATATACAGTCCGCTGAACAGAGCGCGGTCGCGCGGTTGCGGCCAACCGCCCAGCCATTCGGCGCGGTGCAGGGTTTTGAGTTCTTCTTTGCCGTACCACGAGGCGGACAGGGGGACAAAGGGCATCAGGATGCCGCGCAGCTCGGAACCGCGTGTACGCGCACTGCGTGCCAACAGCGACAGGCGGCCGTGGTCGCGGCTGAAGGCTTCGATACGCAGGCTGTTTTCGCGCCACGGTGTGGACGACAGTAGAAAGATAGGCTGGTGGTTGATGCGTTGGCTCATGTGGCGGATTATATAGTCAATATGCTTGATTTCCCATACGGCGTTGGCTCGCCTTGCCGTACTGGACGTACTGTCTGCGGCTCGCCGCCTTGTCTGGAAAATAAATCATATTAACTATAGCAAACAGGCAGCCTGAAAACTTTTTCAGACTGCCTGAACGGTTTTTTGTTTAAGCGGAAAAATATTTAATCAGCGTTTGAATGCTCAATGCTGCCATGGCTATCACCACTACCGCACCAGCGGCCGTCATCCAAAGCGGATGTTTGTAGCTGCCGACAATCTTGGTTTTGTATGCCGCACACAAAATCAAACCCAAAGATACCGGCAAAATCAGCCCGTTCAACGTACCGACCAACACCAATACCTGCGCCGGACGGCCGACCGTGGCCAGCACCAGCGTAGACACCACGATAAAACCGATAATAAACCGGTTTTTGTGCTGTTCAATCAGCGGATGGAAACCGGCAATAAACGATACTGAAGTATAAGCCGCACCGATAACCGAAGTAATGGATGCCGCCCAAATCACAATACCGAAAATCATCAGGCCGACATTACCCGCCACATGGGCAAACGGTGTGGAAGCAGGGTTTTTCGGGTCTAAAGCCACCCCTTGCGACACCACGCCCAAAACGGCCAGAAACAGCACCACCCGCATAACCGAAGCAATCAAAATCGCCGAAACCGAGCTTTTATTGACTTCAGGCAGCGCCGCTTCGCCGTGTACGCCCGCGTCCAACAAACGGTGTGCGCCGGCAAAAGTGATGTAGCCACCCACCGTGCCGCCCACCAGCGTAACCACAGCCGTCGCATCCAAAGTATCGGGCATAAAAGTACCGGCTGCGGCGGCAGCTAACGGCGGTTCGGCTCGGAACATCACATACAGCGTCAGCGCAATCATCACAAAGCCCATAACTTGAGCAAAACGGTCCATTACCCGTCCCGCTTCACGGAATAAAAACACCGCCACAGCCACCGCACCAGAAATCACCGCCCCCATTTCGGGCGACAGTCCGGTCAGCACGTTTACACCCAAGCCCGCCCCGCCGACATTGCCGATATTAAAAGCCAAACCGCCCATCACAATCAGCGCGGCCAAGAAATAACCCGCCCCCGGAAACACCTGATTGGCAATATCCTGTGCGCGCTGACCCGATACGGCCACAATGCGCCAGATATTCAGTTGTGCGCCGATGTCCAACAGAATGGACAGCAAAATCACAAAACCGAAAGCGGCGGCCAGTTTTTCAGTAAATGTGGCGGTTTGGGTTAGAAAGCCCGGGCCGATGGCCGATGTGGCCATTAAAAACGCCGCCCCTAGCAGGGCGCTGCGCTGTGATGAAGGTTTTGACATAAATTTGACTCCGTTTCAATGTATAGGTAAGGCGGTATTGCCGACACCGTATAAAAAATCAGGTAATTAAACCGAAAAAGGTTAAGAGTTTTCAGGCAGCCACGCGCACACCCTGCTGTTGCAAGGCCGTCCGAATCACATCGGCAAACGCCAGCGCGTGTGCGCCGTCGCCGTGCAGACATACGCTGTCGGCACGCACCGGCACGCGGCTGCCGTCCACCGCCGTTACCGTGCCTTCACACACCATCTGCAACACCTGCGCCACCGCTTCATCGTCGCTGTCCACCTGTGCATCCGTACGGCTGCGCGGCACCAGCGTGCCGTCGGGCAGATAACGGCGGTCGGCAAACACTTCGGAAATAGTGGCCAAACCTGCCGCCTGCGCCGCGTCCAGCAGCAGGCTGCCTGAAAGCGCCATCAGCTTCAAATCGGGGCGGAACGCACGCACGGCATCGGCAATTTGTGCCGCTAAATCTGCGTCTTGTGCCGCCTGATTGTAAAGTGCGCCGTGCGGTTTGACGTAGGCCATTTCCACACCGGCATCACGGCACAAAGCCTGCAATGCGCCCAGTTGGTACAACAACCAGCCACGCAATTCGGCAGGCGGCAGCTGCATGGCGCTGCGGCCGAAATTGGCACGGTCGGGAAAGGACGGGTGTGCGCCGATGCGGACGCGGTTGGCTTTGGCGTATTGCAAGGCGGCGGTGATTTCCGCCGCGCCGCCCGCGTGCAGGCCGCAGCAGATATTGGCGGAGGTAACCCGTTGCAATAATTCGCGGTCGTTGCCGCAGCCTTCCGCTAAGTCGGCGTTTAAATCTACTGATTTCATGGTATGGGTTCTTTGCTTAAAATGTTCAGATTGACCGCAGGGCGTGTCCTAATTTTCAGGCAGCCGCAATCATGCGGATTTGGTTTAAATAGGCTTCGTTGCGCTGCAGCAGCTTGGCGGCTTCTTCGGCGGTGGCGATTTGAAACGACACTTTGCCGCCGAAACGGATTTGCGCCAGCCGTCCCAAATCGGCTTGGGCAACGGCGGCGATTTTCGGGTAGCCGCCCGTGGTTTGGGTGTCGGCCATCAACACGATGGGCTGGCCGTTGGGCGGTACTTGTATCGTACCGAACTGGACGGCGTGCGACAGCATTTCCTGCTGTTTGGCGCGTTCCAATACGCCGCCGCCCAAGCGGTAGCCCATGCGGTTGCTGTTGCTTTGCAGCGTCCATGTGTTTTGCCAAAAACGGTAGTGCGCTTTGCGGGTAAAGTGGGTGTATTCCGATGAAATCAGGGCGTGGATACGGTGGCCGAAAGGAATGGGGGCAATGCCGGTCTTCGGCAGCATCACGCCTTCGCCGCCAAGAGGCAAACTGTCGCCCGCTTGCAGGCAACGGCCGTTTAAACCGCCGAATCCGGCTTTTAGGTCGGTACTTTTGGCACCGAGTACATCGGGTACGTCTATGCCGCCTTGTACGCACAAATAGCCGTACATGCCCTGCACGGCACGAATCAGGGTTAAAACCTGTCCGCGCCGCACGGGATAACGCCAATAGGAATGCACCGCTTCGCCGTCCAGTTCCGCCAAATACAGCGCACCGGTAATGCAAAAGCTGGTGTCGCGCTCAAACCGGACGGTCAGGCCGCCCAAGGCGGTTTCTATGGCGGCGGCATGTTCGGGGTTGCCCAGCAGGATGTTGCCGGTACGCAGCGCCAGCGTGTCCATGGCACCGGCGTGGCCGATGCCGCAATGGCGCAGGCCGTAACGTCCCAAATCCTGCACGGCGGCAGGCGCGGCGGTGTGGAGAATGCTTAACATGGCGGTTTATCCGTGAAAGGAAGCGACGGTAAAGGAAACGGTATCGCCTGCCGCCAGCAGCGTGGGCGGTTGCGCGGCTGCCTGAAACAGGGGTTGGACGGTACGGCCGATAATCTGCCAGCCGCCCGGCGAGGCAAAGGGGTAAACGCCGGTCTGACTGCCGCCGATACCGACCGAACCGGCCGGCACTTCGGTGCGCGGCACGTCGCGGCGCGGTGTGTGCAGATGTTTGGGCAGGCCGAACAGGTAGGGGAAACCGGGCTGGAAACCCATCATAAACACGGTGTAGGTGGGGGCGGTGTGGCGGGCAACCACTTCTTCGGCGCTGATGCCGTGAAAGGCGGCCACTTCGTGCAGGTCGGCACCGTCCGCGCCGCCGTAGCTGACGGGAATGCTGATGTGTTTGCCTTGGAACTCGGCCGCTTCGGTGTCATGCCAGAGTTGTTGCAGGCGTTCGCACAGGGCATCGCGGCGGCTGCCGTGGCGGTGGAAAACGGTTAAGTTGTTCATGCCGACCACGGCTTCGGCAGTGTCGGGCAGGCGGCGCACGGCTTCGGCAAACGCCCACAGCTTGCGCTGCACGGGCAGGGACAGGCTGTCGTGTTCGGGGCTGCAAAACAGGGCGTTTTCGCTGACAGGGGTAAGGCTGAGCATGGTTTGTAAGTTTGTTGTGATTTTGTGTTGGAGAAAATAGTGGTTTTGCAAATTTTTGTCAAGAACGGAACGTTTCAGGCTGCCTGAAACGGCTCTCTTGAATGAAAGGGGAACAAAGCCTATTATCCGCCTGCGTTGCGGATTGTCCGCCGCCGCTCAATCCATTGGGGATTGGCGTTTTTTATTTTTTAGAAAGTTTGATTATGATTTATTTGTTTATCAGTATTTTGGCCAGCGTGTCGGTGTCGGTGTTGTTGAAAGTGGCGCGGCGCAGGGATATGGTGATTGAGCAGATGGTGGCCTTAAACTATGTGGTGGCCGCCACGCTGACGGTGGTGTTTTTACAGCCCGATTTGGGCAATCTGGCGGCATTGTCGGCGCACGGCTGGCTGTTTGTCGCGTTGGGGGTGCTGCTGCCGAGTGTGTTCGTAATTATGGGCAAGGCGGTGGAACATAGCGGTATCGTCAAATCGGATGCTGCGCAACGGCTGTCGCTGTTTTTGCCGGTGCTGGCGGCGTTTACCGTGTTCGGCGAAACGCCTGCCGCCAACAGTATTGTCGGTGTGTTGCTGGCTTTTGCCGCCTTGTGTTGCCTGCTGTATAAACACGGTGCGGCACAAACGGCCGCCGACAGCCGCAGCGTGTTGCTGTTGCTCGGCGTGTGGGCAGGCTATGGGGTGATTGATATTTTATTCAAGCAGTTGTCTAAACAGAAAGCGGCATTTTCAGGCAGCCTGTTAGTGGCGTTTGTGCTGGCGGGGGTGTTGATTTTTGCGTGGCTGTGGCATAAAAAAACGCTGTGGCGCAAAAACAGTTTTGCCGGTGGCTTACTGCTGGGCTGCCTGAATTTTGTTAATATTCTGTTTTATATCAAGGCACATCAGGCCTTTAAGGACAATCCGACTTTGGTGTTTGCCGGTATGAATATGGGCGTGATTGTGCTGGGTACGCTGACGGGTGCGCTGCTGTTTGGCGAGCGTATCAGCAAAACCAATGCGCTGGGGATTGCGCTGGCTTTGGCGGCAATCGTGTGCCTGTATTTTTGGCAGGGCGTGAGCGCGTTGTTGATGTAGATTCTTTTTAAAAACAAAAGAGCAGGCTGCCTGAAAACGTTTTCAGGCAGCCTGTTATCATCACATCACATCTAAAGTTTCAATCCCCAGCAAATCCAAACCGCGTTGCAGCGTATTGCCGGTCAGCCGCGTCAGTTGCAGGCGGCTGTCGCGCACCGCCCCTTCCGCTTTCAAAATCGGGCAGGCTTCGTAAAAACGGCTGAACAGCGTCGCCAGTTGATACAGATACGCCGCCAAATAATGCGGATAGGCGGTTTGCGCCACGCTGTCCAACACATCTTCAAACTTCAACAGTTCCACCGCAAGCTGCCGTTCCAAAGGCTCGTTTAACAACAAAGGCGCGGTTTCGTTCCACTCGCCCGCTTTGCGGAACACGCTTTGCACGCGGGTGTAGGCATATTGCAGATAAGGCGCGGTATTGCCTTCAAACGCCAGCATCTGTTCCCAATCAAACACATAATCGCTGCTGCGGTTTTTGCTCAAGTCGGCATATTTGACTGCACCGATGCCGACCGTGCGGCCGATGGCGGCGGCGGTATCCGCATCCAAATCGGGGTTTTTACTGCGTACCAAGGCGGTGGCGCGTTCCACCGCTTCGTCCAGCAGCTCCGCCAGCTTAACCGTGCCGCCGGAACGGGTTTTAAACGGGCGGCCGTCTTTGCCCAGCATCATGCCGAAGCCGATATGTTCGGCGGCCACGTTTTCAGGCAGCCAGCCCGCCAAACGGGAAACTTCAAATAATTGTTGGAAATGCAGGGCTTGGCGCGTGTCCACCACATACAGCAGGCGTTGGCCGCCCAATACGCCGACGCGGTAGCGCATACACGCCAAATCGGTGCTGGCATACAGGAAACCGCCGCCCTGTTTTTGTACGATAAAGGCGGCCGCTTCGCCGTCTTTGTTTTTAAACGCATCTAAAAACACCACTTTCGCGCCGTCGTCGTCCACCGCCAAACCTTTGGCCGACAGTTCGTCCACCACCGTTTGCAAATCGTCGTTATAAGCCGATTCGCCGCGCACGTCTTCGCGGCGCAGTTGCAGGCCAAGTGTCTTGTAAACCGCTTCGGCGTGTTGCAACGACAAATCCACAAACTGCCGCCACCATGCCAGCACTTGTGCATCGCCGCTTTGCAGTTTGACCACATAATCGCGGGCGGTGTCGGCAAAGGCGGAGTCTTCGTCAAAACGCACTTTGGCATCGCGGTAAAAACCTTCCAAATCAGCCAACTGAAAATCGCTGCCGTCCTGTTGCTGTTCGGCTAAATACGCCACCAGCATACCGAATTGCGTCCCCCAGTCGCCGACATGGTTTTGCCGCACCACTTTGTCGCCCAAAAAGCCCAGCACCCGCGCCAGCGCGTCGCCGATAATGGACGAACGCAGATGGCCGACGTGCATTTCTTTAGCCAGATTCGGCGAGGAATAGTCAATCACCACCGTTTGCGGCGCGGTGTTGGGTGCAATACCGAGACGGTCGGGGTCGTTTATCGCCGCACGCAGGCTGTCGGCAAGGAATTCGGGATGCAGGCGCAGGTTGATAAAGCCGGGGCCGGCCACTTCCGCCGCCGCAATCTCGGGGCTGCCTGAAAGCGCGTCCGCCACTTTTTGCGCCAGTTCGCGCGGATTTTGTTTGGCGGCTTTGGCCGCGCCCATCACGCCGTTAATTTGAAAGTCGCCGAAATCGGCGTTTTTGGCGGGCTGCAACACCACGGGGCTGCCGCCGATACCGGCTGCCGCAAACGCGGCTTCGGCCGCTTGGGAAAGGGTTTGTTGAAGTTTCATAATGCTGTTATTTAACGAAAAAAATAATTGCTGCCCAAAATATTTTCAGGCAGCCTGAAATTAAGATTTACGGCACGCGGCAGCTAGGCGGCAGATAACGCTGCAAGCGTTTTGCTTTGTCCGCATCATTCAGCCTACACGTCCAGCTGATGCCGTCTGCCGTCCGTTGCGGCCGCCAAATCAGTAGATGCCCCTGAAACGGCATCGGGATTTTATCGTGTGCCGCAAACTGCGTATACAATACGCCGTTTTCCACTTTTACCGTCTGCCAATACGGCGGCATGGCGACGGCATCGCGCTTGATTGGTTCGGCATGGGGATGGGCGGTCAGTTGCCGTGCCAAATCTTGCTTCACTTCGTGCAGTGCGCCCACTGCTCTGACCACTTGGCTGCGAAAAAGAAAATCTTGATACATAGACCAGCCGATATAAACCACCGTGATATTGATGTAGCCCAAAATCAAGCCTGCCAAGGCCAAGCCCCCGTCTTTCCGCCCCCTGCGCCGCATCCGCCAATGGGCCAGATGACCGCACACCAACGCTACCAACGCACCAATCACAGGCATCAGAAAAAACGCCAAAATCCCGAATACCAAGCTGGCAACCGCCAAAGCACAGGTGCTGCCTGAAGGCGGCTTGGGTTGGATTTTAATGGTTTTAGAACGGTTCATAATGCTACCGCGTTAAGTTTTCAGGCAGCCTGAAATCAAGATTGGCGGCACTCGGCAGGCAAATAACGGTTCAAACGTCCTTCTTCACCGCCATCGTCCAGCATACAGCGCCAGTTGATGCCACTTGCCGATTTTTCCGCTTGCAAAATCAGAGTTTTTCCTTGCAAAGGCTGCGGGATTTTATCGTGTACGGCAAATTGTGCGTACAACACGCCGTTTTCCACCGCTACCGTCTGCCAATACGGCGGCATGGCGGCAGCGTCGCGTTTAAGCGGTGTCGGTGCGTTTAACTGCTGCGCCGCTTCCTGACGCACCGCCGCCAGCGAAGCCACCGCTTCGTTGGTTTTGGCGCGGAACACATAATCCTGATAGGCAGGCAGCGCCAGTGCCGCCACAATGCCGAGTACAAATATACTGATGTTTATATAGCCCAAAATCAAACCTGCCAAGGCCAAACCGCTGCCGTCCTGCCCCCTACGGCGTATCTGGCTGCGGCCGTGATGACCGCACACTACCGCCACCAGCGCACCAATCAAAGGCAGCAGTAAAAACGCCAAAATGCCGAATACCAAGCTGACAACCGCCAAAGTGTTGGTACCGCCTTGACGGTTTTCATTTTTTATCCGATAGGATTCGCTCATTGTCCGTACTCCCAAATTAAATATAGTTGATGAAAATAAAAACGAGACAAGGCGGCAACGCCCGCCGTGTACAATCAGTACATAAGGGCGTTGGCAACGCCGTATCGTTGCGATTTTAATCAACTATAAAACGTTTTAACCCATACACCGCGCCCACGCCCAACAACGTCCACAACGCACCGCCTGCGGTATGCAGCAAAAACACCGCACCGGCGGCCGCCCAACGCCCGTTTAACAACGCGCCCACCCATTCCGCCGAAAAAGCGGAAAACGTGGTCAGGCTGCCCAAAAAGCCCACCGACAGGCCGTATTTCACCGCATCGGGCAAAGCGGTGTGCCACGACACGGCCAACACCAGCCCCGCTAAAAAACAGCCCAGCCAGTTGGCGGCCAAATTGCCGTAAACAGGCGTGTGCAGCCACAACGACAAAGCCAAACGCAAACTTGCGCCAGCCGCCGCACCTGCCGTTACCCAAAGCCACATCACGGCAGCAAATCCGTGTGCCGCCACGCGCCCAAAGGCAAATCCAAATCAAACAGGTTCAGCCGCCCAATGCCGACACGCACCAAACGCAGGCAGGGGTAGCCCGCTTTCGCGCTCATGCGCCGCACTTGGCGGTTTTTGCCTTCACTGATGCGGATTTCCAGCCAAAAATCGGGCACGCTTTTGCGGAAACGTACCGGCGGCACACGCGGCCACAAACGGGGAGTTTCGGCTTCATCCAGTAAACGGATGCGGGCGGGACGGGCGGTAAAGCCGCCCAAATCCATCGGCTGTTGCAATAGGGCAAGTTTGGCGGGGTCGGGCGTACCTTCCAACTGCGCCCAATAGGTTTTGACGGTTTTGTGTTTGGGGTCGGCAATCCGCGCCTGCAATGCGCCGTTGTCGGTCAGCAGCAGCAGCCCTTCGCTGTCGGTGTCCAGCCGTCCGGCAGGATACACCTGCGGCACGGGAATATAGTCTTTCAGGCTGCGGTGCGTTTCGTGGGCGGAAAACTGGCAAATCACGCCATAGGGTTTGTTAAATAGAATTAGCGACATGGTTTTTTCAGGCTGCCTGAAAACAGTTTTATTCTTCTTCAATGCCCAAACGCGCCATCAAATCGGCAAAGGCATCGGCGGAATCAAAATGTAAAATAATTTTGCCTTTTTTGCGGTCGCGGGTTTTGATTTCGGCGGCCACGCCCAACTGTTCGGTAAGACTGTCGCTCAAGCGGCTAATATCGGGGTCGATACGCGGCGGCAAAACGTCTTTTTTGCCGTGCATCAGGTTTTGACTGCGCCGTTCCATTTCGCGCACCGACCAGCCGTTTTTGGCGGCTTTGTGTGCCAAGTCCAGTTGGTCGTCCACCGGCAGATTAACCAAGGCGCGGGCATGACCCATTTCCAGCTGGCGTTGAAACAGCAATTCTTGGACGGGTTCAGGTAGCTTGAGCAGGCGCAGGCTGTTGGAAATGGCGCTGCGGCTGCGGCCGACTGCGGCGGCAACGGTTTCATGGGTGAGGGCAAATTCGTCAATCAGGCGTTTAAAGCCCTGCGCTTCTTCAATCGGGTTGAGGTTTTCGCGCTGGATGTTTTCAATCAGCCCCATCGCCATCGCGGTTTTATCATCGGCATTTTTAATCACGACGGGAATGTCCAGCAAACCGGCCATTTGCGCCGCCCGCCAGCGCCGTTCGCCCGCAATCAGTTCGTATTCGCGTCCGCCCAACTCGCGCACCACCACCGGCTGAATCACGCCTTGGGCGCGGATGGACTCGGACAATTCGTGCAGGGCTTCGTCATCCATTTGAACGCGCGGTTGGTAACGGCCGGGGCGGACGGCGGAAATGGGTACGGTACTGAGGCGGTCGCCGCTGTCATCGTCCAGACTGGTAAAGGAAATCAGGCTGTCCAAGCCCCTGCCCAAACCTTTAGGTTTTGCCATGATGTTCTCGCTTTGTCGGATTGTGTCGGTAGGCCTATTCTAAACGAACAGGCGGCAGGAAAGAAGTTTTTATAGCCGCTTTGCTTGAAAACAGTTATCGTCTTGTAACTTTAAGCCGCCTGCGCCGCCGGTTCGGCATCTGCCTGCGCCCGTACCGTGTGCAGGGCGCGGTAGCAGGGCAGCAGCAGTCCGCTAATCATCACCAACTGTTGCCACAACACTTGATTCTGCATATCGTCCTGTTCATGGCGGCTATAATCGGCACGCAGGCTTTCCAAATCGTTCTGTAAACGGTTTAAGGCTGCCTGAAAAGTATCTTCGTCCCACTCGTTCATTTGTTCCATCAACTCGGCAGTTTGCTCTGCAATCGGGAAAAAACGCGCCAGAAAAGCGGTTTCTTCATCGTTGCCCAAGTGCATTTTATTGCGGTAAGCACCGAGCGCGGAAATATAACTAATCAACGAATAATTGATTTTTAACAGCAAAAATCCGTCTTGCAGACGGCTGCCGTATTTCTTCGGGTCGCCCGACATATCCGACAGCGTGCTGGACAGGGCGGCAGCACGGTCGTGGCTGATGCGGCGGGCGTGGCGGTAAGACACATCGTCACGGATACCGTATTGTTGCAATTCATTCAAAATCGCTTTCAGATAAACGGCATTGCCTTTGACTGCCTGTGCGCCGGTTTTTTCTAAAGCCAGATATTTCCAGTCCGGCCAGATAAAATACACCGCCAAACCGGCAATAACCGCGCCGATAACGGTGTCGGTCACACGCGGCAGGAAAAATTCGGTTACATCATGCCCCATAATAGAAAAACCGATAATCGCCTGAATGGTAATAAAGAAGGTGGAAAAGCTGTGTTTATTGGTACGGAAAAAGAAAAACAAAGTGGTGGTAACAGTAACAATCAGCAGCTTGGTTTCCAAAGTCAGGGCAAAAACGGGTAGGAACGAGCCGACCAATACGCCCGCCACCGTGCCGAGTATACGCTGCACCAAACGTTTTTTGGTGGCGGAATAGTTGGGCTGGCAGACAAAAATACCGGTCAGCAGCATCCAAAAGCCGATTTCCACCGGATTATCCATATTTTCAGGCAGCAGGTGGCGGTTAATATCGGGAGCAAACTGAATCAGCAGACAACAGACCCACACAATCACCGCCATCCGCACCGCGTGACGGAATACCGGCGACTGCGGCGTGGTCTGACCGCGCAGGGCGCGGAACGCCCCTTTAAAACCGCCCGCTTCGGGGGCACTCAAGCGGATACGGTCGCCCTCGCCCAAATCTTCGGTGTCGGGGTTGCCCAAGTGGGAAAATTGCAGGCTGACATGAGTGATATTGTCCAACAGACGCTGTACGCGGTAGGGTGCAACCGCATCGCCCTGTGCGTGTTCGGCATAATGGTTCAACGCCTGTTCCGCACCTTGGGTGGCGCGTTCCAGCTTGGGCGAATACTGATAACCTTCTTTGCCCCCGCGCAATACGGCGGCAAAATCACGGCAGGCGCGTTCCTGCAACAGCAGCATTTTTTGAATACGGAAAATCAAATCGGTATTTTTCATCTGCTCGGCAAAGGCGCGGTAATGCACATGGCTGGAACTGATGCGCTCGTGAATATCCTGTGCGGTAAAATAGTAACGCAGCATACGGGTGGTGCGCGGATGGCGGTGCTGGCCGCGCATGCGGTAAAACAACGATGCACGGCATTGGTTAAAGGCATCGGTTACCTTGGTGTTACCCATAGCCAGCGTAATTTCCTGCTGCTCAAGAAAATCGGCCTCGTCCGGGTCAAAAAAACCCGCTTTGGCGTGTAGATAGTCAGCCAAGGCATCATAAGCGGCCGCCATATTGGCCTGAACGGGACGGTGTGGAAAAATTAAATGCACCAATACGGCGCAACCGCTATACAGCAATGTACCCGCCATAATCAGCAGGGGGTTAAGATACCAAGCCGCACCGGCCTCGTGGGTCATAGACGTATAAGCCGCCACCACCAGCGTACCGAACGCAATGGTACGGAAACGCAGCCCCGCCACACCAATCAGGGTAAAACAAAATGCCAGCAGGGTAAAAGTTGCAGTCAGCAGTACAGGCTGCCCGAAAGCAGCCTGTACCGAAAGCGAAGCCACGGCAAACGCCAGCAGGGTAAACAGAATATTTTTTAATTTTCCGGTCAGCCCGTTATCCAAATCCACCAAACCGCCGGCAATAATACCAAGCGTAAACGGGGAAAAATAAGGATTCAAACCGTAAAAATAAATCAGGGCGGAAGCCGCGCCGATACTGATAAAAACGGGAATGGCGGCAATAATTTTCGGGCTGACGGCTGGAGTACGCATAACAACGGTGCGGCACGGCACTTGGCCGGAGATGCAAAAAAATTTTCAATTATACTGCGAAATCTGCTTTCAGGCAGCAGCGTTTTCATATTAAAAAACCGTCCCGTGCTTTAAAAAAGCTTCGGAACGGTAGTTTGATAACATGGTTTATACGGGGGGAACGGTTACCGTTTCACCGCAGACATCGCTTAAAGCGGCATTGAGTACGGCAAAAAACTCGCTGCCGTCTTTTGCCGCCAGCCAACAGCCGTCGCGTTTGGCAAAATGATGGCCGCCCAATTTGGACGCAATCCACAATTCTCGGTTGGGCGTATGGCGGTTCACCACCACCTGACGGCCGTCTGATGCTTCAATGGTCAGCACATTGCCGCTTTGCAGGCAGTCGGCATCCCAACCGCCCTCATCCAGTGCGTCTTCAATGTGGGCAAATAATGCATCGGTTTCATGCAAAAATTCGGTTTCGGTCATACACCGTCCTTAAAAACGTTCATCGTCATCTTCGTCATCATCAAAGGGATAGGGAATCGGCTCTTCGGGCTGTTCCTCTTCCGGTTCGTCATTGGCAGATTGCCGCCAGCGTTTCCAAGCCATCCACAGCAGGGGAACACCCAGAGCAAACGGCCAAATACCGATAAAAAACAATACTACACCTAAAAAACCGCTCCAACCCTGCTTCAGCATCGGTGCCAGCATGGCTTCAAAACCGAGCTTGTGCTGTTCGGCTACGGCATCCAGATTGGGAACCGTTTGTTTCAATACCGATTCAGGCTGCCTGAAATGCATGGTAATGGTGGCAAAATCAATTTTATCCTGCCAATAATCTTTTTGGATGCGGGCGTAATCTGCCCGTGCCCGTTCGTCAAACAGCGTATTTTGCGGTTGATTGGGAGCGGTCGGGGGCGTGGCGGCGGGAGCAGAGGCATCAACCGTTTCCACAGCCGATGCGGCCGTAACCACGGTTGTCGGCAATGGTTGCGGGTCGTTGGCTTCGTCCAAGCTGATGGATATTTGTTTCTTGCGGTCGGCAGCCAAAGCGCGGCGGCGGATGTCCAGTATTAAATCTTCGGCACGAAACTGACTTTTGTCCAAAAATACCACATAGCGCTGCATATCGCGCACGAAAGCCGCCGCCGCTTTGCGCGGGATACGGATGCGCATATCGGCCTGATGGGTATAGCGGCGCACTTTCAGCATATTGCCGCCGATTTGACGGTATTCCTGTGCCTTGCCGGAAATGGTATTAATATCGCTTGCTTCAACAAAACCGTTGTGCCGTGCAGCTAAATCTTCAAGTGCAGTAACGGTTTGGCGGACATTTTCGGTTTCAAAAACCAAATCGCGGCTTAAAACTTTTTTATCGGCTGCTGGTGCGCTGGCATCAGCCGGTTCATATTCATAGGGAAACAAGGAAGCTGCCGACAGGCTATCTTTATCGGCAGCAGGGGCGGCAGGAGCGGATGCGGGTGGGGGCGGTAAATCATCGGAATATTCCGTAACGGTTTGTGCGCCGCCACAGGCACCTAAGAAAACCGCTAATATGCCGATGTACAGGATTTTGGGGAATTTCTGCATAGTCAACCTCTTGCGTTTTCAGACGTGCTGAAAACTTATACTGTTGCGATTATACCAAAACTTTATCTTTTTTTATGTGCTTTATCTTTTCATTGGTGGTAAAAAAACAACATAAAGGGGGCGGGATTGGGGAGTTGTAGGACAAATGGGGAGGAATGTTGGGGAATTTGTTACAATTATGCATTTATTTTGGCAGCTAAAAAGAACGGTTCGGTTCTTTTTTATTTTTGAAAAGAAGTACTGACTTACAGCCGCCTGTTTTTCTATGTTATTAATTTAATTTAAGGAAATAGCCATGACTTTTGCTTATTTTTGTGTTTTGATTGCCATGCTGATGCCTTTGGCCTGTGCCGCTTATGCGAAAAAAGTCGGCGGTTTTACCCTGTCGGACAACCGCGACCCGCGCGCCTTTTTGGCTAAAACGGAAGGTGAGGCCGCCCGTGCCAATGCCGCCCAGCAAAACAGTTTTGAGGCGTTTGCGCCGTTTGCGGCGGCGGTGATTATCGCTCATGCTACCGGCGAGGCTTCGCAGTTTGCCATTAATTTTTGGGCGTTGGTGTTTATTGTCAGCCGTGTGGTATTCATTTATATGTATGTCCGCGACAAAGCGCTGTTCCGTTCCCTGTCTTGGCTGGTTGGTCTGTTCAGCATTATTATGCTGTTCGTTGTTGCATTTTAATCTTGTTTAAGCAATTAAACGCCTGCATAACGCAGGCGTTTTTTCAGGCTGCCTGAAACGGTTTTCAGGCAGCCTGTTTTGATGCTGTTTAACTTTGGGCGGCGTTCTGCAAGGT
>JAUNOT010000149.1 GCA_030537065.1 Conchiformibius sp.
GAACGGGAACCAACCCCGACACCGGAACGGGAACCAATCCCAATTCAGGCAGCCCGTCTGATAACGGTGTTTTGAACGGCAATAAAATTGTTTTACCGAACGCCTATACCCACAATGTTTTGCAAAACGGCAACAACCAGCAAATTGCCCAAGCCGCACGCGGTGGCGTGGAAATGAACCGCTATCAGAGCGATGCTGAAGATGCCAAAGTGATAATTGATGATTTAAATAACTTGTCTAAAAACGTGCGTGTTGAGCTGTCGCAGTTTGTTGCCGAACTGCTCAATCCCATCCGCGAACAATGGGGTGTGGGCAAGTTTGCCGTAACCGAAGGCGCGTTGCGCTTTGCTCAAGATGTTGCCAACGAATACGAAAACAACGGCAAAAGCATTTGGGACGGGAAAGGCCACTATGACGAAGGCATTATCCGTGCCGCCGCCAAACACGGCTTAAACGACGGCGGTAACTTCTATGAAAATATGGGGGGACACTATACCGAGCAGCCTCTGACTTTAGACAAGCTCAAAGGTATGGTGTATGACACCGTGGTGCAAATGCTGTTTGACGATGCCCATTCCCAGCAAGGCCATGCCAAATCGCTGCTGAACACGCTGGCTTATGCCGAGCAAAACAAAGCCATCGACTATCTGGGCTTGGACACCAGCCTGATTGAAGGCAAAAAATTAAGCATCCACTTCATTAGTGCTGCCGACCACCCTGTTTATATTAAAGACCGCAGCAAATTCGATACTACACCAGTGGACAGCGCGCCTGCTCCTCGAAGTGCCGCCCGCCTGACGCTGAGCAAGCTGCTGGCCGATCCGGCGGATGTGTGGGACAGCCTGCCCGATACGGATGAAACCGCCTACAGCGACCACGCTGCGGCCACACCGCTTTATCCGCACGAACCGCACTTTGAAGTGATGTAGGCTTTCAGGCAGCCTGAAAAAACCGCCGCACGGTTTAAGGTGCGGCGGTTTATTTATTCCAAAGCAGCCTGTAAACGCCGTTCGATTTCATCGGCATCAAAGGCTTTGGCAATCAGTTCAAAACGGCTGTCGCGCCGCCACGATACGCGGTTGGCGCCCCATTGTCCGTCCGTCCAATTCAGCCACACCCAAGTATCCAAAACCTGAAACACGCCTTTGGCGCGTACCAAACCGTCCGCCAAGGCCGGCAGCTCGTCAAAAAAACGGGTCAGGCGTTCGCCGTCAAAATTGCGTCCGGCAGGGAAAGTGTAGCCCTGCGACTGGTAGCCGAGCGTGTTGTCGGGCAGGGTTTTGATGCGGTAGCGCGGTTTTTCCGCCAAGGGCGTATCCAACCACGCAATGTCGGCGGCTCCATTGTGGATTTCGGCCACCAGCGATTTGGGCGGAAACAGTTGCGCGGCACGTTCGCGGAAGGCGGCCAGCTCATCGGCGGAACACAAATCGGTTTTGCCCGCCAGCAACACGTCACACACGCCGATTTGGTCTTGATACAGCGGATTGTTGTAAAAATCGGGATTAGTAAACTGGCGCGGATCCACCAGCGTAAATACCGCGCCGATTTCCAACAGTCCGGAAAATTCGGGCGTACTCAGTTCGTCAATCACACCGGCGGCGTGTGCCAAGCCGCTGGATTCAATCAGGATGCGGTGGCAATCGGTTTGTGCCAGCATTTTTTTGACGGTGTCGCCCAGTTGTGCGCCCGCGCTGCAACACAGGCAGCCGCCGGCAATTTCGGCCACGGGAATGCCGTTGTCGCCCAATACCGCGCCGTCAATGCCGATTTCGCCAAATTCGTTAACGACAATCAGCCATTGTTCGGCGGCCGGTTTTTCGGCCATCAGGTGGCGGAGCAGGGTGGTTTTGCCGGTGCCGAGAAAACCGGCAAACAGGTGGACTTTGGGTTTCATAATTAGCTTTCTTTTTTCAGGCAGGCGGCGCAGATGCCGGTTAAGACCAGATGTTCTTCTTTGAGGGCGAAACCGGATGCGGCCGCGCCTTCACGCAAGGCCGCCCATTCGCGGCTGAGGGTTTGTTCGTCGGCAGCGCCGCATTCGGTGCAGACGAGGATAAAGCTGCTGTTGTGACGGTTTTCGTTGTCGTGGCAGTGGCCGCCGCATTCGTGACGGGTGTGGCTGCACAGGATGTAGCCGTTTACGGCTGGGATTTTGTGCAAAATGCCTTGTTCCGCCCAAAAGTCCAAGGCACGGTAGGCGGTGGGCGGGGCAACGGTGGTGCTGCTGGCGCGCTGCATTTGCGCCAATACGGTGTAGGCTTTGACCACGCCGTCCAGTTGCAGCACGATGTCCAACACCTGCTCGCGCAGGGGGGTGACTTGTACGCCGTTGGCGCGGCATTGCGACAGGATTTTTTGTTTGGTGTCCATAACTCGTCCTTGTTTGGAGTGTACGGATTATAGCGGCAAATGCTTCAGGCTGCCTGAAACGGTTTTTCAGGCAGCCCGATGATTTTTACCAAACGTTTTACACGCCGCGCAGCAATTCGTTTACGCTGGTTTTGGCACGGGTTTGCGCGTCCACTTTTTTCACAATCACGGCACAATACAGGCTGTGGCTGCCGTCTTTGCTGGGCAGGCTGCCTGAAACAACCACCGAACCGGCAGGCACGCGTCCGTAGTGGATTTCGCCTGTTTCGCGGTCGTAAATTTTGGTGGATTGTCCGATATACACGCCCATGGAAATCACGCTGCCTTCTTCCACAATCACGCCTTCTACGATTTCGGAACGTGCGCCGATAAAGCAGTTGTCTTCAATAATGGTGGGCGAGGCTTGCAAAGGCTCTAACACGCCGCCGATGCCCACGCCGCCGCTCAAATGCACGTTTTTACCGATTTGGGCGCACGAACCGACAGTCGCCCAAGTGTCTACCATTGTGCCTTCATCGACAAACGCGCCGATGTTTACATAAGAGGGCATCAATACGACGTTTTTGCCGATAAAGCTGCCGCGACGCGCTACTGCACCCGGAACGGTACGGAAGCCTGCTGCCTGAAATTGCTCCGGAGTCCACTCGGCGAATTTGGTGGGAACTTTGTCAAAATATTTGTTCACGCCGTCGTCAGCCACTTCATTGTCGGCGATGCGGAACGACAGCAAAACGGCTTTTTTCGCCCATTCGTTTACCACCCACGCTCCGTCTTTTTTCTCTGCAACGCGCAGGCTGCCTGAATCCAGTTGGCGCAAGGTTTCCAATACTGCTTCTTTGACTTCGGCAGAGACAGTGGCGGGGGTAATGTCGGCGCGGTTTTCAAACGCCGTTTCAATAATGTTTTGCAAAGACATGGTTTATCCTT
>JAUNOT010000150.1 GCA_030537065.1 Conchiformibius sp.
TCCCATTCGCGCAACAGTTCCAAAGCCTGCTGCATTTTGGTGCTGTCTTTATCAACATGCGAACCGAAATTGGAATTGGACACCAGCGCCACTTTCGGATGAATACCGAAACGTTTGATTTCGCGGGCGCACAACAAAGTGTTGCGGGCAATCTGTTCGGCGGTGGGGTCGTGAATCACATAAGTATCGGCAATCAGGAAGTTACCCTTGTTGGTGATAACCGCATTCATGGCACAGGCATTGTGTTCGGGGTTGTCGTAGCCAATCACTTCTTCCAAAATCTCAAAGTGGTCGAAAAAACGCCCCATCGTGCCGCACACCATGCCGTCGGCATGACCCAAACGCACCATTGCCGCACCCACCAAAGTACTGTTGGCAATCACACGGCGGCGCGCCATTTTGGCGGTTACGCCACGGCGTTTGAGCAGGTCGTAATACAGCTGCCAGCTTTCTTCGTAATAGGGATTGTCGGTTAAATCCACCAGTTCAAAATCTTTGCCTGCCTGAATGGTCAAACCCTGCGCCTGCAAACGGGTTTCCACAATATCTTTGCGGCCGACCAAAATCGGGAACGCCAATTTTTGCGCCACGATTTGTTGGGCGGCGTGCAATACGCGCTCGTCTTCGCCTTCTGCCAACACAATGCGTTTGATGTCTTTTTTCGCTTGCGAGAACACGGGGCGCATAAACAGGCTGGTGCGGTAGATTTGCTGGTTCAGCTTTTCCACATAAGCGTCCATATCGGCAATCGGACGGGTCGCCACGCCCGAATCCATCGCCGCTTTGGCAACGGCAGGGGCGATACGCGCAATCAAACGCGGGTCAAACGGTTTGGGAATCAGGTATTCCGCGCCGAATTTCAGCTCTTCGCCGCCGTATGCGCCTGCGACCACATCGTTGGATTCCGCCAATGCCAAATCGGCAATGGCGTGGACGCAGGCAAGTTTCATTTCTTCATTAATGGTGGTTGCGCCCACGTCCAGCGCACCGCGGAAGATAAACGGAAAGCACAATACATTATTGACTTGATTGGGGAAGTCGGAACGCCCTGTGCCGATAATCACGTCGGGGCGGACGGCTTTGGCTTCGGGCGGCCAAATTTCAGGCTGCGGGTTCGCCAAGGCAAACACCATCGGGTTTTCCGCCATGGTTTGCAACATTTCGGGTTTCAACACGTTTGCGCCCGACAAGCCCAAGAAAATATCTTTGCCCGTAACGGCATCGCCCAATACACGCTGACCGTTGTCGGCAATGGCGTAACGGACTTTGGATTCGTCCATGCGTTCACGGTCTTCGCGGGTTTGGTAAATCACGCCTTTGGAATCGCATACGGTGATGTTTTCGCGTTTCATGCCCAAGGCAACCAGCAAATCCAAGCAGGCAATCGCGGCCGCGCCCGCGCCCGAACACACCAAAGTGACTTCGGCAATGTCTTTTTTAATCAGGCGCAAGCCGTTGAGTACGGCGGCGGCGGTAATAATGGCGGTACCGTGTTGGTCGTCGTGGAACACGGGGATATTGCAGCGTTCGCGCAGTTTTTTCTCAATGTAAAAGCATTCGGGGGCTTTGATGTCTTCCAAATTGATGCCGCCGAAAGTGGGTTCTAAAGCGGCGATAATGTCCACCAATTTGTCGGGGTCGGTTTCATTGACTTCAATATCAAATACGTCAATATTGGCAAACTTTTTAAACAATACGCCTTTGCCTTCCATCACGGGCTTGCCCGCCAAGGCACCGATATTGCCCAAACCCAGCACCGCCGTGCCGTTGGAAATCACGGCAACCAAATTGCCACGGGCGGTGTATTTGTAGGCGGCAAGCGGGTCGGCATAAATTTCCATACACGGCGCGGCAACACCGGGCGAATACGCCAATGCCAAATCGTGTTGCGTGGCCAAAGGCTTGGTGGGGGCAACTTGGATTTTGCCCGGATTGGGGTATTCGTGAAAATTTAGGGCGGCTTCTTTTAAATGTTCGTCCATAATGCGGTCGCTTTCATGTAACAAGGTGGTAAACGGCGGGGATTGTACCCGCACACAGGCTGCCTGAAAACGCTTGGGCAAGATAATTTGTTTTCTTGCGGCCGATTTGATTGAAGGGAATGATTGGCACAACACTCCCCTGCCCTGCCGACGGCAGGCTGCCTGAAAACGGTTCAGGCAGCCTGTTTTGCCAATAATTCGGCAATGCGCCGCACAATCGCATCGGCGGCGGCATCTTTGCTCATTTCAGGCAGCGCGGTTTCAGCAAAATCATCCAGTAAAACAATCTTATTGGTGGTTTTTCCCATTGCTTCGGACACTTGGTTCGCCACCAATAAAGGGACGTTTTTCTTGGCGCGTTTGGCGCGGGCGTAGTCCAACACGTTTTCGCTTTCGGCGGCAAAACCCACGCAAAACGGCGCGTTTGGTATCGCGGCAACCGATTGTAAAATATCGGGGTTTTCTACCAGTTCCAATACGGGTGCAGCGCCCGTTTTTTTCATTTTCTGTGTCGAAGCATTGGCAACGCGGTAATCCGCCACCGCCGCCACCGCAATAAAAATATCGCTGCCGGGCAACTGCGCCTGCACCGCTTCATACATTTCACACGCACTTAAGGCCTGCTGGGAAAACGTTAAACCCGCAGGCAAAGGCACGGATAATTTGCCGTACACCAGCTTCACCGCCGCGCCCGCCCGCCGACACGCCCGCGCCAATGCCACGCCCATTTGTCCACTGGAAATATTGGTGATGCCGCGCACGGGGTCTATCGCTTCATAGCCTGCGCCTGCGGTCAGCAGCACGGTTTGTCCTGCCAGCACCTTCGGCGACCACACATCGGGCAGTAAATCCGCCAATTCCGCCGCTTCGGGCATTCTGCCTGCGCCCACTTCGCCGCAAGCCTGTTCGCCGTGGGCGGGTGCAAACACGGTGATGCCGTCTTGCTGCAACTGTTTGATATTGCGCTGATTGGCGGGATTGTGCCACATTTGCACATTCATGGCAGGGGCAACCGCCAACGGACAGGTTCGCGCCGCCGCCAGTTCGGTAATCAGATTGTCGGCAATGCCGTGGGCGATTTTGGCAAGAGTGTTGGCAGTGGCTGGGGCAATCAGCATTACATCGGCGGCGCGGGTGGCGTTGATGTGTGCCATGCCGTTGCCTGTGCCGCCGTTTTCGGTGAGGACGGGATTGCCGCTTAATGCCTGAAAGGTTTGTGCGGACACAAATTCGGTGGCGGCACGCGACATGACAACGGTAACGCTATGCCCTTGTTTTTTCAGCAGGCGCACCAGTTCGCAGGATTTATA
>JAUNOT010000027.1 GCA_030537065.1 Conchiformibius sp.
AGATTTTTTATAAGGTATTTTTTTATATAATTTCTTTTTGGAAAAAAAGCCGAACTAAAAGTAAGAGAAATGATAATGGAATATCTATTTACCCCCCAAATCTTATTAATATTTTTTTCTATTACGCCAAACTCATCCTCTCCTAAGTTATATTGTTGAAATATATGTCCTAATGAAAAAATTGCAGAAGACTTTACGTTTACACTTTCATCATTTTTTATCAAATTAATTAATATAAAAATAATTTCATTTAACTCACTTTTATTAAGACTTTCTTGTATTTGACCTAAAATAAAAGCAGCTACTTCCCTATGACGGCTATAATGGCTTATTAATAAAATATCCATTATTATATTTTTAATTTCATTGTATTGGGAAAATTGCAGTCTTCTCGCCGCTTCGTATCGAAGTACACAACTAGAATTTAATAAATAATCTAATAATTCGCTAATTGGCACATCTTTACATTTCAAAAAAGCCTCAAAGCTTGAGATTTTTTTATGTACCATATTATTTCCTATTAACGTAAGGTCAGGATACGCAATTCCCAAAGTACGAATTACTTTGCTACGTTTTTCCATCAAATTGATAACGGCTTGCAAAGAGTTGGGATTCAAATTTGTATAAATTTCAAGAAACTCATTTGTTACCAATAAAATAAATGATTGCTTATAGTACAAATGCAGGCGGAATTGGCAAGCCCGCCGCCGCCCGTTTACACAATAATCCCCCCGCCCAAACACACTTCGCCGTCATACAATACCGCCGACTGCCCCGGTGTAACCGCCCATTGCGGCTCGTCAAACACCAGCTCGGCGCTGTCCGTGCCAGTATAGCGCAGAGTACAGGCAGCATCGTTCATGCGGTAACGGGTTTTGCAGGTGTAGCGGCCGGCCGGCGGCGCATCGGGCTGTGTCCAGCTTAAGCGGTTCATCTTCAGGCTGCCTGAATACAGCAAAGGATGGTTATGCCCCTGCACCACCACCAACTCGTTTTCCGCCAGCCTTTTGCCTGCCACAAACCAAGCCTCGCCCGCGCCGCCGATGCCCAAGCCCTTGCGCTGCCCCAAAGTGTAAAACATCAAACCCAAATGTTCGCCCACCGTTTCCCCTTCGGGCGTAACCATTTTGCCGCGCTGCGTGGGCAGATACTGCTGCAAAAAGGCGCGGAACGGCCGCTCGCCGATAAAGCAAATACCGGTGCTGTCTTTTTTGGCGGCGGTAGGCAGGCCTGCTTCGGCGGCAATACGGCGCACTTCGGGCTTTTCCAGTTCGCCCAAAGGAAACAGCGCGCGCTGCAACTGATGCGGTTGCAGGCGGTAGAGAAAATAACTTTGGTCTTTATTGCGGTCGCGCCCTTTCAGCAGGCGGTGTACGCCGTGATGTACGTCTTTACGCGCATAATGCCCAGTGGCCAGCACTTCCGCGCCCTGCGCCAAAGCATAGTCCAAAAAACTTTTAAACTTAATCTCGGCATTACACAACACATCGGGATTGGGCGTGCGCCCTGCCTGATATTCTTCCAAAAAATAACGGAACACGCGGTCTTTATACTGGTCGGCAAAATTCACAATATCCATATCAATGCCGACAATGTCCGCCACCGCCACCGCATCCAGCGAATCCTGCTTGATGCTGCAATATTCGTCATTGTCGTCGTCCTGCCAGTTCTGCATAAACACGCCGCGCACATCATGCCCCTGCTGTTTGAGCAGATAAGCCGTTACCGAAGAATCCACTCCACCGGACAATCCAACTATAATTTTTTGTTTTTCCATAATATATACTCCAAAAACCGTTTTCAGGCAGCCTGAAATTACTGCTTAACCAAAGCAAACCATTCCGTTTTATTACGCGGCCGCCGCCCCTGCCACAGCACCTGTGCCGACTCCGGCAGCTGCCCCGTTTGCGGATGCACGCGGTACACACGGTAGGCACAACGGCGGTTTGCCCCGTCAAACGGCAAATCCGCATACTGCCGCCACGCCATCTGCGCTTCCGCCGATTCAATATACACACAGGCCGTACCGTTTTTCACCGCCGCCCGCCCCGCTTCAGGCAGCGCGGCCGTCATCTGCGCCACCACCGGCCGGTAACTTTTCGCCGCGTCCAACCACGGCAGAAACAAAGTCATCAACAACGCCCACACCAGCGTCATACCGGCCGCCCAATTCGTTACCGCCTGCCGTCCGCGAATGCGCTTGCGCGTGACCGCAAACAGCCACAAAGGCGTAAACGCCAACGCCACCAACATCGGCATCGGCTTAATTTCCGGCACATAATACGGACTGAAATACGCCGCCCGTTCCGCCAGCTTGGCCGGAAAACCATAATTCATCGCAAAAAAACCCAGCCATAAAAACACCGCCGCCAAACCGAACGTCATCATCCCAAACCAGTTTAAAAACGCCGCCACACCGCGCCGCAAACTGTCCAAACGCAAAGCCCCTAACACCGCCAACGGCGGCAGCAGCCACACCAAATTGTCCTGAAAACGCTGCGGATGCACCGCCAGCAGCAGTGCAAACACCGCCAGCCAGCCCAAAGGCAGCCACACTTCCGCCTGTTTGCGCCACACGCCGCTTCTCACCGTCCACGCCGCTAACGCCCAGCCTGGAAAGGCAAACCACAACACATGCCGCGCATAATACGGCAGGTTAAAGTCCGCATTCAGGCCGCCCAAGCCGCCGAATGCACCGAACAAATGCCCGTCCACATACAGCGCAAACGCCGCCGCATCCGTTTTCGCCAAAGCCAGTAACTGCGCCGCCGCCAAAGGCAGCACCACCGCCGCCGTCCCAGCCCACACCGTCAGCAAACGGCGGCCGCGCCAAGACGGCAGTCGCCACAACAGCAGCATCACCGCCCACACCGCCGCCGCCATCAGCCAACCGGCCGCCTGTCCGGCCAGCACCATGCCCGTGCCACACAAAAAAATCGCCATCAACACCTGCCGCCGCACCAAAGCCAGCCCCCACAGGCACAGCCCTGCCGCCGCAAACGCCACCGACATACCGCTCAAAAAATGCCCCATGCCCAGCAGCCCTGCCGAACCGGTCAGAATCAGCACCGTACTGCGGCCGTAATACGCACCGAACAGGCGGTGCGCCGCCATGCCGCTGCCTGCCAGCCCGAGCGCGGTAAACAGCACGCTGGCAAAACGTGCCGCCGCATACGCATCGGCCGCCCACGGCGACAACAGTTCTTTCAACGTTTCCGCCAAGCCGATGTAAACGGGGGCTGCCTGAAAATACGGCTGTCCCTGCAAAGTGGGCAGCCAAGCCGTTTTGCCGGCATTTTCTTCAATCACGGCAAACAGCTGCGGCTCGGCAGGATTCCACAAATCATGCGAAAACACCCCCGGCCACAGCCAGGCAAACACCAGCAGCATCAGTAAAAAAAGGGATTCGCGCGCAGGTTCGGCGGCGGGACGGCGGTCAGGGGGCGTGTAGGTGAGCATGGCGGCAGCGCAAAAAAGCTGCGATTATACCGCCGCCGCCGTTTTCAGGCAGCCTGTCGGCGTGTGCGGCTTTTTATAAGGGCGTGTGCGGCAAACTTGATTTGCATCAATACCGCCGCAGCGCATTACCCTATAATCCGCCCCACGCAACAAAAACAAAAGGAACACAACCATGGATGTTTTTGCAGGCTTGTTGAAATCGCCTATCGGCATTTTGTCGCTGTTTACCATCGGTATGGTGTGCGTGATTGCCACCACCCTGTTTTTTTGGGTAAAAAAACAGGCCGATAAAGAAAGTAAAAAGTAGTTATCGTTTTTCCTCTTGATGTGTGTGTGTTTGGGTGTGGACAGGTTCCACACCTTTTTTTCGTCCTTATCAAAACAGGCAGCCTGAAACGTTTTACCCGTTTCAGGCTGCCTGTTATTTACCGCCCTGCCCGTTCAATATCCGGCGTATCCACCTTTACGCCGCCGTTTTGGCCGCGCTGGCGCAAAGCATGGTCGGTCAGCACCAAAGCCAACATCGCTTCGGCAATCGGTGCGGCACGCAGTCCGACACAGGGGTCGTGCCGCCCGTGCGTGACCAGTTCCACTGCCTGCCCGTCCACATCAATGCTGCGGCGCGGCGTGGCAATGCTGCTGGTGGGCTTGACGGCAAAATCGGCCACAATATGCTGACCGGTGGAAATGCCGCCCAACACGCCGCCGGCATGATTCGACAAAAATCCTTGCGGCGTCAGTTCGTCGCCGTGTTCGCTGCCGCGCTGCGCCACGCAGTCAAAACCCGCGCCGATGGACACGGCTTTGACCGCGTTAATGCTCATCAGCGCGTGGGCAATATCGGCATCCAAGCGGTCAAACACCGGTTCGCCCAAACCCACCGGCACGTTCCGCGCTTCAATATGCAGTTTCGCGCCCACGCTGTCCAAAGATTTGCGTACGCCGTCCATATAGTTTTCCAAAGCGGCAATATCGGAGCGGTTGGCGGCAAAAAACGGGTTTTCGCCGATAAAGTCTTCGCTTTCAAAGGGAATAACATAATCGCCGATTTGGGTAACATGGCAGACAAATACGGTGCCGAACTGCTGATGCAGCCATTTTTTCGCCACCGCGCCCGCCGCCACTCGCGCCGCTGTTTCGCGTGCGGAAGCACGGCCGCCGCCACGGTAGTCGCGCACGCCGTATTTGTGGCGGTAGGTGTAGTCGGCGTGGCCGGGGCGGAACTGGCGGGCAATATTGCCGTAGTCTTTACTGCGCTGGTCGGTATTGCGTATCAGCAGGGCAATCGGCGTGCCGGTGGTCTGCCCTTCAAACACGCCCGACAGGATTTCCACTTGGTCGGCTTCGCGCCGTTGGGTAACATGGCGGCTGGTGCCGGGCTTGCGGCGGTCAAGGTCGGCCTGAATATCGGCTTCGTCAAGCGGCAGTCCGGGCGGGCAGCCGTCAATAATGCAGCCCAATGCCGCGCCGTGGCTTTCGCCGAAGGTGCTGACGGTAAACAGTTGTCCGAAAGTATTGCCTGCCATAGGGTTTTCCTTGCGTGAAAAAGCGGCAGTTTAGCACAGGCGCGGCTTTTCAGGCTGCCTGAAACGAATCGGCGGCAACTGCGCTATAATGCTGTTTGCTTAGAAAATAAATTGGACTTGATTGACTATGTTGGGCGCAGCCATCGGCAATA
Organism: Conchiformibius sp.; assembly: GCA_030537065.1. Taxonomy (GTDB): domain Bacteria; phylum Pseudomonadota; class Gammaproteobacteria; order Burkholderiales; family Neisseriaceae; genus Conchiformibius. Next base: position 5,138 of record JAUNOT010000027.1, read on the forward strand.
TTATCGGTACGCGTTACGAACCGGAACGCCATAAAAAGCATTTCAAACTGTTTGACCACACTTCGGCCTTTGGTGTCGGCACGATTTGCACCGCCGCCATAAGCGATTGGATTTTAAACGGTTGCACACAAAGCCCTACCCATTATCTGCAAAAATGGGGGCGGCGTTATCCGCATCCGGACGAGCCGTACAGCGACGAGTTTAACTCTTGGTTGTGGCAGGGCAATCCGCAGCCCTACGGCAGCTTCGGCCCCGGTGCGGCGATGCGTGTGTCGGCGGTGGGTTGGGCGTTTCACAGCCTGTCGGAAACGCTCAACTGTGCCTGCGATTCGGCGGCGGTAACCCACAACCACACCGAAGGCATCAAGGGCGCACAGGCGGTGGCGGCGGCAATTTTTTGGGCGCGTACCGGCGAAAGCAAAAGTTTTATCCGCGACAACACCGCACGGCTGTTCGGCTACGATGTCGGCAAACCGCTGACGCAAACGGTCAACGCGGCGGCACACGGCAGCCAACAACTGGTTACACAGGCCATATCGGTGTTTTTGGCCGGTGAAACGTTTGAAGAAACCCTGTGGCTGTCGCTGTCGTCGGGCGGCAACCACACGGCACGGATTACCATTGCCGCCAGCATTGCCGAAGCCTATTACCGCGGTATTCCGCCGCATATCAAACAAGGCGCGATGCGCGTGCTGCCTGAAGATATGGCGGCGGTGCTGCTGAACGTGCCGATGTAAACAAAAACGCTTTTCAGGCAGCCTGAAAGCCGCCGACACCGACTGCCAAAGCGCGTAAAACCCCATGACCGCCCCCGTCAATCCCGTTATAATCCCCCATTCAAAAAACCCAACCCCTTAATACAATATGGCTTCCCTTGAAACCTGGATTGGCCTGCGCTATCTGCGCGCCAAAAAACGAAGCGGCTTTATGTCGTTTATCTCCGTTATCTCCATACTCGGCATCGCCTTGGGCGTGATTGCCCTGATACTGGTGTTGTCGGTGGTGAACGGCTTTCAAAAAGAAATTCGCGGCCAACTGCTCAACATTGCCCCACACGCCGAAGTCGGCTACCTGAACGCCCCCAACGGCGAAAACTGGCGCGACATTCAAAAAATGCTTGCAGGCAAAACAGAAATCACCGCCACCGCCCCCTATATTGCCGGACAGGGGCTGCTGGCCAATTCCGGCGAAGTGCGCGGCGTACAAGTGCGCGGCATTTTGCCCGAAACCGAAAAACAAATGGTGGACTACGGCAACAATATGCCCAAAGGCTCGTTTGACGATTTACGCGACGACAGCTTCAACATTATTCTGGGCAACGGGCTGGCCGAAGCCATCGGCGCGGAAGTCGGCAACAAAGTCACCCTGATTACCCCCGAAGGCAATGTTACCCCGAGCGGTATGGTACCGCGTCTGAAACAATTTACCGTCAGCGGCATTGTTAAAACCGGTGTGGACGAAGCCGACAAAACCATCGCCCTGATTCATCTGGCCGATGCACAAAAATTTTACCGCACCGACGACAGCAGCGTCGGTTTGCGCCTGCGTCTGAAAGACCCGCAAAACGCACCGGCCGTTATGGCCAAAATCCTGCCGCCGCAGCAACACCCGCAACTGTGGATACACAACTGGACCGACAGCAATGCCAGTTATTTCAATGCTGTGGAAATGGAAAAACGCCTGCTTACCCTGTTGCTGGCCTGCATTATCGTAGTGGCGGTGTTTAATCTGGTGTCGTCGCTGGTGATGGCGGTTACCGACAAACAGGCCGATATTGCCATTTTGCGTACCTTGGGGCTGTCCCCCAAAGGCGTGATGAAGATTTTTATCGTCCAAGGCATGGTTGCCGGCATTTTAGGCACTTTTTTCGGTGTCATTATCGGCCTGCTGCTGGCTTGGAAAGTCGGCAGCATCGTGGCCTTTATTGAAGATATTTTGGGTACACGCTTTGTGTCGTCACAAGTTTATTTTATCAACTACTTGCCCAGCGATATTCAGGCAGCCGACGTTATCAGCGTGGCGGTGATTTCGCTGGTACTGTCGTTCCTTGCCACCATTTATCCCAGCTTGAGCGCGGCGCGCACCCAACCAGCGGAGGCCTTACGTTATGAATAATCCGACTACCACCGTACTGGAATGCCTGAATGTCGGCCGCACCTACCGCGACGGCGAACTGAATGTGGAAGTGTTGCGCGATTTAAACCTGAATATCCAGACCGGACAAAGCGTCAGCATTATCGGCGCATCCGGCAGCGGCAAATCCACCCTGCTGCACCTGCTTGGCGGACTGGACACGCCCACTTCAGGCAGCATCAAACTGATGGGTTTTAATCTGGCCAGCCTTAATCAGGCGCGTTTGGGTGCTTTACGCAACCAATATCTCGGCTTTGTGTATCAATTTCACCATCTGCTGGCAGAATTTAGCGCTTTGGAAAACGTGATGATGCCGCTGCTGATTGGCAAAATGCCGCGCGCGCAGGCCGAAGCACAAGCTTTGGATATGCTGGACAGAGTCGGCCTCAAACAACGCGCCCTGCACCGCCCTACCGAACTTTCCGGCGGTGAGCGCCAGCGCGCCGCCATTGCCCGCGCCTTGGTCAAACGGCCGCAATGCCTGCTGGCGGACGAACCCACCGGCAACCTTGACCGCAAAAATGCCCGCAATATTCTGGACATGATGCTGGAACTCAAATCCGAATTGGGTACCGCATTGGTAGTCGTCACCCATGATGACGAACTGGCCATGCGTTTTGAGCGTATCCTAACCATGCAGGACGGCGCATTGCTTCCGTTTAACAAATAAAGTGAATATTCAGGCTGCCTGAAACCGTTTCAGGCAGCCTGTTACTTTCATAACATTGACCATAACCCTACAATTAATGATACAATCAACATATTTAACAACAACAATGACAACCCGTTCCGCCCCGCCTCAGCTATGAACTACCGCCAACTCCCCGCTCGCATCAGCCTGCTGTTATCCGCCGCCTTATTGGCTGCTTGCCAAACTACTATTGTTCCCGGCAGCAGCGTTGATTTAAAAAATAAAGACGTTTACATTGTCGCCGACGGTTCCGAAGGCGAACTCAACCGCCAAACCGCCGTTTACCCCATTACCTTTGCCCTGCTGGAGCAGATGCGCGAAGCCACCGTTATCTCAACACGCAATCCGCGTTTGGAAAACCTCAAACGCCAATACAGCTACCGTATCGGCAATGGCGATGTTTTATCGGTTAAAGTGTGGAATCAGCCCGATTTGAACACCTTTACCGCTTCAGGCAGCAATAATAAACAAGTCAGTCAAGGCACATGGGTGGACGAAAGCGGCCATATTTTCTACCCCCTTGCCGGACGGTTGAAAGTGCGTGGCAAGTCCCTACCTGAAGTACGGCAAATGCTGACTCAGCGTCTGGCGCGTTATATCAAAGACCCGCAGGTTGATGTCAATATCGCCGAGTTCCGCTCACAAAGCATCTCGGTAAACGGTGCTGTCAAACAAAGCGGTAATTTCCAACTGACCAATGTTCCGCTTACTTTGGTGGATGCCGTTGCCCAAGCGGGCGGATTTACCGAGCAGGCCGACACCGACCGCATCAAATGGACGCACAAAGGCCAAGACCACACCGTTTCCCTAAACGACATTATGGCGCACGGCGACTTGGCGAAAAACCGCTTGTTGGCAGACGGCGACATTATTTATGTTCCCAACCGCGACAATGTACAAGTTTATGTGATGGGTGAAATCGGCAAACAAAACGCCCTGACCATCGGCAACGATGGTCTGAATTTGACCGAAGCCTTGGCCAAATCCGAAGGTCTGAACCAAAATTTGTCGGATGCTACCGGCGTCTTTGTCATCCGTAACCGTCCGGCTGCGCAAGACGGCAAAACCGTACACGTTTACCAGCTTAATCTGAAAGATGCTACTGCTTATGTGATGGGTACACAATTTAAACTCAAACCCAATGACGTTGTTTATGTTACCGCCGCACCGGTGGTACGCTGGAACCGTGTCCTGTCGCAAATTATGCCTTCGGTCAGCAGCGCCATTATGTTAAACAACACCTTTAAATAAGCGGTTACAGCCATGTTTAATAAAATTCTCGTGGTGTGTCGGCAATATCTGCCGCTCGCCTACCGGTGAAGCCCTGTTAAAAAAACGCCTGCCCAAACACAGTGTTGCATCAGCGGGCGTTGGTGCTCTAGTCGGCCGACCAGCCGATATTCAGGCAGCCGCGGCCGCAACCGGTTTGGATATGTCAGCGCACCGTGCCCGCCAGCTTACTGCAGATATTGCCGCCGAATATGATTTGATTTTAGTTATGGAACAAAGCCATATTGATGCGGTTGCCGCTATTGCTCCTGCTGCTCGCGGTAAAACCATGCTGTTCGGACAATGGCTGCCGCAAGGCACAAAAGACATTGCCGACCCCTACCGCCAAAGCGATGAAATGTTCCAATCGGTTTTTAACAAACTGGAACAGGCTGCCGACTTGTGGGCAGACAAACTTCAACGCAGCTAACCACTTTAACCGTATACAGTTTTTATTATGTCCTCCAACACTTCCAATACACATCACATATCAGCTGATGACGAAATTGACCTGACTGAATTATTCCACAGCATATGGTTTTATAAGTGGTATGTTCTGCTGGTTACCGCCATTTTCAGCATCGGTGGCTTTATCTATGCCCAAACGGCCACACCTGTTTACCAAGCTGATGCCATAGTGGAAATCTCTAATGGTAAAAATCAGGTTTTGGGCAATTTGTCAGAACTGTTTTCCGGCTCGCCCAACAACTCAGTAGCTGATACCGAAATTCAGTTGATTAAATCCCGACTGATTTTGGGCAAAACCATTGAAGAATTGAATCTGGATACAGTTGTTGTCCCCCAAACTTCCATACTGAACAAACTGCTTTCAGGCAGCCGCGAACAGCCGTCATTGGATATCGGCAGCTTTGCCGTTGCCCCGCAACTGCAAAATCAGAATTTTACTTTTACCGCACAAGGGCCAGAGGAATACCGCCTGGTCACGCCTGAAGGACAAACTTATAACGGTCGTGTTGGTCAGGTATTGTCGGTCAAAGGTCTGTTTTCCCTATCGGTTAAGCAAATCCGTGCCCCTTTCGGTCAAAAATTTAGCTTGACCAAATTTTCTCCCAACACCAGTTTTGAACGATTAAATCAAAGCCTGACGGTTGCTGGAAAAGGAAAAAATATTCCTGTTATCGGGCTGACCTTAAGCGGCAGCAATCCCGAACTGATTGAGCGTACTTTAAACAGTATTATTAAAAACTATATCACTCAAAACCGTGATAAAGACATTCAAACTGCAGCGAATGGCTTAAAATTTATTAGTGAAGAATTACCGCGCCTGCATGAAGAGCTGCAAGCAGCGGAAGACAGGTTGAACCTGTACCGTTCACGCAACAAATCATTGGACGTTCCCAGCGAAGCCAAAGGCACTTTGGAAAGTCTGAACAAAATTGAAATGCAGATTGTGGACTTAAAAACAGAAGAATCTGTTTTGTCTGAAGTTTACACCAAAGACCATCCTGCTTATAAATCCATACGCGACAAATTAAAAGTATTAAACGATGCCAAAGAACGTTTGAACAAACAAATTGTCCGTATGCCGGAAACCCAACAGGAAATTATCCGCTTAACCCGTAATGTGGACATTAACCAAACCATTTATGTGCAATTATTGGCCAAACAGCAGGAATTGGGTATTTTGCAAGCCAGTTCCCAAGGCAGCGTGCGCTTGATTGACAGCGCAGTAACAGCAGACAAACCGATTAAGCCGAAAAAAGCCATTATTATCGCTTTAGCAACTGTAATTGGTCTATTTTTATCCATTGGTTTCTTCTTAATGAAATCATTGTTCCATAAAGGTATTTCCTCCGAAGAAGAAGTGGAAGCCATTGGTACCGATATTTTGGGCAGCATTCCCAAATCGGAAGTACAGGCCAAACAGGACGAAGCACTCAAAAAAACCCGCAAAGGCAAAGACGGCGTACGTTCTACTTATCTATTGTCTATGAAAGCACCAACCGATGTCGCGGTAGAAGCACTGCGTGCACTACGTACCAACCTGTATTTCACCAGCTTGGATTCTGCCAATAAAATTATTATGATTTCCGGCGCCACCCCCGAAGTGGGCAAGTCGTTTATTTCTGCCAACCTGGCCGTACTGATGGCACAATCTGGCAAAAAAGTACTGTTGATTGATGCCGATATGCGCAAAGGCTACCTGCACCACTTGTTTAGCGACATTAAAAATGAAAAAGGTCTGCCTGACATCTTATGGGAAGGTAAACCCGGCACTTACCATAAGCAGATTCAAAAAACCAATGTTCATGATTTACATTTTGTCAGTCGCGGCAAACAGGTTCGCAATCCGTCTGAACTGCTGCTAAGTGATGCTTTGCCCGAATTTTTGGCATGGGCCGACAAGCAATATGACTATATTGTCTTGGATACACCGCCTGTTCTGGCCGTTACCGATGCCGCCGTTATCGGTCAGTATGCCGGTCTGTCACTGCTGGTCAGCCGTTTCGGCCATACTGCTGTTGACGAACTGGAAGAAAGCATTACCCGCTTTAATCACAGTAACATCAAAGTTAGCGGCGTTGTATTAAACGGCATTGAGCGTACCGCTAAAAATGCTTACAAAAAATATCATTACTACGATTACACTGACAACAATGCTGCCAAATCTGATACTTAAAACACCAAGTATCCGACCGCCGTTTCCTGCTGCTTGGGAAACGGCGGCCTAATTGATTTTCAGGCAGCCTGAAAAGGAATATTATGCCTCTGCAACAACTACTGAACGATAAAATCCAAGATGGTGGCTACCGCCAAACCATCATCAGTTATGCCGCCCGTTTTTCCCCGGCAGAACAACAACTGCTGCATGAAATTCTCAACCGTTTCACCTTTGACCCGATGCAGGCACAGGCATTGGTACAAGCCGTTATCCAACAAAGCCGCTTTGACCCCAATGCCGCCCACATCGGCAGTGATGATGATGAAAGCACCGCCATCTGCGCACACTGCCTCAATCCTCCCGTCCCCCCTTTGCGTGATTACCATATGTGGCGGACACGTTAACAAGTCTGGAAAACCGAAATGCCCGCTTTACCCCTGATTGACCTTAAAATCCTACGGCCGTCTGCCCAAATACCCGCGTATGCCACAAGCGGCTCGGCCGGTTTGGATTTACATGCCTGTATAGATGAACCGCTTACCCTTCTCCCCAATCAAACCCTGCTGATTCCCACCGGCATCGCCGTCCACCTGAACCGCCCCGATTTGGCGGCCGTTATCCTGCCGCGCTCCGGTTTAGGGCATAAACACGGCATCGTATTGGGTAATTTGGTCGGCTTGATTGACTCCGATTATCAGGGTGAACTGATGGTTTCTGCATGGAACCGCAGCAATACCCCCTTCACCATACAGCCGCAGGAACGCATTGCCCAAATGATGATTGTCCCCGTGATACAGGCACAATTCCGCGTGGTGGACGACTTCAATGCCAGCGAACGCGGCAACGGCGGCTTCGGCAGTACCGGACGGTAAATACACTTTCAGGCAGCCTGAAATGCCCCGCAGACATTTCCGACACAGTTTTCAAACTTTATGTGTCAAAAAACGTTAGTTTTTTCCGTCTGTTTTCCATTTTCACCGACAAAACCAGTACAATCACCATGCATACCGACAGCGATTACAGCAGTGATGCAGAAATCCGTGCCTTAAACACCCCGCCCCACTCCGTAGAAGCCGAACAATCGCTATTGGGCGGATTAATTTTAGAAAACAGCGCTTGGGACCGCATTGCCGACATTGTCGGCGAACACGATTTTTACCGCCACGAGCACCGCTTGATTTTCCGCGCAGTCAGCAGCCTGATTAGCGAAAACCGACCGGCCGATGTCGTCACCGTACAAGAAGTATTGGAACGCAACCACGATTTAGAGCCCGCAGGCGGCTTTAACTATCTGGTTACCTTGGTGCAGTCCACCCCCTCGGCCGCCAATATCCGCCGCTATGGTGAAATTGTCCGCGAACGCTCCATTGTCCGCCAACTGGCCGAAGTTGGAACGGAAATTGCTAGAAAAGCCTACCAGCCTGAAGGCCGTACTGCCGAGCAGCTGCTTGATGATGCCGAAAGCCGCGTCTTTCAAATTGCCGAAAGCACCGCCAAAGCCAAGCAAGGCTTTTTGGATATGGCCGAACTGCTTAAGCAAACCGTTGAACGCATTGACATACTGTACGACCGCGACAATCCCGATGAAGTTACCGGTATTTCTACCGGTTTTGCCGATTTGGATAGGCTGACATCGGGTCTTCAGGCAGGCGACTTGGTTATTGTTGCAGGGCGACCGTCTATGGGTAAAACCGCTTTTGCCCTGAATATTGCCGAAGACGTTGCCATTACAAGCAAGCTGCCTGTAGCCGTTTTTTCCATGGAAATGGGCGGCGCACAACTGGTGATGCGGATGCTCAGCTCGGTCGGCAGGCTTGACCAAAGCCATTTAAAAAACGGCAGACTGGTTGACGACGACTGGGGACGCTTAAACGAAGCGATTGCCATTTTATCGGATGCACCGGTTTTCATTGACGAAACCCCCAGCCTGACCGCATTAGAAGTCCGCGCCCGCAGCCGCCGCCTTGCCCGCCGTTTTAACGGCAAACTCGGTTTGATTGTGATTGACTACCTGCAACTGATGGCAGGTTCCGGCCGCAGCGACAACCGCGCCGCAGAATTGGGTGAAATTTCCCGTTCACTCAAAGCATTGGCAAAAGAATTACAAGTTCCCGTCATTGCCCTGTCCCAGCTGTCGCGCAGCGTGGAACAACGTACCGACAAACGGCCGATGATGTCCGACCTGCGCGAATCGGGCGCAATAGAACAAGATGCCGATTTAATTATGTTTATGTTTCGCGACGAATACTATAACCGCGAAAACAGCCAGTTTAAAGGTTTGGCCGAATGTATTATCGGCAAACACCGCAACGGCCCTACCGGCAGGGTATTCCTGACCTTTTTGGGGCAGTTTACCAAATTTGAAAATGCGGCCTATATTCCCGACCATGCCGTTCCAAATGAATAATTTTCCTTTTACTATGCTGATGATTCTTTTACGAGTGCGAAAATGAAAAAACAAACCGCCGGCTTTACCATGATAGAACTGATGATTTCCATTGCCATTATTGCTATTATGGCGGCAATCGCTTTTCCGAATATGCGTAATTTTGTTATCAATACCCGCATTACCAACCGCACCGAACAAATCAGTAACTTGCTGCGTTTTGCCAAAACTGAAGCAATCCGCCGTAATGCGCCGGTTATTGTATGCGGCACCAAAATCCGCAATGACGGCCGTCCCTTAAATAATAACTGCTCGGCAGCAGATATAAGCAGCGGTATGCGTGCTTTTGTCGATATGAACCGCAATGGTATTTTTGACAGTACATCAGACATTGACTTGCGAACCATCAGTATTAACGGCAACAGTAACCAGCAACTTACCGTAACCCCCACCGTGTTTAAAGTGAACAAGAGTGCGGTAACCCAAACAGCCGACACCGTTAATCAGTTTGTGTTTACACCCAGCGGAACCGTCGGCCGCAAAACAGAAGCAAATAATTTCAATAATATTGAAATCGGTCAAAGTTATATCCGCTTTTTGGTATCGGAAAGCGGCGATATGAATGAAACTAAAAAACTCCGCAGTCTAATTGTTGCTGTCAACCCAACCGGTAAAATTGATACCTGCCGTAGCGACAACCGTGCAGATTACGAACAACCCGATGTCTGCACTATTCAATAAATCTTTTTTGCCAAACTGTAAATTCCTTTACACTTTTGATTAAGAAAATTTGAGGAACGATTGATGAACCGTGTTTCTTTCCGCCCCACACACTCTTTCAGGCAGCAGGTTTGCGGTGCCACAATCATGGAAGTTATTGTTTCGGTATTTCTATTGACTTTCGGTGTATTGGGATTGATGGCAGCACAAATCCGTTCGGTTGCCAGCATCGGCGAAGCCGAAAGCCGCTCCACCGTATCACAAGCAGCAGAAACGCTATCGGAGGGTATGCTAGCCAACCCGAATGTTACCTTAGTGAATGAACGCGCCGTACGCCGCTATCCGCAGTATACTAAAAGCAATGCTGCACAAACTGTTGATATGAACGCCAATAATACCCTGCCTAATCCGATATGGGGCGGCAGCTGGAACAGTACGGCTACCGCCACCCGTCCCAATATCAGCAAGCAAGATTTGGCCAACCAACAAATCGCCATGTTTGAATACTTGCTGCGGCAGACCCCCAACGCAGAAACCATTCAATATGTTATCTGCGAAGAAAACAGCTACCCTCCCAAACAGGCCGAACTGGATGCTTCAGGCAGACTCAAAACCAACTGCTCGGCAGGGGCTTTCGGCAACAATACCGTCATTAAAGTAGTATGGACGACCCGACCTGCCAAACAAGGCGAAACCGGTAATGCCTATAGCTACTTATTACAGGTACAAGAATAAATTAAAGGAATGCCCGTATGAAATTACACCGCTTATCCATCCGGAATGCCGGTTTTACCATAATTGAATTTCTGGTTGCCAGCTCACTGGCCATTATCGTTATTATGGCGGCCGGCGGTACCTATTTTATGACCCGAAAGCTCAACCACTCTGCCCAACAACGCTTGGATATTCAGCAAAACCTACGCAACGCGGCGCTACAGATTACCCGAGATGCCCGTCTTGCAGGCAGTTTTGGTTGTTATAGTACCGGTAATGACGCCACAATCGTTAGTGATATTACCGCACCGGATTTTTCTGCTGTTACCACCACCGAAGTTGTATTAGATGCCAACAAAGCAGAGGGATTCGGTATCTATAAAGGCACCTATAAATCCATGCCGACCCTATTTTTTATTTACGGACAAGGCGAAACCGGCATTACCCGTGTAAACGGGCTAACCAACGCCAATACCAATAATATTACTGGACTCACACTGGCCTCCGGCAGCGGTGATAATGCACAAAATAAAAATCTTGACCCTTTACGTCAAACGATTAACGGTGGCGGCTTTATCGTTTTAAGCAGTTGCCGTAGTGCTTATGCGCTTAGAACACCCCGATTAAACGGCGACAACCTGCCCGTATCCCTGACCAATGCCCAACTCAGCACCCAAGACAGCGGCACAATTGCAATCAGCAAATTACATGCAGTCGCTTATAGCTTTGACCAAGCAGGAAAACAAGTATTCAGAATGGAATTGGGCAATAACGGACAATGGCAGGAACCGCAATTGATATCCAAAGGGATTAATGGTATGGATATCGGTTTTGGCTATACCCAAAATTGCCCCGCAAGTTTTTCTGATGCGGCCAGTACGACGGCAGAAACCTTTACGTTCAGTAACACAACTGCCGAAAAGAAACTGCCTTCGTTAGTGCAAATCCGCTTTAATTATGATTTGGATATCCCCCCCAAAAACGCAACGGCAGCACCCGGTACGACTGCACCTGCCATCACAACTGCTGATTATTTTATCAATGCAACCGTACGTGGCGGCAACAGTTGCGGTAACCGGATGCCTTTAAAATAAATATTTATCTGACAGGAGGTTGATTATGTATCAGACGCATCAAACCAGACAGCAGGGATTTTCCCTTTTTATTGTCATGATTATTATGCTGGTGATTGCAATGTTGGTGGTAGTAACCAATCAGTCTGCATCAACCGAATCACGCATAAGTGCCAATGATGCCGACCGCAAATATGCCCTCACAATGGCAGAAGGCGGTTTACGGGAGGCAGAAAACGTTATTCAGGCTTTTTTGGCAGCCAAACCGGGAAGCGTTATTTTTTCTTATGATTGTAACAACGGTTTGTGCGCGCCGGTTGAAGAAGTCAATATGGTAACCTCTCCCACCTCCGCCAAAAAGCCGCTGTTTACCATTTCCGGCAGTAAAAACAATGATGTTGCTTGGAAACGTGTTTTCAATAAAAAAACCATTTGGGAACACAATGACCGCACATTAGACGGCCGTAATGGCAATACCCGTTATATTATTGAATTTTTGGGCGAACGTCAGGCAACAGACGGTTTGCGCTACAATTTTCGGGTAACTGCACGCGCCAATGGGCAAAATCCCAATACGGTTGTCATGCTGCAAAGCATTGTTGAATTGGCACCATAATCCCACCTTTATTTTCAGACAGAGAATGACAATGATACAAATCCGTTTGCGCCATTTATCCGGTGGTTTTACACTGGTTGAATTGATGATTGTTATTGCGATTATCGGCATTTTGGCGGCCATTGCCATGCCGGCTTACAGTAATCATATTGAAAAAACCCAACTTGCCGATGCCAAACGTGCCGCGACGACATTGCGTCAATCTTTTGAAGCTGCCCGATTGGAACGTCCGCAGGCATTCCGCACCAAAGCCGGTTTTGTTAAGGAATTTGCTGCCGCCAAAACCCGTGCCGTACACAGCGATATGGACCGTTTGTTCACGTTTACTGAAACTTATCTGCCCAATGCACAAAACCCAAAGGGTTTTTCTATTGCCATCACGCCCAAAACCAAAGGACGGAAATTTGGTTTGCAATTAGAAATGTCGGGTGATGTACTGCGCTGCAAATACAGTGGCGGCACATTGACCGAATGTGAAAAATTTTAATCCTCAGCATACTCAAGCTGCCTGAAAATCTTGTTCAGGCAGTTTTTTATTGCCAATCATCATTAAATTTTCAGGCAGCCTGAAATCAAACACCCATCAACGGCAATATCAACGGCACCAATATCGCTGTTAAAACTCCGTTAAAAATCAATCCCAAACTGGCATACACAGCAAATTTCTTACTTTTCTCCAACGAAGCGGCAATCCCCATTGCATGCGATGCCGAACCCATAGACATACCTTGCGACATCGGTTTACGCACCGTCCCCATCTTCATCATACGGTAGCCTGCCATCTGCCCCATCATACCGGCGGCAATTACCGTCGCTGCCGTAATGGCAGGAATGCCGCCGATGGATTTGGTAATTTCAATCGCAATCGGATTGGTTACCGACTTGGCCGCCATACTCAACACCACTTCCCGCTCCGCCCCCATCAGCTTGGCAATCCACACCGCACTAACAATACCGGTAATGCTGCCCGCCCCCTGCGACAACACAATCGGCAGCCATTGTTTGCGGATTTTTTCCCAGTTTAAATACAGCGGTACTGCCAATGCCACCACCGCCGGTTTCAGCCAAAAATCAATCAGTTCTGCGGTTTCATGGTAAGCAGGGTAATCAATACCGCACACTTTCAGATACACAATCACTACTACCGTACTCATTACCACCGGATTAAACAACACGCTGCCGGTGCGTACCCGCAGCAGATTGGCCGCCCAATACACAGTAATGGTCAGCCACAACAGCACCACTGGATGTTTCAACATCGCCATATCAACGCCTCCGCAGCCATTCGTGGCTCTTGCCGGTTACCAGCATCACCGCCAACGTACTGAGCAGCGTGGTAACCGCAATCGGCCAAAAATCCTTGGCAATAATATCCAGATAACTCATCACCGCCACGCAAGGCGGCACCAAAAACAAAGCCAGATTCGCCATCAGCACATCCACCAGCTGCATCAGCCACGACGGTTTCACCCAACCTGCCTGCAATGCACCGAACAAAACAAACATCCCGATAATGCTGCCCGGAAACTTCAGTTCGGTAAAATAAACCACGGCTTCGCCCACCGCCAAGCAGCCGAAAATAATACTTAAAGCGCGGATGGTGTGCATTTTACATTCCTTTTCGCTTGCATACGCTAATTTACAAAGCGATAATATAACACAATTTTAACGGCAGGTAAGCGCGGCGGTTTCAGGCTGCCTGAAAGCGTATTTTTCTGTTAAGATTAATATATTTATCAATTAGAAAAGCCAACTGCTATGGAAAGGATATTGCAATCAATCACCGTCCGTTACAGCATGCGGCGCAGCAGCACGTTTGTACTGGCAGGTTTGGGGTTAAGCGGCTTCGGCCTGTTCGGCTTGATAAAGTTGTCAGAACATTGGCAGGCGTTGCTGTTGCATGAATATATCGTTTCACTCTTGGAAATGGCATTACTTACCGCCATGTTATTGGGCGGGCTGTTTATGCTACGTAGTGGTGTATTGGCATTACGGCATCAGCAAAGCGTGGTAACGATAGACCGACACGGTATCCGCGTGTACCAACCCGCCATGTGGCAGCGTTCACAGCGTGAATGGCAATTATCTTGGCAAAATATTGTGATGGTTACCGCACCCTCTGCATATTGCTTTGCTTTTCACAGCCCTTACCATCATCAGCCGATGTTATTGGCAACCCACTTGCTGAAAAATGGCACTGATTCCGTCTTTCCCACCATTAAACAATATATTACTGCATCACGGCAGCCATTCCCGCCAGAGAACACCCCCACCACAACTTTTCCTTATAGCTGGACAAGGGGATTAATTTATTGGCTGTGGGCATTGTTTTGCTTGGGCGGTGCTTACGTTTCAGCTTATGGGTTGGTCAAAGCTTGGCTAAATAACAGCTTTCCTTCTGGCTGGTGGAAATTCTTACTGGGTTTACTTCTGTTTGGCAGTATCGGTTTATGGATGTTGTGGCTGGGCTTGGTTACGCTGTTCTACCGCCGCCCTGTGTTAACATTGGACGGCAAGGGCATAACAGTGCGTAATCCCGCCGCACTACGCAGCCGCAACCGTAACCGACACATTGCATGGCAAGACATTAACTATCTTTCGCTTCGTAACTACAACGGCAGGGGAATAATATTACCCTTACATGTGCT
>JAUNOT010000028.1 GCA_030537065.1 Conchiformibius sp.
TGCGACGCCCGAAGTAACGGTAGACGATATTGCCGTTATTAATCAGGCTAACTTGGGCGCACAAACAACCCTTTCAGGCAAATTAAGCGGAATTGATACGGATGTTGCCGAAATCGGCGTTAGCGTTACCGTAGGCGGCACGGTGCATCAGGCACAAATTAACGGCAGTAAGGACGGCTGGAGCCTTACCCTGCCCAATAGCGCACTGAACACCGGACAGGGTGAACGCAGCATCAGCGTAAAAGCTGCCGTTACCGACGGCTCGGGCAACCGTGCCGAATCGGCGGAAACCGTTAAAACCTACCGTGTGGACACCCAAATTGCGACGCCCGAAGTAACGGTAGACGATATTGCCGCCATTAATCAGGCCAATTTGGGCGCACAAACAACCCTTTCAGGCAGACTGAACAATATTGATAAAGATGTTGAAACAGTTGATGTAAAAGTAAGTTTGCACGGTATAGCGTATTCGGCGGAGGTTAATGAAAGCAAAGATGCTTGGACGCTTACATTGTCCAACCATACTTTGGGCGGCAAGCAGGGAACGCAGACTATTAGGGTTCTGGCTACGGTAGAGGATGATGCCGGTAATCATGCCGGTTCACCGGTTGTGATGAAAACCTATCGTGTGGATACGGAATTAAGCCAACCAACCGTACTTATCCATGATATTGCCGAGGTGTCTGCATCGGAACCGTCTGGCAAAACGGTATTGTCCGGCACGGTAGGTAATTTGGACCAAGGGGCTATTGTTGATGCGGTAACAGTTACCATCGGCGGCAGCAGCAAACCTGCCGTGGTGAGCGGAGACAGTTGGCGCTTGGAAGTGCCCAATAGTGAGTTGGCGGCAGTAGAAGGGAAAAAAATCAGTGTTAGTGCCACCATACATGATGATGCGGGTAATACGCATACTTCCCTTGCAACTGAAAAAGCCTATGCGCTTGCCCAAAATCTGAATATCCGCCTTTTCCTGCATGATATTGCGGCTGACAATATATTACAGGTGGGGGAGCAGCAAATTGATATTGCTGTGAGTGGTCAGGTTGGTGGTGGTGATGCCGCTAAAGCGGTTGGTCAGACAGCGGTATTGAATATCAACGGTAACAAATATACGGCAACTGTGGGCGGAAACCTGCAATTTACCGTGAATGTACCGGCTGCTGATTTGATGGCTGATACTGACCGGACGGTTGAGGCAGTTGTCGGTGGCGTGCGTGCCGAGCGCAGCTATCGTGTGGAAGATGAGCTGTCTGTACGGATTACTTCTATCGGTCGGGATAATGTGGTCGGTGCCGACCATGTGGATCATTTTATAACTTTGTGGGGGAATGTCAGAACCGCCAAAGCACCGATTTTTGCCAAACCGTATAACTGGGAAGCGTTGCAAAGTATTACGGTGGATGTGAACGGTAAAAAATATGAAGCCGGTATTTCCAATAGCGGTTCTTTCGGTTTTGCCATACAGATTCCCGAAGCCGAGTGGCGGGCAGCCAACGGTAAGGCGGTGAGCTACACCATCAATCACTGGGACAACAGTAAGATACGTTGGGATACCGTAATCGATATTGTGAAAAACAAAGGCCACACCATCGGTAAAAAACCGATTGAGGAAGACTATGTTTTACAGCGTACCAATAAGGCTAATGAAAAAATTGCCGATTTGGAAGTGGATTTGGCGCGGGATTATGTGGAAGGCTCTGTCGGAAACTATACTTTTTCTTCTACCGATGTGCCGGTGCAGAAGTCGCAAATTCAAGGCATTGTAGGCGGTAAGGCACAAGCGGGCGATACGGTTACGGTCGAAGTAAACAAAAAAACTTATACGGCTAAAGTTCAGGAAGGTAAAACTTTTACTGTTGAGGTGGATACGGCTGATTTATTGGCCGATGCCGACCGTACCGTAACAGCCAAATTGGTTTCAGGCAGCCTGAAAGCGGAGGATTCTTCTGCTTATCTGACAGGAAAAACCTATGATGCCGCGCAGGGAAATTTTGTTAATCCGCATGGTAAAGTGGCCAGCGCCGATTTGCCCTACTTTATCCGCAATTTGTCGGCCGAATGGAATGCCGAAACCAGTAATCTTAATTACGGCTACCTGAAACGCTTGCAAGTGGGGCAGGGCGGTAAAGTGACCTACCGTTTTTTCAATCAAGCAGATATTGCAAAATTGGATGCCGATATTGCCAAGTTGGAGCAGGAAGCAGCCCAACTGCAAGCCAGCAACGGCTATAAAGCATCGTTGATACGCGATGAAATCAAAAAACTGCAAGCTTTGAAAGACAAAAACGTACAGGCGTTTTCCGAAGCCAATATGGGTAAAATTGATGGAATTTTCAAATATTTGGAAGATAACAGCAATTTGGACTTTGAGCGGGTGGGCGACGGAGAAAAGGCCGACATCGTGCTGCATATCCAGGATCCGAAGGCAGCAGAATCGGGCTTTGCCTACTACGGCGGCAATGTGCATTTAAGTTCCAAATCTTTTGCCGGAGACAAATTTAACTATTCAACTGCCATTCATGAGATTTTCCACTCTTTGGGTGCGAAACATCCGAATATCTATAAAAATGATAAAGACCCGTCCAACACGCCCGTAATGGACAGGAAAGAAGACCATGAAGGCTTGACCGTAATGAGTTATAACCCGGAAGATTTTGTTCAAAAAGACAGTATGCGGATTTTTGATATGGCCTTTCTGCACTACCGTCACGGTGTCAATGCCAAGCAGCGTGCCGGTGACGATGTTTATACTTTTAAACAGTTTAACCGCCATACTGCTGACGGCGACGTTTATATTTGGGACGGAGCCGGTGTGGATACCTTTGACGCATCGCTGGAAACCGCACCGGTTGATGTGAATTTAACACCGGGTTCATGGATTCATGTCGGCCCGAAAGCAGAAAATTTTGCCATCTTGGACCGCTTTGAATGGACGACTGAGGCCTTATTGGACGGCACCGACGGAAAAACTTTATGGACGGGTGGCCGCATCGGCTTGTTTAGTAATCATTTTGCTGAAAAACAGGCATTTATCGGTTACGGTACGCAGATTGAAAATCTGATTGGCTCTTCCTATGATGATACTCTGACCGGAAATCTGGCCGACAATGCCATTTACGGCGGCATAGGTGCAGACACCATTAGCGGCGGCGCAGGCAATGACTGGCTGGACGGCGGTGCCGATAACGACACGCTTATCGGCGGTACGGGTAACGATACCTATATTGTCGGAGAAAGTGATGATATTGTGCGCGAGGAACAAAACCAGGGTACCGATCAGGTTTACAGCAGCGCAGATACCTATACTTTGAGTGCTTTTGTGGAAAACTTGAGCCTGTTGGGCAGTGCGCAGACCGGCATCGGTAACGACCAAGACAATATCATTACCGGCAATAATGCCGATAATACCTTGTCCGGTGGCGGCGGTAATGACACTTTGTACGGCGGCAAGGGCGATGATGTGCTGGACGGCGGTAAGGGCAATGATAGATTGGGCGGCGGGGAAGGTCGGGACCGGCTGACCGGCGGCGAAGGTGCGGATACTTTCGTATTTAGCAAATTGCTGGACGGCAGTGTGGATTGGATTACCGATTTTACTGTGGGTCAGGATAAAATTGCTTTATCCAAAGGCGTATTTGGTGCATTGAATGGCGCTATGGAAAATTTTGGCGACTATATCCGTTATGACAATAATAGCGGTTTACTTTCCTATGATGCTGATGGCGCGGGAGACGGCAAAGCCGTTACCTTTGCCCGTTTGACCAGCGGCTTAGGTGAGTTGGAGCAAAGTCAATTTAATATTATTGCCTAAAATCTGTTTTTAGGCTGCCTGAAATCCCAAACGGCCATACCTTGAACGGTATGGCCGTTTGATTATGGTTAAAAAACCTTTATTTTCCATACAAAACGGCGGGCTGAAGCCCGCCGTAAATTATATTAACTTAAATCGGCTTTAATTAAACCGGTTTGAAAATCTCACGCAACAAGACTTTGTAGAAGGCAAAGGCATTTAATGCACCCAGCAGGGCGGTTTCTTTGTCTTCGTCGCTAACCGGCAGGGCATTAAGTTGTTCTACAAAAGCACGCCAGTGTTTGCCGCGTCCGTCCACATGCGGGCCGAGATGGCGCGCACCGTGTTCGGCGCTGAAACCAAGTTTGTTTTGCGCGTCTTTAAACAGGAACGCGGCGCCGACATTGGAACCTTCGGCACAATACAGCCAGCCCAAGGCTTCCGCACCCTCCGGCTGCGGCAGGGGCAGCGTCAAATCGGCTTCGGCCGCACCCAAGTCCTGTAAGTCCTGTAGCACGGCATCATAACGCGCCAGCTCCGCCAGATTGGGGATTTGCTCGTTTAATTGCGGATTTTTGTAAATATCATCCACAATTTTATGGAACACCGCCTGCAACTGTAAAAACTTGGTGTAGTTTTCCGTGTTGTCAAACGGCTGGCACGACATCACCAGATGGTCCACACTGTCGTGTGTGGCACGGCTGTTTTCTTTCAAGTATTGGGCAAAAGTATGAGTAGTTTCCGACATATTTTTTCCTTTAAGTTAAGCAGATAAAATTTTCAGGCAGCCTGAAATCAAAATTTGGCTTCTAACGTCAGGTTAAAATTACGGCCGGGCGAGGTAAAGCGTCCGATACCGGCATGAGTATTTTTATCAACGCGGTTGACCGTGCCGAATTCGCGGATACTGCGCAAGGCATCCCACGAATAATAGCGGCGGTTAGTCAGATTATTGACGGCGGCGCGTACGGTCAGGTGTTTGCCTATCTGTGTATAGGCACTCAAATCCAGCAGGGTATAAGGCCGACTGTGGCGGGCGAAAGGAAACGGTTCGTCCGGCCGGTCATTGCTCCGAAGCGTATCGGACGGTTTTTTGCGGGCGGTATGGCTCAAATGAAGTGCTGCGCCCCATTTTTTAGAAGGGGCATCGTAACCCATTTTCCATACGGCCGCCCACGGTGCCAACGCATTCATCGGATAGTTTTTACCGTTGGCGTGCTTGGCTTTGCCGCGTGTATAGGTGGCATCCAAACCGGTATACCAGCCTTTGGGCAGACCGATGCTGTTTAAATTCCAAGTTCCGCTCAATTCAATACCCTGAACGTAGGCAGACGAGCGGTTTTGGTTTTTCCATACCGGTGCGCCAATCAAATATTCGGTTTTGCCGCCACCCACCATAATGGGGGCTTCATTGGCTGAACCCTCCGGGCCGGAGCCGCCCAAATAAGCCAGCTCGATAAAATTTTTGTAACGGGTATGGAAACCCGACAGACGGAACTTGCCTGCCTGCCCCGAACCGGCCAGCCCCAATTCAAAATTCCGTGCCGTTTCACTTTTAAGTTGGGGATTGGCTTTCAAATAGAAATCCGGATGCGGAAACAGCAGCCAAGTTTCATCGGATGTGGGAGCGCGGAAACCGCTTCCCGCTTTTGCCAGCAGGCTGAAATGGTTATGGAATGCCCAATCCAGACCCAAACCGTAGCTCAAACCGCCATGCTTGCGGCTTTCACCCAATCCGGGAACCAAAGCACGGATAGAAGACGGATAAGAATCGTTATTCAAACCACGGCTGCTGCTTTGGTCATAACGCAGCCCCCAATTGATGCGGTATTGCCCGTTTGAACCCAATCTAAATAAATTATTCAAATAGGCGTAACGGTTTTTGGCGGCCGTTTCCACCAATAAAGCCGAAGGCTGCAGGCGGGAGGTGGGAAAATCGGGGTTGTACAGACGCACGGAGTAGGTACGGTCGTTGTTCAGATTTTTGCCGGAGGAAAAACCCGCACCATATTGCATGGTCCAGCTGATATTCGGCCAATCCCATTCTTTAGCCGCTTCTGCCGCTGCCTGATTGTGGGTTTGACGGATGGTTCGGAAGATATGAAACAAATCGGCATTGATGCCTTGGCTTTGAATGTTTTTCGGTATTTCCCATGACCAGGTATTCATATCAATACGTTGCCGGTCTACACGCAGGGTCAAGCGGTCCCAAGGGCCGCTTTCTAATGTATTGCGGTATTCAAAGCCGACGCGGCGGCGGTAGTTGACATCTTCACGGTAACGGACATCACCGCTGTCTCCGTAGTTAACCACCTGCCACAGATTAGATAATTCTGTCGTACTGCGTTCTATGCGCGAATCTTCATAAGCCGCGCCCAGATAGTGTTGGGGGGAAAAGGTGTAGCCTGCTTTCAGCAGGGTGCTTTTGCCCATCCATGATTGCGGGTCGGGCTTGCCGCGTGCCACGCCTTCCGCACCGTTGTCAATAATGCTGCCGGCCGGGCGGAATGAGTCATGGACTTTTTTATCGTCGGCAATATTGACGATGCCGACATCGGAATGGTTTTTGGTTTCGCGTCCGCGCCGGTGGGTGTAAACCAATAAGGCTTCAAGGCCGCCCAATTGTCCGGCAAGGGTAATCGAGCTGAATTTTTGGCTGTTGCGGCCGATAAAGCCGCCTTTTGCACCCAGATAATAACGTTTGCCGTTACGCAGATAATCGCTTGGTGATTTGGTTTTGTAATTGACCGCGCCACCCAGCGCCCCGCCGCCCGATTTGAGGGAGTCGGCGCCTTTGGTAATGACCACTTCGGAAAAATTTTCAATTTCGGATACGTTGCGGTTGGCATTGAAATTACCGTATGCGCCAAACAGCTCCTGAAAAGCTTCGGATGAGCGGCTTTCCGCTTGGGGCAACCCGTCCACATTAATGGCTACGCGGTCTTTGTCCACGCCCCGTATGGCAAAGCCGTTGGAACCGGAGCGGCCGCCTTCCACAACGGTAACGCCGGTGTCATAACGTACCAGGTCGTATTCGTCCTGTACCATCTGTTCGTCAA
This sequence comes from Conchiformibius sp., assembly GCA_030537065.1. GTDB lineage: Bacteria > Pseudomonadota > Gammaproteobacteria > Burkholderiales > Neisseriaceae > Conchiformibius. Next base: position 6,850 of record JAUNOT010000028.1, read on the forward strand.
GCGTTTTGCGCCGTTTGCGTTCTTCCCCGAGTTTTTGGGTCTGGCGTGTGCCGATAACATTAATTTCTTCCAAGACTTTGGTGTTTTCCGTATCGTTGCCGGCTGCCTGTACATGGGACAGCATCAGGGCGGCAGCTATTGCAAAAGTAATCGTTTTGAATGAAAAATCCATTTCTTTTCCCTTTGGGTAACGGTTTCAGGCAGCCTGAATAAAAACGGTTTATTTCACCGGCTCTAAGTTGTCAGACAAGTCTTTTTGGTTTTCGCCGATGCGTGTGCCGCCAAAAACGGTGTTGAGGGATTTATCTTTGTCAAACGTAATGGTGCCGCCGATTTCACCGGTAGCTGGCCCTCTGATGCTGCCGGTCCAAGAAACATTCGGCTCACCGAAAAACAAACCGTTGACTTTGCCGGCCTGTCCGCCCGATTCGGCACTGCCGCTAAAGGCATTGCCTTGGATATTGACGTCTTTTAACACGACGTCGGGGCCGAAATCGCTGTTGCCGACAATGGTGCCGCCCATTTTATTGGTATTGAAATTGGCGGTAATCAAGGATAAGACAGGTTCGCCTTTCGCATTGTCATATCCGTATTTGGGGGTGTAAGAGGAATTGACGAAGCGGCCGTTTCTGACGCGCAGGGCTAATACTTCATAGGTGGCTTTGCCTTTGATTTTGCCTGCCGTTTCATGGCTGCCGCCGGGCATATAGGCAGGGTCGGCCACTTTGCCGCCGACAAACAAATCTGCCGTTCCCTGCGGGCTGACCCACGCGCCGAAACGCAGGGAATCGGCATCGGTTGCAGACATATAGCGGTTTTGACCGGTACCGGTGCAGCAGACCAGCAATTTGCCGCCGTTGTCTAAAGTTTGGCCGTGTTGGGTGGTGGGAAAACGCCAGTTCGGGCTGAAACCGTCCGGAATCATCGGGTTGGTAAAGTTACCGAAACGGTAGGTTCGGCCGTCGGCAGTACGGTAGGCCAATTCGCCGGTATCTTTGCCGTAGGGGGTGGGTTTTTGTATTAATACCAATGTGTTGCCGCTGGTAGAAGTGGTGAGTGTCTGTACCCGTGCGTTGTCGGCATGTATAGAAACGTCTTTTTTGTCAAGGGCGGATAATCGGGGGATTTCAACGGGCGGTGTCGGTGAACCCATGCTGCCCCCTGCACAGGCTGTGAGCAAGCAAGTTGCCGTTAAGAGCAGGAATTTGTTTAAATTGTTCATTTTTTGAAAAAACTTTCATCAAGAAACAAATACAATTAAGAAAACAATTGATATACATTATCAATAATAAATGATATGATAATTGTAATCAATCATTATTTTAAAAAATTTTAACTTTTTTATGTTGTGTCTTGCGCATATTTTACGCACTGTCTTTATTCTGTTTGTTTTTTTTCCTATATCAGGAGCTTGTGCAGAACAAGTGCCTGCTGCCGTTGTGGCAGATGAGGCCGAGCCGGGGCGACAGTCTGAACCGGTACAGCTGCTGTTGATGGAGGCGCTTAACGGTATTGACCCTGAGCGGATTGAATCCCTGGCTCATGCCTACCGCCACAGCGCCGATGCCGACCCTCTGCTGCTGCAACGGGCGCAGGCGGCGGTATTGCGTCTGCGCGGCCGCATTCCTGAAGCCGCCGCCGCCTACCGCACGCTGTTGGCCGCCGACCCAGACGATGTACGCAACCGCTTGGATGCGGGCGCAGTACAGTTTGCCAACCGCCAATGGGCAGATGCGGCACACCATTTTCAGGCAGCCGCGCAGCAAAACGGGCTGCCTGAAAACGTGTATGCCAATATACGCCGTTTTCAGGCAGCCCTGTCACAACAAAGCCGTTGGCAGTTTGCCCTGTCGTTCAGTCCCGTTTACAACAGCAATGCCAACAACGCCGCCCCGCCCCACTGCATACGCGGTCTGTATTGCAGCCGCAGCCGCGCCATATCCGCCAAAGGGCTGGCCTATGCCGCCACCGCCGAAAAAACCACCCCGCTTTACGGCGGCCACAACCTGCTGACGGCGGTGCGTATCGGCGGCACGTCCTACTATGCCGACCGCAAATCGCAATACGATGACGCCGCTGCCGAAGCCGCTTTGGGCTGGCAATGGCAAAACCATGTTCACAGCATCAGCCTGACCCCGTTTTACCAAATCCGCCTGTCCGGCAGCGATAATTTTGACAACAAAAGCGAACGCCGCCGCCGACTACTGCCCTACGCCGAACAGTCCGCCGTCGGTGTGCGTGCCGCTTTCGGCCGCCGCCTGAACGCCAAGCTGTCGCTGCGGCTGGGTGCGGAGCTGGCCTATCCGCGCCACCGCGAAGCCGCCGTCGCACTCAATCAAAACGGGCGGCAAGAAAGCGTTCAGGCAGCCCTGTCTTACGGCAACGGCCGCGCAGCGGTGTCCGCTGCCTACCATTACAGCCGCCTGCAACCACAACACGCGCAACGCTACGGCCGCCGCAACCACCATGCCTACCACCGCCATGCCGTCCATGTGGGCGCATCGGCGGCGTGGCGCAGCTGGAACGGCCGCCTGCTGCTGGGTTATGCCGAACGCCGTTACCGCGGCATCGCGCCGTTTTCCGAACAGGCGCAGCGCAACCGCGAATACAGTGCGGAACTAACGCTGGCGCACGACAAACTGCACTGGCGGGGGCTGATGCCCGCCGTCGGCTACCAATACAGCCGCATCCGCAGCAACCAGCCGTGGGCGGAACGGCGGCACGGACAATGGCTGCTGACTTTGGAAAAGAATTTTTAACAAAACGCGGTTTGAAACCAATCAAACCGCGCTTTTTTCAGGCTGCCTGAAAATTATTTCAACCACCCCAAAGTCTGCACAAACACCAGCACAATCGCCACCGGTGCCAAATAACGCAGCGCCGCATACCACAGCCCCACCACTTTATCCGATACCGAACTGCCGCGGCGCATATGTTCCCACACCCGTTCGCGCGGCTGCGCCCAGCCCACAAACGCCGCCGTAGCCAACGCACCCAAAGGCATCACCCAAGACGTAATCAAATAATCCCACACATCAAACACCGTTTTGCCACCGATGGTCCAATCCGCCATCACCCCAAACGACAAGGCCGACGGAATCCCCACCAGCAAAATCGCCAAACCCGTCAGCCACGTTACCTTACGGCGCGGATAACGGCGCACCAAAGGCGCAATGACCGTTTCCAGCATGGCAAACGCCGAAGTGAGCGTGGCAAACGCCACCAGCACCATAAACACCGCAAACAATACCGTTCCAAAAGGAATCTGCTGGAACACCGCCGGCAACACGATAAAAATCAGCCCCGGCCCTTCGCCCGGCTCCATGCCGAAGGCAAACACCGCCGGAAAAATCACCAAACCCGCCAGCAAAGACACCAGCATATTCAACCACATCACGCTGTGCGCCGAGCGGAACAAATCCTGTTTGTCATCCAAATACGCCGCATAAGTCAGCATCGCCGACACACCCAAGCTCAAAGCAAAAAACGCCTGCCCCAACGCCGTCAGCAGCGTTCCGCCGCTAATCGCGGAAAAATCGGGCTTCAGCAAAAACGACACCCCTGCCATCGCTCCCGGCAGCGTCAGCGAGCGCACCGCCAGCAGCACAAACATAATAAACAGCGCAGGCATCAGATAACGGCTTGCTTTTTCAATACCTTGCGAAATGCCGTTCTGCACCACCGCCACCGTTACCAGCATAAACAAGGCCTGCCAGAAAATCACACCGCCCGGCTGCGAAATGGTTGCGCCGAACAATTCCTTAAAGTCTGCGCCAGCCGTGACCGAGCCGCTGACGGCGTGCCACACATAGGCAAACACCCAACCGCCAACCACGCTGTAAAACGACAACAGCAGAAAACACGCCACCACACCGGCAATGCCCACGACTTTCCAAGCCGGTGCCTGCGGTGCCAGCACGGGAAAGGCCGCCACCGCGTCGCGCTGCGATTTGCGCCCGACATAAAACTCCGCCAGCAAAACCGGCAGGCCGATAAGCAGGGTAAATACCAAGAAAATCAAAAAGAAAACCGCACCGCCGTTATTACCGGCGGTGTAGGGGAATTTCCAAATCGCGCCCAAGCCGATGGCGGAACCCGCCGCCGACAGGATAAAGCCGATTTTGGACGACCAATGTGTGTTCTGCGACATAATCTTTAACGTCAAATCAGGTTAAAAACGGCAGATTATAAAGGATTATTGCGCCAAAATTACTTTTTTACTGTTTAAAAAGCTTTCAGGCTGCCTGAAAAAACCGATTATTGCGGTTTCAGGCAGCCTGCTAAAACAAGTTTCGGTAAACGGCGGCCGTGCCGACAGATGTTTGCCGCCATACCGCAGATAACACAATAAAACGCCCGTCAGCAGCTTTCTACTGCCACCACCGCCACGCCGTCCGCGTCCACCCGAAAACGCACGTCCCAAGCGCCAAACCGCGCCGCATACAGCCGCGTCTCGTCGTGCTGATAAGCAGGGCGCGGGTCTTGCGCCAAACTTTGTTCCACCAGCGCACGCAGTTCGGGCGACAGCTGTTCCGCGCCGCTCTCAGGCAGCCAGCGCACCGCCAGCACCGGCGGCGGCGCGGCGGCAAAACCGGCGGCTGCATCGGCTTTCGCCTCCACAAAGGGAATATACGGCTTGATGTCCAACACCGGCGTACCGTCCAGCAAATCGCTGCCGCCGCAATACAGCACCACCTGCCCCGCTTCCGCGCCCACCGCTTCCAAACGCAGCAGCGACAGGCCGATGGGATTGGGGCGGTGCGGACTGCGCGATGCAAACACCCCCACACGGCGGTTGCCGCCCAAACGCGGCGGCCGCACCGTCTGCGACCAGCCTTCGGCGGCATGAAACACAAACTGCACCCAAATATAGTCAAATTCCGCCAAACCGCGCACGCTGTCGGCAGTGAAGTGTTTTTCCAACACCAGTTGCGTTTTCGCCGCCGTAACCAAATCGGGCTGGCGCGGAATGCCGAAACGTGCGCCGTAGGGCGAGCGCACCGTGCCGATGGGGGTGAAAGTGTATGGCATAGGACTTGCTTTCCAATCCTTCAAATCGGCCGATTATACCGCCGCCAGGGGCTGTTGATATTTCGGGCATGGCATGAATTTTTCGTCCCAAAACGGCGGATTCAAGGCAAAAATCCGCGCCAATGCCGTCCATTGGCAAGGATTTTTAACGCGGAAGCCGCCGCTTTTGGGCGGAAAAGGCAACGTGAACGGAATATCAGCAGACCCTGAAGCCATTCAGGCTGCCTGAATGGTAAAAATCCTTTCCCAAACAAAGATTTTATTGATAAAATAAATCTCTTTCTTATTTAAAGGACAACTGTTTGACTATCCGACACCCCCTGATGATGCTGATACGCCTGCTGCTGCTGCTGTGTGCGGCGGCAGCCGTATTGGCGGGCGTCAGCGCATGGCAGGTTTACCGCAACGCCCACAACGGCAACCCGCCCGACCATGCCGATGCCGCCGTCATTTTGGGGGCTGCGGCATGGGGTAACAAGCCTTCGCCGGTTTTCCGCGAACGCATCCGCCACGGCATCACCCTATACCGCAACCACACCGTGTCCAAGCTGGTGTTTACCGGCGGCACACCGCTTCAAGGCTATCCGACCGAAGCGGAAGTGGGCAAACGTTTTGCCTTAAAATCGGGCGTGGCCGAGCAGGACATCCTGACCGAGCATTCGTCTAAAAATACCTATGAAAACCTGCAAAACACCTGTCTGCTGATGCGCCGCCACCGTATCGGCAGCATTATTATTGTCAGCGACCCCTATCATCTGGCGCGGGCGCGGGCGGTGGCGGAAGATTTGGGCGTCAGCGCGGCTTATTCGGCCACCCCCACCAGCCGCTACACCGGCAGCTCGCAGGAATGGCCGTTTTTCTGGCGCGAAACCGCTTATTTAAGCCTGTTCCGCATTTGGCAGTTGGGTAAGTGGCTGACCGGCGGCAGCTATCCGGCGGCGGCCGTGGCCGGTACCTGAATCTTTCAGGCAGCCTGAAAATCTCTGCCTTTGTCAAACAAACACACGGAAAAAACAGCAAAACCGCGTATAATACGCGCCGTTTTTACCACAAAATCATCAAAGGTGTTCAAAATGGCTGTCAAATACAAACGCGTCCTGCTCAAACTTTCCGGCGAATCACTGATGGGCGGCGACCCCTTCGGCATCAACCGCGAAACCATTATGCAGATTGTGACCCAAATTAAAGAAATTGCCGATTTGGGCGTACAAGTGGCCGTCGTCGTGGGCGGCGGCAATATTTTCCGCGGCGTGTCAGCACAGGCAGGCAGCATGGACCGCGCCACCGCCGACTATATGGGCATGCTGGCCACCGTGATGAACGCGCTGGCCTTAAAAGACGCGTTTGAAAGCTTGGGCACCAAAGCGCGGGTGCAGTCCGCCCTGTCCATGCAGCAAATTGCCGAAACCTACGCCCGCCCCAAAGCCATTCAATATCTGGAAGAAGGCAAAGTGGTGATTTTCGCCGCCGGTACCGGCAACCCCTTCTTTACCACCGACACCGCCGCCGCCTTGCGCGGTGCGGAAATGAACTGCGACATTATGATGAAGGCCACCAATGTGGACGGCGTGTATACCGCCGACCCGAAAAAAGACCCGTCTGCCGTGCGCTATCAAACCCTGACTTTTGACGAAGCCCTAAACAAAAACCTGAAAGTGATGGACGCGACCGCCTTTGCGCTGTGCCGCGAACGCCGTTTGAATATTGTTGTGTTCGGCATCAACAAAACCAATGCCCTGCGTAATGTGATTTTGGGCGAAGACGAAGGTACGCTGGTACATAACTGATTGAGAAAAAACCGCCGCACCGTTATGGGTGCGGCGGTTTTTTCAGGCTGCCTGAAAAGCCATTTTACATTTCCTGCGGGTCAATATCCACGCTCCAGCGTAATGTCCCACCCGTCTGCTGCTGCAATGCCGTCGTCCACAGCGACACGGCGCGGTGAACATCGCGCCGCGAAGCCCCTTCCAAAAACACCTGCGCCCGTTCCCGCCCGGCCAGCCGCGCCATCAGCATCGGCACCGCCCCCATCTGCGCCACCGTATCGGGCAGATGCGGCGCAAGTGCATCTTTAATTTCGTCTAAAAACGCCGCCGCTTCCGCCCAAGTCGGCGCATCGGCACGCACGGCAGCCTGAAAGGCAAACGGCGGCATACCGAAATCCTGTCGCTCCGCTAACTGCTGTCGGGCAAAGGCGGGGTAGTCTTGGCTTTTTACGGCGGCAAACACTTCGTGTTCGGGCAGGCGGGTTTGAATCATCACCTGTCCCGCGCCGTCGGCGCGTCCCGCCCGCCCCGCCACCTGCACCAGTTCGGCAAACAGCCGCTCGGGGGCGCGGAAATCGCTGCTGTACAGCGAGCCGTCCGCATCCAACACGGTAACCAGATTTAAGCGGGCAAAATCATGGCCTTTGGCCAGCATCTGCGTGCCGACCAGAATATCCGCACCGTCTGCCGCCACCGTTTGCTGCCAGTCGTCGCTGCCGCCCGCGCTGTCGCGGTCCACCCGCAAAATCCGTGCCTGCGGCAGCAGGCGGCGCAGGGTTTCTTCCACCCGTTGCGTTCCTTGTCCTACGGCCGTCAAATCCTGATTGCCGCAGTCGGGGCAGGCAAGCGGAACAGGCTGCCTGAAACCGCAGTGATGGCAGCGCAACTGCCGCGCCCGTTGGTGCAAAACGGTTTTGGCGGAACAATGCGGGCAGCCGAAACTGTGGCCGCAGTCGCCGCAAAACAGCACGGGGGCAAAACCGCGCCGGTTCAGATACACCAGCGACAGCCCGCCCTGACGGAAATTGTCCTGTAAAGCCTGTAACACGGACGGGGCAAAGCCGTTGTCTAAAGGGATTTTGCGGATGTCGGTCAGCTTGATTTCAGGCAGCGCGGCCGATTGACGGGCGCGTTGCGGCAGCGTGAGCAGGCGGTAGCGGCCGCTTTGGGCGTGATGCCAGCTTTCCAAACTCGGCGTGGCACTGCCCAACACCACGGGGCAGCCTGCCTGCCTGCCGCGCCACACCGCCAAATCGCGGGCGTGGTAACGCAGTTCGTTTTCCTGTTTGAACGAGCCGTCATGTTCTTCGTCCACCACAATCAAACCCAAATCGGCTATCGGGGTAAACACCGCCAGACGTGTGCCGACCAGCAATTTGGCTTGTCCGAGCAAGGCACGCAGGTAATCGCTGCCGCGTCGTGCGGCGGCGGTGCGGCTGTGCAGTACGGCGGTGGGAATGCCGTCAAAGCGTTGGCGCATCCGTTGCAGCAGTTGCGGGGTCAGATTGATTTCAGGCAGCAGGAACAGGACTTGTTTGCCCTGCGCCAAAACTTGTGCCGCCGCTTCAAAATACACTTCGGTTTTGCCGCTGCCGGTAATGCCGTGCAGCAGAAAGGTTTGGAATTGTCCGAAAGATTGGCAGATAGCATCGGCGGCGGCCTGCTGGTCGGCATTAAGCGGATGCGGCGACGGAGCGGGAAGCGGCAAGGGCAAGGGTGCGGCGTGCAGCCAGCCCTGTTGCTGCCATTGCTGCAAACGGGCGGCCGCCTGCGGGTCAAGCGGTTTGAGTTCGGCCAGCGTGCCGCCACCTGCGGCCAGTTTGGTCCACAAGGCGTGTTTGTTGCGGAAACGGACAGGCGGGGCAGTTTGTGCCGCACCGGCGGCGGTAAGCGTGTAATGCAGGGGCGGGGACGGGACGGGGTGGGCTTGGGTTTCTTTCAGGCTGTGCGGCAAGGCGGTAAACAGGGTTTGCCCAAGCGGATAGTGGTAATAACGGGCGGCAAATTCCACCAGCTCGCGCCAGTCAGACGGCAGGGGCGGTTCATCGGCAAACACGCGGCTGACAGGCAGGATTTTTTCGGCAGGCAAGGCCGGTTTGGGGTCGGCCGCCCACACCACGCCGAGTGCCTGTTTGCGGCGCAGGGGAACGGCCACACGCGTTCCCAAAGCCAGTTCGTCGGGAGAAAAATAGGTGAGCGGTTCAAGCGGCAGGTTGAGGGCGATGCGGTAGTAAGGCATAAAGTTAAAATGATTTGTTTACAGAACAGACAGATAAAATGCTTTATTTCCTAATTTTTTGGGAAATAAAGCATTTTAACGATAGAACGGTTTTCAGGCAGCCTGAACGCTGTCGGCAGGTTTATCCGTATTGTCCGCCTCATTCAAAATCCGCACTTCGCGCTGCGGATAAGGAAACTCAATCCCCTCTTCTTTAAACCGCCGCCACACCGTCAGCAGAATATCGGAAAACATGCCCAAAAAACCGTTGTCGGGGTCGCGCACCCAAAAGCCGACGCGCAAATCAATGCCGTTGTCGCCAAAGCCGGTTACAAAGGCATTCGGTTCGCCCTCCACACGCTCGTGTGCCGCCGCCGCTTCGCGCAAAATTTGCAAGGCCTGCGGCAAATCGGTGTCGTAGCCCACTTGCACGTCCAAGCTCTGCCACAACGTTTGGTCGGTAAACGATTCGTTAATCACGGTAGAAGTGACAAAAGTTTCATTGGGAATCAGCGCACTTGCTCCCGTTTTGCTGCTCAATACCACAAAACGCGAAGTAATTTCGGTTACATAGCCGGTAAAACCGTTTACGGTCAGGCGGTCGCCGGGGCGGATGGAACGGTCGGCCAAAATAATAAAGCCCGACACATAATTGCTGGCGATTTTTTGCAGGCCGAAACCCAAGCCCACACCCAATGCGCCGCCGAATACCGACAACACGGTCAAATCAATGCCCACCAAAGGCAGGGCAATCAACACCGACAACACCATCAGCAGCGTTTTCACGATTTTAGACAACACGATACGCAGGTTTAAATCCAAGCGTCGCGTGTTCATCAAGCGGTCGTTAATCCATTTGGCCAACCACATCATCAACACCATCACCACGCCCACCCACAGCAGGCCGGTTAAAATGGTGTATAAATTCAATCGGCTGGCACCGACGGTAAATTGCAATGAACGCATCCAGCCGGTTATCCAGTCGCCCAACCGCGATACCCACAGCAAAAAGCAAATCCACAATACCGCCGATGCGGTGCGCTCCAAACGGCTGTTAAAGCGGTTGTCGGGCAATGCCAGATGCAGCACCGCCAAGGCCAGCCGTATCATCAGCATCCAGTTGGCCGCCAGCACCAGCAGCCGCAGCCATACCGATGATTGTCCGGCGGCCGTCCAAGCCAGCAGCGTCAGCGTACCCGCTCCGCCCATCATCAGCGGCCACAGTATCCGCTCAACAATATGGCGCAAGGGTTTGATGCGGATACGCGCCAATTTGTCTTTTTTAATCAGTTGTTCCGACAGCCAAAATAAACCAAATCCCAAAGCCAGCACCAAAATCAGTTCGATCCAGCCTTCAGGCTGCCTGAAACTGCGCTGGAGCAGTTGGGCGGCAAATTCTTCACGGGCAAACAGCTCGGCAAAGCTTGCGGCCAGCTCGGTGTTAATCTCTTCTATTGTTGTTCCCATTGGCGGCATTTCCTGCGTTAAAATGACCGATTATAGTCAATCCGTTTGTTTTCGCCTAATCGGGCGGCAGGCGGAAATTTTAATGTTCGCAACAAAAGATAAATTATTTCAAGGAAATATTATGAAACTTCCCGTTAGCGCATCTGCCTGTCTGCTGGCGGCATCGTGTTCCGCCACGCCCGCCGCTCCCGAAAACCTGATTGGCGTGTGGGAATGCCGCAACAGCGAAGGCACGCAGTTGCAAAGCGAATTTGCCGCCGACGGCAGCGTCAATACCGCCATTCGCTTTAAAGCGGCAGGCGTACCGATACGCGGCCGTTTCCGCGGCACGTGGCGCATGGAAAACGGCGTGTTGCTGCGCGAAGAACGGATGCTGCCGAAAAAACGCGCCGACGCGCCCAATCCGCCGCACAACTACGAACCGGTGAAAACGCAGCACCGCGTGCATTTTGAAGGCGTGGACAAAATGGTGTTGAGTGGGGAAACGGAATGGGTGTGCGTGCGGGTAAAAGCGGAGGAGGAAGGGGAAGCGCAGTAGGTTTGGCTTGGCCAAGCCGACTTTCAGGCAGCCTGAAAAGCAAAAGCTGGGTTGATTAACCCAGCTTTCTAACGTTAAATAAACGTTCAATTTAATTGGGAAGAGGTAATTTATGATTTATGAATGGTCAAATACCAGTTTGAAATACGCTCAATATGGCGGAATGACAGAAGAAGATGAGGGTGCGATAACTTGGTACAGCCCCGTTTTAGGTACGCCTCTACCACCGTTATCCGAATGGAAAATACCAACCTTAACACAATATATCGGCAATGGAGATAAGAAATCTTCTCGTATGATTGCGGATTGCGTTTCGTCCGCTTCTGTACATTTAATTAGCCAAAAAGCTGTGGATTTACTTAAAGATATTTGGGATAAACATGCTACGCTCTATCCCGTTATTTTAGATGACAAGCCCGATGAATATTATTATATGGTGGTTGTTCATACCGTAATAGACTGTCTTGATAGAGCAAATTCTATCGGTTCAAAATATAATGAAGAAACTGAGAAAGGTAAAAAAGGTTATTTTAATAGTATTACGGAATGGTTTATGAGAGAAGAGGAAATTGGAGATAATGACCTATTTGTGTTACCTGACAGCCCCACCGCAATTTATGTAACTGAAAAATTTAAACAACGCATTATAGAAGCCAATTTAACAGGGTTTGGATTTTGTAAAACAAAATATTTTGATGATGAGCCTTTTATTAGCTAACAAGCAAGTTAGCCTAGGTGAGTTGAAGCGTAGCGTAAACCCAACAATCCTTTGTTAATCAATATGTAGCAGCAGACAAACGGATTATCCCAGCATCTGTTTTCTGTTGTTACGCCCTTCATCAAAATACTCGGCAACCAATCCCCAACCTGTACCGTTTTATACAGCGCATTTACCGGCAACGGATATACCCGCAGGCACAGAAACAAGGGGCAGGATTAGTCAATTCCCCACACGTTCCCAATCCCCCAGCACCTGCCGCAGGGTATCGGCCAACTGGCCGGCAATAAAACGTGTAAACAGCAGAATATCGCCATGGTCCGCATCGTTCAAATATTGCAGATAAAAGTGTTTTTCTTCTTTTTTGACGACTGCGGGCGGATAACCGTTTTTCATCAGAATAATATTCATCAAAATTCTTGCACCGCGCCCGTTGCCGTCATCAAAAGGGTGGATTCTGACCATATTGTAATGCGCCACCGCCGCCAGCAGTACAGGGTGGACAGAACAGTGAGCGATATAGTCCGTTAGTTCCCGTATCTGAACAGTCAGGTTTTCAGGCTGTTCACACGCTTGGTTTGTTGGTAAAAACATTGGCGCAGGGCAGACACTGTACAGCAGCATTGCGTTAATATGCTGTATCAACCCTTCCGTTATTGTGCTGTATGTTGGAACCGTTTCAAATAAATAATCAACGGTTTGAGCATGGTTTTGAGCCGCCAAAAAATCCTGAAGCGGTTTACCTTGAACCGTTAAACCTTCTTGTAAAAAGAAAATCGTATCGCTTAAAGTCAGTGTTGAACCTTCAATCGCATTACTGTGGTAGGTCCACAAAGCGCGTAGCTTTTCCTGCGTAACCCGCCATAAATCCGAATGTTCGGGAACATGGCGTTTGTAACGGATAAAGCGTTCATGCAGTTTATCCACTTCATTAAGCAAAGGCAGTAAGGATTCGGGAGTATGCTTGGGGTAGATGCCGTTACGGTGCGGCGGTTGATAGGGTGGTTTCATCAGGAAAAGTATCTTTGCTGTTTAGGGGATTCCCATTTTCAATATATACCCTTAAGCATTTTTTTGAAATTGGGGAAGCAAGGGCAATTCCTTGTATTTTTTAATCATCTCTTGAAGAGGCTTTACTTCTGAATCCAAATCAATTTCTTCATGCGGAGTTGCATAGACCCAACGTCTTTTTTTGCTAAAAATCTTACTAATTCTTCATATTGTTCGGAACGTTCCATTCTTAAAGAAATAATGGACTTTGCATAAGCAATCAAGTCAATCAGACTTTCTTTTTCCATAATGGTCGCCATTTTTTAGTCCTCTTTAATG
>JAUNOT010000029.1 GCA_030537065.1 Conchiformibius sp.
CGCGGCCGTTGAGTGCGCCGCCGTTGATTTGGGCGCGGGTGAAATACGGTACGAAACGTCCGCCTTCAAAACGGCCTTTTAAGGCGCTGTTGCGTTCGTTGGCGGGAAAATGCGCCAAATTGGCGGTGAACTGTCCCTGCGGGTGAATGACACCGCTGTTGTTACCGGCGGGATTGACGCGCACGGTGGCGCGGCTGCCTTTCAAATGGGCGGGCAGGCTGACGGAAACAAAGTCGGCCGGTATGCCGTAAATGGGAAAACGCGCCCGCGCCGACTGGCGGCTGTCACCGTGCAGCACCGGTTCGTAATAACCGGTAAAAGTGCCGTCGCTGCGGCCGTTTTGGCTGACCTGCCACGGGGTAAAGTAGCGTTCAAAAAACTGACGGGCAGCCTGTGGGTCGGACGGGGTGGCGGCGGCCTGACGGCAGACTGCCGCCCATTCGGGGCGTGCGCCCAGCTTGGTGCAGCTTTGGCGGAACGCGGTCAGGCTGCCTGAAGCGGGCTGTGCCGCCCAGCCGGGCAGTTCTTGAAACGATACCACGCGGTAGGCGGCATCGCTGCCGGGCAGGCGGTGGGTGTGGCCGTATGGCAGGGGGCGGCCTGCGGGCGGGGCAATGCCGACATCGGGCTGGGTGTAGCTGCCGCCGCCCAAACAGGCGGTCAGCACGGCGGCAGTCAGGCCGAGCAGGCCGTAACGGAACAGTTGTTTGGAAGTCGGGTAAAGTTTTTTCATCACAATTCCTTTTTTTATGAATCAGCTAGGGCATGTCCCTATATGTTTTTATTCGGGCGGGCTGCTGCCCTTTTAAACGTTCAGGCTGCCTGAAAAGCCGTTTCAGGCAGCCTGCGTGTTATTTTTTGATAAAGACCAAATCCCACACACCGTGCCCCAGCCGCTTGCCGCGTGCTTCAAACTTGGTTTCGGGGCGGTAGGCGGGGGTGGGCGCGTAGCCGTCGCTGCTGTTAGCCAGTTGTTCAAAGCCGTTCAGCACTTCCAGCATTTGTACGGCGTATTCTTCCCAGTCGGTGGCCAGATGGATGTAGCCGCCGCTTTGCAGCTTGGGCAGCAGCTTGGCCACAAACGGCGCTTGAATCAGGCGGCGTTTGTGGTGGCGTTTTTTGTGCCACGGGTCGGGGAAGAAAATATGAATGCCGTGCAGGCTGCCGTCGGCCAGCATGGTTTCCACTACTTCCACCGCATCGTGGCGCATAATGCGCAGATTAGACAATCCCTGTTCCGCCGTCAGCTTACACAAATTGCCCACACCCGGACCATGCACGTCCACCGCCAGAAAATCTTTTTCAGGCAGCCTGCGTGCAATTTCGGCGGTGGCCGTACCCATGCCGAAACCGATTTCCAGCACTTTGGGCGCATCGCGGCCGAACAGGGCGTTTAAATCCAGCCGCTCCGTGCTGAAGTCCACGCCGAAAGCCGGCCAATGCTGTTCAATCGCCTTTTGCTGGGCGGCGGTCATATGACCCTGCCGCAACACAAACGATTTGATGCTGCGGTGGTGTTCGGGGGCGGCGGAATGGGGCGTATCGCTCATGGGGAAAAGACGCAAAAAAGTGGAAAACGGCGGCGATTATAGACGATTGCCCGATTATTTGTAACAATCCTGCCCGTTTCCACCCGATTTCAGGCAGCCCCGAATATGCGCCGTTTTCCCGCCCGTCTGCCCAAGCGCGGCCGACACTATCCCTTTTTATCCCTGCAACAACAGCGTTTCCAACTGCATTTTGCCGACGAAAGCGGCATAAACGGCCTGCCCGATGCGCGGCAGTTTTACCGTTGGATTTGGCACGCGCTGAAAAACGATTACCGCCGCGCCGACATCAGCCTGATGCTGTTTGACGAAGCCGCCGCCCGCGCCTGCAACCGCGACTACCGCCAAAAAGACTATGCCACCAATGTGTTAAGTTTTGAAGTGGAACAAGAAGACTGGTTCGGCGCAATAGACGGCGGCAGCGTATTGCGCGGCGATTTGGTAATTTGTCCGCAAGTGGTGCTGCGTGAAGCGGCCGAACAAGGCAAATCCGCCGAAGCGCATTTTGCCCATTTAGCGGTACACGGCACTTTGCACCTGATGGGTTATGACCATATCGAACCGTCCGAAGCCGATGAGATGGAAGCCTTGGAAATCCGTCTGTTGGCGCAACTGGGCTACCCGAATCCCTACCAAGAATCTGTTGAATAAAGAACCCGCCATGACCCAACCCACCCTGCTTCAACGCTTGAAAAACCTGTTTTCAGGCAGCCGCGTGCCGCAAAACGCCGCCGAACTGGCCGAACTGCTCAAACAGGCACAACTGCGCCGTACCATTGACGCCGACACCCTGCAACGTTTGCAAAACACCGTCCGTTTCAACAGCTTGGACGTGCGCGACGCCATGGTCAGCCGCGCCCAAATGAACGTGTTGAAAAGCACCGACGGCATTGAGCGCATCATCGCCTACGCCGCCGAAACCGCCCATTCGCGCTTTCCCGTTATCGGCGACGACAAAGACCATATTCTCGGCATCCTGCACGCCAAAGACCTGCTCAAATACACGCTCAACCCCGAACAGTTCAAGCTGGAACATATTTTGCGTCCGGCGGTGTTTGTGCCAGAAGGCAAGTCGCTGAACGCGCTGTTGAAAGACTTTCAAAACCAGCGCAACCATATGGCGGTGGTGGTGGACGAATACGGCGGCATTTGCGGTTTGGTGACGTTTGAAGACGTGATTGAAGAAATTGTCGGCAATATTGAAGACGAATTTGATGAAGACGATTCCGCCGACAATATTTTCCCCGTTTCCGCCGAACGCTGGCGCATTCAGGCCACCACGGAAATTGCCGACATCAACGCCTTTTTCGGTACGGATTTCAGCGATGAAGAAGTGGATACGGTGGGCGGTTTGGTGATTCATCAGCTCGGCCATCTGCCCGTGCGCGGCGAAAAAGTGCGGCTGGGCGATTTGCAGTTTACCGTCGCCCGCGCCGACAACCGCCGCCTGCATACGCTGATGGCGGTACGGGTTAAGCCTGAAGATAGCAACAGTTAAAAACAGGCTGCCTGAAAAGCTTTCAGGCAGCCTGTTTTAATACGGATATTTAATCCGATACGCGCAGCAATTCCACTTCAAATACCAAAGTAGCATTGGGCGGAATCACACCGCCTGCACCGCGTGCGCCGTAGCCCATTTCGGGCGGAATCGTCAGCTTGCGTTTGCCGCCCACCTTCATGCCGGCAAAGCCTTCGTCCCAGCCTTTAATCACTTGGCCGACACCCAGCGTAATGGTCAGCGGTTGGCGGCGGTCGATGCTGGAATCAAATTTGGTGCCGTCCGTCAGCCAGCCGGTATAGTGGACGGTGATGTCTTTACCTTTTACCGCTTCCGCGCCATCGCCCAGTTGCAGGTCTTCAATTTGTAAACTCATGATTGCTCCCATTGTCTATTCGGATACGCGCACAATTTTTGCGCCGACCGCATTCAATTTGCGTTCAATATGCTCATAGCCGCGGTCCAGATGATAAATCTGTTCCACCACCGTTTCGCCGTCTGCCACCAGTCCGGCAATCACCAAGCTGGCGGAAGCACGCAAATCGGTGGCCATCACGGTTGCGCCCGACAGTTTGTCCACGCCTTGAATCAGCGCGGTATTGCCTTCGGCGGAAATATTCGCGCCCATGCGGTTTAATTCGGGAATGTGCATAAAACGGTTTTCAAAAATGGTTTCCACCACTTTGCTGCTGCCTTCGGCCACCGCGTTCAGGGCAACAAACTGCGCCTGCATATCGGTGGGAAAACCCGGATGCGGTACGGTACGGATATTGACCGCTTTGGGGCGGCCGTGCATGGCAATGTGGATTTTGTCGCTTTCGGTGCGGATGTCGGCACCGGCTTCGCGCAGTTTGTCCAATACCGCTTCCATGGTGGCGGGGGCGGCGTGATGCAGGGTCACTTCGCCGCCTGCCATTGCCACGGCGCATAAAAACGTACCTGCTTCAATGCGGTCGGGCACGACGCTGTGTTCGCAGCCGTGCAGCTCGGATACGCCTTCAATTGTCATGGTGGCGGTGCCGATGCCTTGGATTTTCGCGCCCATTTTGACTAAACATTCGGCCAAGTCCACCACTTCGGGTTCAACGGCGCAGTTTTCCAAAACGGTTGTGCCTTCTGCCAGCGTGGCCGCCATCAGCAGGTTTTCTGTGCCGCCGACGGTCACCATATCCATCACCACGCGCGCGCCTTTCAGCTTGCCGTGGGCTTTCACATAGCCGTGTTCTTGGGTGATGACCGCGCCCATGGCTTCCAAGCCTTTCAGGTGCTGCTCAACGGGACGCGCACCGATGGCGCAGCCGCCGGGCAAGCTGACTTCGGCTTCGCCGAAACGCGCCAGCGTGGGGCCCAAAACCAAAATGGACGCGCGCATGGTACGCACCAGTTCATACGGGGCGCAGGTGTTGTTGACGCTGCCGCCGTTGATTTCAAAGGTGCTGATGCCGTCGGTGCTGACGGTTGCGCCCATGCCTTCCAGCAGCTTGTGGGTGGTTTTGACGTCGGCCAGCATCGGTACGTTGTTCAGGCGCAGCGTGCCGGAAGTGAGCAGCCCTGCACACATCAGGGGCAGGGCGGCGTTTTTGGCACCGGATACGGTAATGTCGCCGCGCAGGGCGCCGTTGCCGGTAATTTTGAGTTTGTCCATAGCAGTCTTTCTAAACGGTACGGGAAAAGAACCGTGCCATTATAGCGGAATTTTCAGGCTGCCTGAAACGGTGGGACATACGCCGTCAAGAGTATGCGGCATTATTGCCAATCACGTCCGAACACTTCGCGCCACAGCAGGCGCACGGCGGCATAGTCGCTACTTAAATCGGCGTGTTCCGCGCCGTCGTGCAGGTGGGCGCGGTGTTGTTGCAGGCGGAAACGGCGATAGGCACGGCTTGCGGCGGCGGCCGTTTCGACGGTAATTAAACCGCGCGCGGCGGCTTTGTCCAGCAGGGCGATATTGCCGTGGTTGTCCAGCAGCTCGGGGCAGTCGCGGCTGTGTGCCAACACCAGATATTGAACGATAAATTCCACATCGACAATGCCGCCGTGGGCGTGTTTGATGTCGCTGTTGGTCGGCGGATGGGTGGCGGCGATTTTGACGCGCATGGCGATAATGTCGTCTTTCAGGGTAGCGGCATCGCGCGGGGCGGACAGGATTTGGCGGCGCAGTTGTTCAAATTGTGCACCCACGGCTTCGCTGCCGCAAACAAAACGGGCGCGGGTCAAAGCCTGATGTTCCCACGTCCACGCGCTTTCGTGTTGGTATTTGGCAAAGGCGTTCAGGCTGTGTACCAAAAAGCCGCTTTCACCGTTGGGACGCAGGCGCAAATCCACATCGTACAGCGTACCTGCGCCGGTACTGCCGGAAAGCCAAGTGTTGAGGCGGCGGGCAAGTTTGGCACAGCGGTCGGCGGCATCGTTGCGGCCGTCGTCATACAGGTAAACCAAATCCAAATCGGACGTGTAGCCCAGTTCTTTGCCGCCCAGCTTGCCGTAGCCGATAACGGCAAATTCGGGCTGGTCGCGGCCGTTGTCGGGCAGGTGTTGCCACACGCGCGTTAAGGCGTGGCGGATAACGGTGTCGGCCAGCAGCGACAGTTCGTCGCTCAAGGCTTCTACCGTCCACAAACCGGCCAAGTCCTGCACCGCCAAACGGAAGGTTTGGGCGTGGCGGAAACGGCGCAACACGTCCATTTCGGCTTCGGTGTCGCCGCAGGCATTCAGGCTGCCTGCTAGTTCGGCGGACAGGGCCGGCCAGTCGGCGCGTTCCATCAGTTGTGCCGACAGCAGTTCGTCCAACACAATCGGGTGACGGATAAGGTAGTCGGCCAGCCACGCGCTTTGCGCCATCAGTTCGGCCAGTTGTTTGAGGGCGGCGGGATACTGTTGCAGAAACACCAGATAGGCGGAACGGCGGCTGACACTTTCCAGCAAATCCAGCAGGCGCGGCAGCACGGTGTCGGGTGCGGACGAGGCGGCGGCGGCTTCTATGCAGCGCGGCACGACGGCATCAAAACGCGGTTGGGCGTGGGCGGACAGGCGGCGGTAGCGGCTGCCGTGTTTGAGCAGGTGCAGACGTTCGGCGAAACGGCGGCCGTCCAAGCCCAGCGCGTTCAGGCGTTCGGCGGACTCGGACGGTTCCAGCCAGATGTCGGTCAGCGGATGGGACGGCGCGGCCGCTTCGGGTTCGGGGTCGCCGAGTATGCCTTCAAATACGGCGGAAACGCGGTTGCGGTGGGCGTTCAGGCTGCCTGAAAAGGCGGCGTAGTCGGCAAAACCCATGCTTTCGGCCAATAATTGTTGTTGTTCGGGCGATTCGGGCAGGGTTTGGGTTTGCTGGTCGTCCCAATATTGCAGGCGGTGTTCTACGTCGCGCAAAAAGCGGTAGGCGGCCAGCAGGCTGTCGGCGGTGTCGGGCGGCAGGATGTTGTGCTGGGCAAGCGTGTGCAGGGTGTGCTGGGTGCTTTTGCTTTGCAGGGCGCGGTTTTGACCGCCGCGTATCATTTGGAAGATTTGGGCGACAAATTCAATTTCGCGGATGCCGCCTGCGCCGAGTTTGATATTGTGTTCCATGCCGCGTTTGCTGACTTCGCGGCGGATTTGCCCGTGCAGGCCGCGCATGGCTTCGTAGGCGCGGTAGTCGAGATATTTGCGGAACACAAACGGCCGCACCAGCGCGGCAATGCCGTTGGCGTGGGGGGTGGCGACGCGGGCTTTGCACCATGCGTAGCGTTCCCATTCACGCCCTTGGGTAATCAAATAGTGTTCCAGCGCGGTTTCGCTGCACACCAGTGCGCCGCTGTCGCCGTCGGGTCGCAGGCGCATATCAATGCGGAACACTTGTCCTTCGGCGGTGATGTCGTCCAGCAGGGCGATGAGTTTTTGGCCGACTTTGTTGAAAAATTCTTGGTTGCTGCGGCTGCGTTTGCCGTCGGTGTCACCGTTTTCTGGGTAGGTGAAAATTAAGTCCAAATCGGAGGAAACGTTCAGTTCATAGCCGCCGGCCTTGCCCATCACAATCACGCTTAATTGTTGGGCTTGGCGGCTGTCGCGGCCGACGGGTTCGCCGTAGAGGGCGGCATAGCGGTGGTGGGCGGCGGTGAGGGCGGTATTGACGGCAAAGTCGGCCAGCGCAGTGATGGTGTGGGTCACTTCGTTTAAATCGGACAGGCGGCACAGGTCGCGTGTCATAATGTGTGCGACAACGTGGCGGCGCAGACGGCGCAGGCTGCCTGAAAGTTCTTCTTCGTATTCGGGGCGGCACAGTCCGTCCCAATCGGCAAAGGCGTGAAAGTCGTCGGCCGACAAGGGGCGTTCCAGCCAGCCTTCCAGCAGGGGCAGGTTCAGGCGTTGGTGGTCAAGCTGGCGTGACAGCCACAGCGAGTAGGTGCGGGCGCGGGTGAGGTGGGGGTGCATGGTTCGGCTCCGGCATGAGAACGACCGGATTATAGCGGCAAACGGCGGGCAGCCTGAAACGTCTTTCAGGCTGCCCGACGTGTTAAAATCCTTTTTTTGATTTTTATTTTCCGATTATGGCACATTATGCAATCGGCGATTTACAGGGCTGTTATGCCGAACTGACCGCACTGCTGGAATTGATTGACTTTAATCACGGCCGCGACACCCTGTGGCTGGTGGGCGATTTGGTTAATCGCGGTCCGCAGTCGTGGGAATGCCTGCAATTTGCCCGCAAACACTCCGACAGCGTGCAAACCGTCTTGGGCAACCACGATTTGCATCTGCTGGCACTCGGTTTCGGCTACGGCCGCCTGAAAAAAGGCGACACCCTCGCCCCCGTCCTCCAACACCCCAAATACGCCAAAACCGCACAATGGCTGTGCGCCCAACCCTTGCTGCTGCACGACGACCGTCATGTTTTGGTACACGCCGGCATGCTGCCCGAATGGACGGTGGCGCAGGCGGCGGAACGGGCGGCGGAAGTGCAACACGTTCTGCGCGGCAAGCACCCCGCCGACTTTTTCGCGCAAATGTACGGCAACCGTCCGGCGCGTTGGTCACCCGAATTAAGCGGCATGGAACGGCTGCGCCTGATTACCAATGTGTTTACGCGGATGCGCGTTTTGAATGCGGACGGTTCGCTGGATTACGATTACAAATCGGTTTACGCTGACATTCCTTCAGGCAGCCGCGCTTGGTTTGACGCGCCCGACCGCCGCCATTTAAGCCATACCGTCGTATTCGGCCATTGGTCGGCACTCGGCCTGCACACCGAATCGGGCGTGCTGGCTTTGGATACCGGCGCGTTGTGGGGCGGCTGCCTGACCGCCGTGGACTTGGACAGCCGTCAAATTTTTCAAGTGCCGTCCCAAAACGGGCGGGCTGCCTGAAAGGATAAATCATGACGAAATCTTCGCTGTTGCCGGTGTCGCTGATTACGGTCGGCACTTTGTGGCTGTTGAAAAGTGCCGACTGGTTTCCCGACGGTGCAGACATTGCCGCCTTTGCGCTGGCGGCGGTGGGCGTGCTGCTGTTGCTGACCGATGGATTTAATAAACACACGGCGCTGGCTTCACCGTTGCTGCTGTATGCCGGTGCCGGCGTTTATGCCAACCATCATTATGCCGTGCCTGCTTCGCCGATTATCGCTTTGGGCATGATTGTGGCAGGCTGCCTGATGCTGCTGGTACGCAGCGATTGGATTCCGGCAAAAAAACCGTCCGGCAAAACGCCGCCGCCTGTTTAATAAGCGATTTTGTGAAAGTTGTCTATGACGCGCCGTTTTTCTTCCCCCGACAAATCCCTTGACCAAGCCGAACGCATTATGCTGCTCGGCGTGATGTTTGCCGAATCTTTTTCAGGCAGCAGCGAAAGCCGTGAACGTCATTTTCGCGCCGCTTTGGAAGAAGCCGCCGAATTGGTGCGCGCAACCGGTGGCGAGCTGGTCTGCACCGAAACCGCCAAACGCGACCGCCCCCATCCCGCGTTGCTGGTCGGCACGGGCAAAGCCGAAGAATGGGCGGCGGCGGTTCGCGCCCACAATATCGGCTTGGTGGTGGTCAATCACGAATTGTCGCCTACGCAGGAACGCAATCTGGAAAAAGTGCTGCAATGCCGTGTATTGGACAGGGTCGGGCTGATTTTGGCGATTTTCGCGCAACGGGCGCAAAGTCAGGAAGGCAAGCTGCAAGTGGAACTGGCACAGCTTTCGCATCTGGCGGGGCGTTTGGTGCGCGGTTACGGCCATCTGCAAAGCCAAAAAGGCGGCATCGGCCTGAAAGGTCCCGGCGAAACGCAGCTGGAAACCGACCGCCGTCTGATTCAAACGCGCATCAACAGTTTGCGCCGCCGTTTGGCCGATGTGAAAAAACAGCGTGCCACCCGCCGCAAAGCGCGGCTTTCAGGCAGCCTGAAAACCGTTGCACTGGTGGGCTACACCAATGCGGGCAAGTCCACCCTGTTTAACCGCTTAACCAAAGCCGATGTGTTGGCCAAAGACCAGTTGTTCGCCACCTTGGACACCACGGCGCGGCGGCTGTATCTTAATCCGCAATGCAGCGTGGTGCTGACCGATACGGTTGGCTTTGTACAAAATCTGCCGCACCGCTTGGTGTCTGCCTTTGCCGCCACTTTGGAAGAAACCGCGCTGGCTGACCTGCTGCTGCATGTGGCCGATGTGTCGCACCCCGAATACGAGCGGCAAATTCAAGACGTAAACGATGTGCTGGCGGAAATCGGCGCAGACAAAGTGCCGCAAATCCTGCTGTTAAACAAGACCGACCGCCTGCCCGAAGCGGAACGGCAAAACGGCGTGTGCCGCAATGCGGCGGGCGAAACCGTAGCGGTACGGCTGTCGGCACGCGACGGCGGCGGGCTGGACGCTTTGCGGCAGGTGCTGGCGGAGCAGGCGCAGATAGAGAAATTTTAGAACCTGTGTTGAGGGTCAGACTATTTATCCTTTATACATAAGGCTGCGCACCACCATATGAAAATCAAAGTGCATTGACTATAATTCCCCGTTTTGTTTAAAGACCGACCCACATGCGCCTTGCCGATTTTGATTTTGAGCTGCCCGAACACCTAATCGCCCAACATCCGCCCGCCGAGCGCGGCAGCAGCCGCCTGCTGGCCGCCTTGCCCGACCGCCCCCTGTCCGACCATATTTTTACCGAGTTGCCCGACTTTATCGGCGCGGACGACTTGCTGATTTTCAACAATACCAAAGTGATGAAAGCCCGCCTGTTCGGTCAAAAAGCCAGCGGCGGCAAAATTGAAGCCCTGATAGAGCGCGTATTGGACGAACACACCGCCCTTGCCCATATCCGTTCATCCAAATCGCCCAAACCCGACAGCGAACTGCATTTTGACGGCGGACTGCACGCCGTGATGCAAGCGCGCGAGGGTGAACTCTTCCGCCTGCGTTTTTCAGGCAGCCTGAACGTTTATCAACTGCTGGAACAACACGGCCGCCTGCCCCTGCCGCCGTATATTGTCCGTGCCGCCGACGACAACGACGACAGCCGTTACCAAACCGTTTACGCCAAATATCAGGGCGCGGTGGCCGCCCCCACCGCAGGCCTGCACTTTACCGAAACCGTGTTGGCCGCCCTGCACCAAAAAGGTGTGCGCACCGCCGAAGTGACCCTGCACGTCGGCGCAGGCACGTTCCAGCCGGTACGCAGCGACAATATCGCCGAACACAAAATGCACAGCGAATGGTTTGACGTGCCGCAAAGCGTGGTGGACGCGGTGGCGGAAACACGGCGGCGCGGCGGCAGAGTGTGGGCGGTGGGGACGACTTCGCTGCGGGCGGTAGAATCAGCGGCACGTTCAGGCAGCCTGCAAGCCGGCACGGGCGATACCGATATTTTTATCACGCCCGGCTACACCTTCCGCGTGATTGACCGCCTGATTACCAATTTCCACCTGCCCAAATCCACCCTGCTGATGCTGGTGTCGGCACTGGCAGGCACGGAACACATCCGCACGGTTTACCGACATGCCGTTGAACAGCAATACCGCTTTTTCAGCTACGGCGATGCCATGCTGCTGGGGCGCAACTAAATTGCCTTTTACGGCGTGATTGACGTATAATTAGCACTTTTGCGGACGTGGCGAAATTGGTAGACGCACCAGATTTAGGTTCTGGCGCAGAGATGTGTGAGAGTTCGAGTCTCTCCGTCCGCACCAAACTCACAAAAAGACAGCCTTTCGGGGCTGTTTTTTTACGTCTAACGCTGCAAACCAACATTCTGAACCATATAGTGAAAAAGTTTAATAATTCATACATGTTGAGAACAACTGCTCAATATCATTTAAACGCCATTTATTACGCAGTGATTTTATCCAAGCCCATACCTTCTCAATCTGATTAAAATCGGGACTGTACGGCGGCAGCCATAAAACAGTATGCCCTTTTTCTTCAAGCAGCCTGATAAGCGCCGCCCTTTTGTGGAAAGAGGCATTGTCCATGACCACTACACTGTTACACGGCAATTGGGGTAGCAAAACCTTTTCAACCCATGTTTGAAACACCGTACCGTTAATCCCCCACTCAAACAAACCTACCGCAAACAGATGTTTGTCTTTATGCCATGCACCTATGGCATTAACTTGGTTTTTACCGTGCCAATCGTGTTCGACCACACAGGGTTTGCCTTTGGCCGCATAGCCATAAGCTCTGACCCAATCGCGACGGAAACCGCTTTCGTCCAAGTAAACCAAACCCTTACCCCTGCGTCGGTAACGTTCCTGCAAACGTAAAAACCGTTTGCGCCGGACAGAGTCGGCTTTGGGGTGTTTTAAGCGGTTTTTTTTCGGCTGATGCCGTAACGGATTAATGCCTGCCGTATGGACGGTGCCGTACAGCCGAAACGGGCTGCCCGTTCATACAGGTAATCGGTCGGATAGGCTTCTACGTCTGCCAACAGCGCCTCTTTGGAGATTTTCTTGGGCGGCCGTAGTTGTGGCGGTTTGGGTGTGGTGGGAAGCGGCTGCTTTTTCCAATTACGCACGGTGGTGAAATGAATGCCGAACAGCTTGGCTGTTTGGTGGATGCTGTAGCCCTGTTCCAGTTTTTCCAAGACTTTTTGGCGCAGGTCGGAGGAGTAGGTCATTTTTAACTCATGTATGAAAAATTAAACATTTTAACTATAAAAAATGATAGAATCTACCGCATCACCTTCGCCCAATCCTGTTCAAAATACGCCACCAAAGCCTGATTGTTCAAATAATTGGCTTCTACCTGCCGCCGCGCCATATCGGGCGGAAAACGAAACAGGGCGGCGGCGGTTTCGGCATTCAGATAACGGGTGGGCACGTCAAAACTCTCAGGCTGCCTGAAACTGCCGCCGCGCCCTGCCAACACAAAACCCCATTCGCCGAAAGACGGTACATAAACATGATAGGGCAGGGTATTCAGCCCTGCCGCTTCCAACGTCGCTACCACCGACCAATACGCATTCGGCGCAAAATACGGCGAAGTGGACTGTACCGCCATCAGTCCGCCTTCGTCCAAGTGCCGTGCCGCCAAACGGTACATCGGCACGGAATACAGCTTGCCCAGCGAAAAATTAGAAGGGTCGGGCAAATCAATAATCATCACGTCAAAACGTTCGTCCGTTCCTTGCAGCCATTGTGCCGCATCGGCGTTGATAATCCGCATTTTCGGATGGTTGAGCGCGTTGCCGTTGAGCTTGACCAGTTCGGCGGCGGTTTGAAACGTGTGCGTCATTTCAGGGTCTAAATCCACCAAAGTGACTTGCTTAACATCGGGATATTTCAACACTTCACGCGCCGCCAAACCGTCGCCGCCGCCCAAAATCAACACTTTTTCGCGCCGTGCCGCCGTCTGCATCGCAGGCAGCACCAAAGCCTCGTGGTAACGCGCCTCGTCTTTGCTGGAGAACTGCAAGTTGCCGTTAATATACAGACGGATATCGTCTTTCCAGCGCGTAACCGCCAAACGCTGATACGGCGAGTGGCTTTCATACACAATCGGGTCGCCGAAATAACGCTGTTCTGCCGCCAAAGTCATGCTGCCTGCATAGGCAAACGCCAAAGCCAACACCGCCAACACCACCCGTCCGCGCCACATCAAAGCGCGGTAACGCGGCAGCTGCGCCCGAAACACCCGCGCCGTCAGCAAGGCCACCAGCGTGTTCAGCAGCCCGAACAGCAAAGCCGAACGCGCCATGCCCAAACGCGGTGCCAGCAGCAACGGAAACAGCAGCGACACCGCCAGCGCACCCAAATAATCAAACGTCAAAACCCGCGCCACCAAATCCTTAAAATCCGTCTGTTCGCGGTTCAACACGCGCATCACCAAAGGAATTTCCATGCCGACCACCGTGCCGACCACCAGCACCAGCGCGTACAGCAGCGTCCGGAACGGCGCGGCCGCCAGCCCGAACGCCACAAACAAAAACAATGCCGACAAACCGCCTGCCAATCCCACCAGCAGCTCGATTTCAATAAAGCGCGTCAGCGTGTCCTCATCGCGGATATAGCGCGTCAGATGTGCGCCGATGCCCATAGAAAACAAATACAGCCCGATAATGGACGAAAACTGCAAAATACTGTCGCCCAAAAGATAACTGGCCAAAGCCGCCATCACCAGCTCATAGGCCAGACCGCAGCTTGCCACAATAAACACAGACAAAATCAAAGTAAAATTCGGCTTGGGCAACATGATTCGCTTACTTGGACAATACAGGTAGCAATTATAACAGGCAGCCGTTTCAGGCAGCCTGAAATTGCGGTAAAATGCTACCGTTTTATCCTGCAACCGAATGGGTGTCGTTATGCACAATATCTGGCAACAAAAATGGGTGGTCGGCAACTGGAAAATGAACGGCCGATTACAGGACAATAACAGTTTGGTACATCAATTGCGGGGATTTCCCAATGCCGACCGCGTATGTATCGGCATTTCTCCGCCGACTGCCTATTTATTGCAGGTTCATCAGGCTGTTCAAATTGTTTTGGACAACCCTATTTATACTTGTGCCCAAGATGTCAGCCGTTTTTCCGGTAGTGGTGCCTATACGGGTGAGGTGTCGGCCGAGATGCTGCATGATATCGGCGTGGATATTGTATTAATCGGCCATTCTGAACGCAGTCTTTATTTCAATGAAAAAAACGACGTACAGCGCCGAAAAATTGAAAATGTATTAAAAGTCGGCCTAATTCCCCTTTTATGTGTCGGCGAAAGCTTGAAAGAGCGGGAAGACGGTCGGGAAAAAGAAGCTGTTGCATATCAATTGTCTGTCTTTAAAGGGTTAAAAACAAAAAATTTTGCCGTTGCTTATGAACCTGTTTGGGCTATCGGCACCGGAAAAACAGCCACAAAAGAACAAATCGCCGATATGCACCAATTTATTTATAATGATGTCTTGTCATTATGTGGCGATGATGCTAATATCCGCATCCTTTATGGCGGCAGTGTCAATGATAAAAATGCAGCTGAAATCTTTAGTGTGCCCCATGTAGACGGCGCATTGGTTGGTGGGGCCTCATTAAAATTTGACTCTTTTGCTGCAATTATCAATGCTGCACAGGCAGCCTAAACCGACTAAATATATGGAAGCCTTTAAAACCATCATCTGGATTGTCAATATTTTCTCATCTTTAGCCATTATCGGATTGGTGTTAATGCAGCACGGTAAAGGCGCCGATGCGGGTGCCAGTTTCGGCGGTTCGGGTAGTGCACAAGGCGTATTCGGTTCGGGCGGTAATGCTAATTTTTTGAGTCGGATGACTGGTATTAGTGCGGCAGTATTTTTTGCTTCCTGCTTGGCGCTGGGTTATATTCACACTAATAATAAATCTGCTTTAGATTTTAGTAATGTTCAGCAAAGCAGTAGTGTTTTACCTGCTCAAAGCGATGTGGAGCAACCTGTAATTCCGGTTAGCGAACAGGTTGTGGGCACAAGTGTAACAACCGAACAAGCTTCCGAAACTTCGTTAGCTTCGCCTATGGCAGCAACTGCAGCAGCCGTAGCGGGTGCAGTAACAGCCAAAGCCGTAACAGAAAAATCGGATAAAAGGACAGCGTCTGATAAAAAAGATAAATCTGATAAGAAGTCCAAAAAATCGGATGGTAAAAAATCTTCAGACAAAAAAGAGAAGAAAAAATAAAATTTATGCCGACATGGTGAAATTGGTAGACACGCTATCTTGAGGGGGTAGTGACCGTAAGGTCGTATGAGTTCAAGTCTCATTGTCGGCACCAAACTAAAAAAAAGACAGCCTTTCGGGGCTGTTTTTTTACGTCTAATACCGTCTAACGCCGTAAACCAAGTATATGAAATATAAAGATTAAATGGTTTTCTCTTGCCCCGCTTTTCCCTTTCCCTTGTCTAATTCCGTCCAATTCCGCCTAATTGAAGCAACCTTTTTTTGTTGGTATATTTGTTGGTACTTTTATTTTGCCTTGAAGCAGCATCAACAAAATGCCCCTAAACGACCGTCAAATCAGAAATGCCAAGCCTGCCGCCAAACAACAAAAATTATCCGATGGCGGCGGGCTGTATTTGTTGATTAAGCCCAACGGCGGTAAATATTGGCGGCTGAACTTCCGTTTTGACGGTAAGCAGAAAACCCTTGCTGTCGGTACTTACCCTGCCGTGTCATTGGCGGAAGCACGGGCAGCAAGAGAGCAGGCCAAGCAGATGCTGGCACAGGGTACAGACCCCAGCGCGGCCAAACAGGCAGCCAAACAAGAACGCGCTGCCGCCCTTGCCAATACCTTTAAGGCTATTGCCGAACAATGGCACACACAACAACTGCCCCGATGGAAGCCCAGCCATGCTGCCCGTGTATGGCATTCGTTGGAATTGGACGTATTCCCCCATATCGGCAACCGACCCATTGCCGAAATTACCGTTAGGGATATTAAAGCCGTGTTGGACGGTATAAGCGGGCGCGGGGCGGCTGTTTCTGCTGATAAAGTACGCCAGCGCATAGACAAGATTTTTAACTATGCTGTGATATTGGAGCTGGTAAATGGCAATCCTGCCGCCCCGTTGAGCCGTTTTATCGTTAAAGCCGATACCCGCCATATGCCTGCTTTGCCGTCCGAGCGTTTAACCGAGTTTTACAGCAGTTTGAGTGTTGCCGCCATCACACAGCAAAACCGCTTGGCAATCATGATACTGATGCTGGTGTTTGTCAGGAGTAACGAATTAAGGGGCGCACAATGGCAAGAGATTGATTTTCAGCAGCGTATATGGCTGATTCCCGCTCAGCGCATGAAAGTACCCCGCGACCACCTGATACCCCTTGCCGATTGGACTGTGCAACTGCTGCAAGAGCTGCAAGCCATCACGGGGCATACGCCCTATTTATTTCCCAGCCGTGTCAAAGACGGCTATATCAGCGAAGCCACCCTGAATACCATTATTAACCGCATGGGCTATAAAGGCATTGCCACGCCGCACGGCTTCCGCAGCCTTGCCAGCAGCATACTAAACGAACAGGGCTTTAATCCCGATGCCATAGAGCGGCAATTAGCCCACGTTCCCAAAGACAAAATACGCGCCGCTTATAACCGTGCCGAATATCTGCCACAAAGGACGGAAATCATGCAATGGTATGCCGACCACCTGAAACGGTATTATGACGAAGCCACAAACGGATAAACACACGCCCCTATGACCAAACCATAGGGGCGTTTTGTATGGGGCAAAGCAAAGGTTTCAGGCAGCCTGCCACGATAAGAAACAGTACACGCGCGATAAAAAACCTGTTTTTACTTGCTACCTTGCTACCTGAAACGCTAATTGACTGTTTAACAAGAGAAACCCTTGTGAAAACCCTTAAAATCATTCGCTACCCTATTCGCTACCTTTTTTATTAAACCAATGTTCTGATTGGATTTCCATAAAAATACTATTCGCTACCTTATTCGCTACCGCATGGAAAAGGTGGCTGATTGCCCTGTTTGGGTAGATTGTCTAACGGTGTTGAATGCCGTTTAATGCGGTAACAAAGCTGTTATAATCACAGCTATGAAATACCTTGTCCAAACCACAGAAATATTTGATGAATGGCTGGAAAAATTAAGCGACCGCCAAGCCAAAGCCCGAATTGCCGCCCGCTTAATTCGGGCAGCTTCAGGCAATTTAGGTAATTGGCGCAGCGTGGGCGGCGGTGTAAGCGAGATGAAAATAGATGTCGGACAAGGCTATCGCCTGTACTACACCATACAGGGGCAAATTGTGATTTTTATGCTGATGGGCGGAAGCAAGGCTACACAGCAAGCCGATATAGCACGAGCCAAACAAATGAAACAGGAGATGGAAAATGATTAAAACCGCACCTTTGGACGTAAGCAAATATTTACATGATGAAACCGATATTGCCCTATTTTTGGAAGCCGCCGCACAAGAAGCTGCGGAAGCAGACGACCACAATATTTTTTTGGCAGCCATTGCGGAAGCCACAAAAGCAAAAGGCATGATAAACCTTGCTAAAGAAACAGGCATACCGCAAGAAAGCATACGCCAATCCCTGTTGCCCGATGCCAACCCCCGCTATGAAATCATCAGCAAGGTTTTAGATGCGTTGGGTATTCAAATCGGCTTTACCGCCAAACACACCACAAAAACAGCATCATGAAATACAAAAGCGATGTGTGCGCCGCCATACATGAAACCATGCAGGGCTTGCACGATATAGGCGTGATTGGCGATACACAGATGCGCCAGTTTGATAAAAGCTGCCTGACCCCTGTTCCCCCATTGGACAGAGACGAAATCCGCGCCATACGGGAAAAAGAAGCCCTGACACAAGCGAGTTTCGCCCATTACCTGAACATCAGCAAAAACCAAGTGTCCGCATGGGAGCGCGGCATCAGCAAGCCCAGCGGTGCAGCTTTAAAGTTGCTGGTGTTGGTAAGGGATAAAGGGATTCAGGCGATTGTTTAATATGAAATAGCTGTTTTTTATAAAGCCGATATGCTTAAAAATCGGCTTTTTTTAAACCTATTCTTGGAATGTGTACACGCGATAAACATATCGGCAGCCGCCTTGTTTGAGGCAGGGCGGAAAGCCGACAAACGGGCGACACCAGCAAATTAACGGCTGCTGGTATAGGAGCGTGAAAAGGCGCGTGTTGTTTGAAGTGATGGAATGGAAAAATATGGGTATTATTTTTGATGATGTAAGCAAAAAAGACGGCGAATTTATCCATGCGGGCGATGCAATGGAATATCTTGTTTTTGTTGAACGCAATGAAGTGAATTTTAGGCAGATAGGTGAGTTTTTGCACAAATACCGATTTGATGAGCGCATGGCAGGGGCGGCTTACCACAGGGATTTAAAAGGTATTTATTATGATGCAGATAACCCTATTGATTGGGAGCGATGGCAAAAACAACACGGGAGAGAAATTAGTTTTATTTGCCAGCCTGTCAATGAAGACGGTAAAGAATTTTCGCCACACACAGAAGAATTTATTGAAAATATGTGCAGTAATAACTCAACAATCAAGCATGATGAATTATTGGGTGATTATGATTTTGAACTATTTTTCCGTAAAGAAACTTTTATAAACGCAGTTCAAATTATGTTTTCTCAAGCAGCCAATCAGCCGCCTGATAAAATTAAATTGCCCAACCTTGATGATTTTGTAGCACGGCGCAATCCAAAAAACCCCGTTACCAACAAACAGGCAGAGCCGACCACCAAAGCCCGCAACAAGCAGGCTGAAATTATTGCTGCGCTGGCAGTCATGTTTACTAAAACTGATTGCACCCAGCCCTACGAAGCCGCCGAAACCATACGCCAAGAATGGCAACGGCAAGCCGACAAATTGGGCAATCCGCCCGATAAAAACACGCTGGCAAAATATATTCAATACGGTTTGGAGCGTTTGCAGTCCTAGCTGAAATCAGACAAGCCGCTTTTCTTTTCAGTTGAAATCAGACAAACCGCCCTACAAGGGCGGTTATTATTTTGCCTATCGTTCAACCCCGTACAAGGAAAAGCCATTATGCAAAACAACACCGTATTGCGCGTTAAAACCGTTGCCGCCCGATTGGATATTTCCACCGGCACGGTATGGAACAAATGCAATCCCAAAAGCCGCCACTACGACCCCGATTTTCCCCGTCCGTTCAAAATTTCCGCTAATGCCACCGGCTGGCTGGAAAACGAAATTAACGCCTATATTGAAAAACTGTCGGCAAGCCGCCTGTAAGCAGGGCGCGTATGTCGGAATTTTTTCAGTCCATAAAAAGGCAAATCCTGTGAAGCGCACAGCTGCCTGTGTCGGAATTTTCGGAGTCCATAAAAAGGGCACGCACAGCCGCCTGTAAGCAGGGCAGGGCGCGTTTGATGGCTGGTGTCGGTACATTCCCCACACCAGCGAGCCGCTGCCGTGTATCGAGAAACGGCTTCAGGTTTTATCAGGTTTTAAGTTTTATTAGGTTTTGGCGTGGTGCGTACCAAAGTGCGTACCAATAATTTGCGAGCCACAGGCAAACGCGGGTTTTTTGACCTTATAAAAAAGGCAGCTTTACCCGCTTTGGATAAAACCGCCGTTTGCTGGCGCACAAAAGCGCACAGACAGCGTTTCGCCGCTTAAACCTATTCCGATATACCTTCCAGCAGGAAAACGCCCTGAAACGCGCAAAATAAGCCGCTGCGTGAAAATGTAGGGTTTTATCAGGTTTTGCCGACAC